>JBEVJH010000038.1:0-9361 GCA_040510355.1 Aestuariivirgaceae bacterium
ACGCGTTGACCTGGATCAATGAAGCCCCTGCTGCCGCGTCCGAGGATCTTGGCCGGCCGTCTGTTCGACGGATGGAGGAAACAATGATCAGAATGCTAGCGCTTGCCTTCACGCTGACCTTCGCAAGCTCGGCGCAGGCCATGCCGGTACCGCCGCCGCTGCAGGTTCCGGAAAGCCTGGTCACGCAAATTCGCCAGGTCTGCGGCGTCGGCTTCCAGCGCCGTGCCGGCGTCTGCGTCCGCAACACCACGGTTCGGAAGACCCGCCGCGCCATCCGTCGGTGCAGGATATGGAACGGCGGCGTCTGTGTTCGGTGGTATCCATAGGCAGTAGGCAGTAGGCAGTAGGCAGTAGGCGGTAGCCAGTAGGGTAGGGCACAGCTCACGGCCTATTGCCGGATGCCGACTGCCTCACGTCTCCCCCTTCAGCCGCTCGGCAAGGCAGGAGGCGGCATTCGGCCATGCTTCGACGGCGTGCGCGCGGCGCAGATCCTCGAGGCCCGACAGGGTGAAGGAGCGCGGCATGGCTAGCTCGGCAAGGAGCTGGGCCGGCGAGGTATCCGTTCGTTCACGGATGATAGTCGCGGCGGCCCTGGTCATCTGCGCGACCAGCAGCCGGGAAGCGGCGGGATCGATGCCCTGCGACTCGGTCCAGACGATCATGTGCCCTAAGAGCTCGTGAACCCAGCCGAAATAGCAGGCGATCACCGAGGCCGGGGTGAATTGCGCCTCGTCGGCGAGCGCGATCACCGGGCCGCCTGGCGCGAGCAGGGCCCGGCATGCGGCGTCTTCCGGGAAGAGCAGCGTCGGGCTCTCGCCATAGACCGCGGCGACGACCGGCATCGCCATGACCAGCCTTGCCGGTGCGACCGCCGGCGCGAGCGCCGCCGACGGCACGCCGGCACAAAAGCTCAGCACGGTTTGATCGCTGCGAAAGGCAAGGGGCCGCATGACCTCGACGGCATGGAACGGCCGCACCGCCAGGATCACCAGCTCGCTTCGATCGACGATCGCCTGGTTCTGGTCGACGATCTCGAGATCGAAACGGCGCCCAAGCTCGGCGGCGATCTCGCGATTGCGCGCCGACAGCAGGAAAGCGGCATCGGCCTTCACCATCGCCGGCAGCACGTGCTGTATCAGGTGGCCGACGCCGATGATGCCGCAGGTGATCGACCGTGCACGCATTGTCTCTGCCGCGTTCAGCCGGCCCGCAGGCGCCGCGCCTTGACCGGGGTCCGGCCGTAGCCATAGCGCTGGTCGAGGCCGAGCGCCGCCACGATGCTGAGACCGGCGGCCAGCGCGCGCTCGTCAAGCCCGGTCAGCGGTCGCCTGAGATCGCCGGCCGGCATTCCGAGCGCCCGCATCAGCGATTTGACGGCGACCGGATTGACCGCCGAATAGGTGAAGTGGAGCAGCGGCAGCAGGCGCAGATAGGTCTCGCGGAAGGTCTGCGCCTCACCATCGCCGGCCCATGGCCGCGACATCAGGGCCATCTCGGCGGGCGCCAGATTGCCGGTCATGTTCGCTGTCCCGTGCCCACCCAACGCCATGGTCGGCACGACGAGCCCGAGATTGGGGCTGTCGCAGCACATGACCGACACGTCGGGTCGCGCCGCCAGGATCTGCGCGACTTGCGCGACGCGGGTGGTCGATTCCTTGTGCACCACGAAATTGGGGTGCTTGAAGAGGCGCAGCAGCGCGTCCGCCGGAAGGTCGGTCTTGACCCGCGGCGGGTTGTTGTAGATCCCGAGCGGCAGGTCGGTGGCGTCGGCGATTTCCAGGAAGTAGCGCTCGATATCGGCCTCGCCGGCAGCGACATAGGACGGCGCGGCGAGGATCGCTCCGTCGGCTCCTTCGCTGCGGGCGAACTTCACCATCGCGATGGTCTCGGCGGTGTTGTTGGCGGTGCAGCCATAGAAGAACCGCATGGTGCCGCGCCGCATCTTCACCGTCTGGCGAATGACGTCATGGCGCTCCTCGCGCGACAAAAGGCTGACCTCGCCGGTCGAGCCGAGGATCAGCACCGCGGCCGTGCCATGCTCCTCCTGGAAGGCGAGATTGGTGCGGAACCCTTCATGGTCGACGGTGCCGTCCCGGTTGAACGGGGTGACGACGGCGACGAAGGAGCCTTCGATGCGGGGCTTTGCCATGAGCCATTGTTCCTTGATTGATTCAGCTTGCATAGTCGGCGGGGGCAATCGCCGAACGCAGCCAGTTGACCAGCGTGACGATGTCGAAGACCGGCAGCCGGAAGCGACGGGCGAGGGCTGCCGAGAAGGTCGGCAGATTGGCGCATTCGAGAACCAGCGCCCCGACCTCCGGATGACGGGCGAGAAAACGCGCCACCACCGCCTCGATCTCGGCGGCGAGCGCGTCGCGCTCCGGCGCGTCGGTGCGGCGAATATAGCCATGAAAGCGACCATCCGGCGGCAGCCCGGCGATCGGCGTGTCGGCCGCAGCGCCGGCAGCGGCGAGAATGTCGGGCGTGAGCCGCGCCTGGTCGAAGGTGACGATGCCGGCGCGGCGGCCCGGCGGCAGGAGGCGCTCGACGCTCGGCACCTGCAGCAGCGAGGAGGTGGCAACGGGAACACCGAGGCTCGCCGCCATGGTCCGTTGATGGACCGCGAGGAAACCGCAGGTGGTGGTGATCGCATCGACTCGATCGCGCTCGATCATCTCCCGGGCGGCGGCGATGAAGGTGTCCTCCAGCCCGCGCGCGCCGCGGTCGACGACGGCGGCCACGCTCGCCCCCTTGACGACGCCGATGCGGACGGGGAACGGCCAGGTTGCCGGATTGCCGGCATCGCCGGGCAGCCGGGCAAATTGGGTGTCGAGCATCAGTATTCCCGTCGTGCCGCCATGCATGTCGATCGCCTGCTTGACCCGAAATCGAACCTGAACCTACCGTCTTCACGCGCTGGATAGAAGAGGGGGTCGCATGGCGGTCGAATGCGATTACGTGATTGTCGGCGGCGGCTCGGCGGGCTGCGTGCTCGCCAATCGTCTGAGTGCCGACGGCCGATCGAGCGTGGTGCTGGTCGAGGCGGGACGCGACACGCCGCCGGGCCGGGTCGAGCCGGAGATCCTCGACAGCTATCCGCGCATCGCCTATTTCAATCCGCGGAATATCTGGGCCGATCTCAGGGTCAGCCTGACGCCGGTGCCGCACAATGCGCCCGATACGGCCCAGCCGCCGCGGCGCTACGAGCAGGCGCGGCTGATGGGCGGCGGCTCCAGCCTCAACGACATGCAGGCCAATCGCGGTACGCCGGACGACTATGACGAATGGGCGGCGTCGGGCGTGAGAGGCTGGGACTGGCAGGACGTGCTTCCCTACTTCGTCCGGATGGAGCGCGATCTCGATTTCGCGGGACCTATGCATGGACGCACCGGTCCGCTGCCCATTCGGCGCATAGTGTCGGAGCTCTGGCCGGGCTTCTCGCGCGCCGCCGCGGCGGCCTGCGCCGAGATCGGCTTTACCGCGATCGCCGACCAGAACGGCGAATTCGCCGAGGGCTTTTTCCCGGTGGCGATCTCCAACGTTAACGATCAGCGGGTGTCCTCGGCCATCGCCTATCTCGACGCGGAGACCCGCCGGCGCGGCAATCTCAGGATCTTGCCGCACAGCCAGGTCACCCATCTGCTGTTCGACGGACTGGCGGCGAGCGGCGTGCGCGTGATGCGGGATGGCGTCGCCGAGACCATCGCGGCCGGCGAGGTCATTCTCGCTGCCGGTGCGCTGCACTCGCCCGCCATGCTGCTGCGCGCCGGGATCGGACCGGCCGAAAGGCTCGGCCGCCTGGGCATTGCACCGCTGGTCGACCGCGCAGGCGTGGGGAAGAACCTGCAGGAGCATCCGGCGATCTCGATCTCGACGGTGATGGCCGAGGCGGCGCGGCTGCCGAGTTCGCTCAGGCGGCACATTCATCTCGGTCTGCGCTATTCCTCAGGGCTGCCGGAGGGACTCGCCTGCGACATGTATCTCGTGGCGATGGCGAAGACCGGCTGGCATCCGGTCGGCGAGCAGATCGGCGCGCTGATGAGCTGGGTCAACAAGCCCTATTCGCGCGGCCACGTGGCGCTTCGCTCGCCATCGCCGTTCGACGAGCCGGAGGTGCAGTTCGCGCTCCTTTCCGACGAGCGCGACTATGAGAGGTTGCGGCTGGGGTTTCTGCTGATCGCCCGGCTTTATGCAACCAGCGCAATGCAGGGTGTCGCCCATTGCCCATTTCCGACGAGCTACAGCGAAAGGCTGCGTGATCTCGGAATCGTCAGCAACAGGAACCTGGTGCTCACGACGATCCTGTCGCGCCTGCTCGATGGCCCGCAATGGCTGCGGCGCCGGCTGATCGACGGGCTGGTCACGGAGGATCTGCCGCTGTCCGAGCTCCTGCGCGACAGCCATGCGCTGGAACAGTTCATCCGTTCCAAGGTTCACGGGATCTGGCACGCCAGCGGCACCTGCCGCATGGGTGCGGCAAGCGATCCGGAGGCTGTCGTCGATTCGCATGGCCGTGTCATCGGGGTCCGAGGATTGCGCGTCGTCGATGCCTCGGTCATCCCCTGGATTCCGCGGGCGAACACCAACCTTCCCACCATGATGATCGCCGAGAAGATGAGCGATCACATCCTGGCCGACCGAAACATGCACGGGAGCATTGCACCATGAAGATGCGCAAGCTTGGCAATGAGGGTCTCGAGGTTTCGGCACTGGGCCTCGGCTGCATGGGCATGTCGGACTCCTACTCGGGCCGCGACGATGCAGAGTCGGAGGCGACCCTCGAGCGCGCTATCGATCTCGGAGTCACCCTCTTCGACACCGCCGACATCTATGGCTTGGGGCACAATGAGGAGCTGGTCGAGCGGGTCGTCAGGAAACGGCGCGACGCCGTGGTGCTCGCCACCAAATTCGGCAATGTCCGCGCGCCGGACGGCACGCCCAAGGGCCTCGACGGCCGGCCCGGCTATGTGCGCTCGGCTTGCGAGGCGAGCCTCGGGCGGCTCGGCCTCGAGGTGATCGACCTCTATTACCTGCATCGCGTCGATCCGGCGGTGCCGATCGAGGAGACGGTCGGCGCCATGGCCGAGCTGGTGCGCCAGGGCAAGGTCCGCTATCTCGGCCTGTCGGAGGCCGCGCCCGCCACCATCCGCCGCGCCCATGCGGTTCATCCGATCACCGCGCTGCAGTCGGAATATTCGCTGTGGACGCGCGACCCCGAGGAGGAGGTGCTGCCGACGGTCAGGGCGCTCGGCATCGGCTTCGTTCCGTTCAGCCCGCTCGGCCGCGGCTTTCTCACCGGCGAGATCAAGTCGCCCGACCGCTTCGCGGAGAACGACTTCCGCCGCAAGCTTCCGCGCTTTCAGCAGGAGGCATTCCAGAAAAATCTTGCCCTCGTCGCCGAGATCAGGACGCTCGCCGCTGCCAAGGGCTGCACCCCGGCGCAACTGGCGCTGGCCTGGGTGCTGGTGCAGGGCAATGACATCGTGCCGATCCCGGGCACCAGGCGCCGCAAATATCTCGAGGAGAATCTCGGCGCGCTCGCTGTCGAGCTCGATGCCGACGATCTCGCGCGGATCGACCGGGCGCTGCCGAAGGGGGCGGCGAGCGGTGCGCGCTACACTGCGGCGCAGATGGCTTCGGTGAATCGCTAACGCTAGAAAGAAGGAACTTCCATGTCGCGGTCCATTCTCTTCTGCGCCGGCTTGATCCTGGCAGCGTCATCGGCGGAGGCTGCCGACTCAGCCAAGGCCGACATCCGCTCGGCGGATGGCAAGGCGATCGGCAGCGCCACGCTTGCCGATACGGCGAAGGGCGTCCTCATCACGCTCTCGCTCAACGGGGCGCCCGAGGGCGTTCACGCTTTCCATGTCCATGAGGTCGGCAAGTGCGAGCCGCCCTTCAAGACGGCCGGCGCGCATCTCAATCCCGATCACCGGAAGCACGGCTTCGTTGCCGAGGGCCCGCATGCCGGTGACATGCCCAATCTGCACATTCCGGCCGACGGCACACTCCAGCAGGAGGTGCTCAACCCGAACCTCACGCTCGCCGCCATGCTCGATGGCGACGGGTCGGCGGTGATCCTGCATGCCAAGGCCGACGACTATAAGAGCGATCCCGCCGGCAATGCCGGCGACCGGGTGGCCTGCGGCGTCGTCGACAAGGCCGGTCCCTGATATCAGGGATCGAGCGACACCGTGGCCGACGGCGTGGCGGGCGGCGGCGCGCGATTGCTGATCGCCGATTTGGCGGCTGGCACGAACAGTCCCTGGACGAGCTCGCGCATCACCGGCTCGATCGCCGCCGACTCGGAGCGCGCCGCCAGGGTGCGGATCAGCGCGTCGACCTGCTTGCGGCAGCTCTCCTCGGTGGCGCGGATGAGCAGGGTCGAGAGGCTTGCCTCCTTGTCGTGGTCGGCTTCACGCGCCGCATAGGCCACCAGGCAATTGCGGAGGTTGCGAACGGTCGCATCGTTCTTCATCCGCTTCCAGGACGCGGCCGACTTCAACTTGGCCGGCTGGGCGAGGCGCTGCGGCTTCGCAGGGCGCGGTTGCGGCTTGGCGACCGGCTCGGCGGCGACGCCGGCGGCGTTGACGACCGCGGGACGGACGATCGGGCGTGGCGCCGGCTGGCGCGCGTCGCGTCCCCAGAACCAGTCGGTCAACCCGGGTTGACCCCAATTGGTCTGGGCAGGCGGATTGGGATAGACCGGGAATTGCTGTGCCGCGACGGGAGTGGGGAAGGTCAGGCATCCGCCGAGGAGGAGAAGCGCAAAACAGGCTGGATGGCGCCCGTGCATGGTCGTGACCGCTGTGTTGGGTGGTGCACGCACAAGGACGCTACTGACCTCGCCCCGAGCTTGACCGACGACCGGGGCGTTAAAATGGCGCGGAAGGATTGGTCCTGTGGATAAAGGGCAGGGGCTGGCGCCGGTCCGCAAGCTGCAGCACAATGCCAAGTCCTTGATGCAATTGCTCCATCCGCCATTCGCATGCGATCCGCCATCGTCGGCTATCACCACCGCCTCGCCAGGATGGACGACCTGCCGGCCATGCGCGCGCTGATGGACCGCGCGATCAACGTGCTGCAGGGCGCTTTCCTCGATCCGGCCCCAGGTCGCCGCCAGCCGGGCGATCATGGGGCTCGATACGCAGCTGGTCGAGGATGGCACCTATTTCGTGGTCGAGCGCGAGGGGCGGCTCGCCGGCTGCGGCGGCTGGAGCCGGCGCGCCACACTTTTTGGGAGCGATGCGACCGCCGGGCGCAATCCGGCGCTGCTCGATCCGGTGCGCGACCCTGCCAGGGTGCGGGCGATGTACACCGAGCCGAGCGAGGCACGGCGCGGGGTGGGACGGCTCATTCTCGGCCTGTGCGAGGACGCGGCGCGCAATGAGGGTTTTCGGCGGGCCGAGCTGATGGCGACCATGGCGGGCGAGCCGCTTTATCGGGCCTGCGGCTTCGTGCCGATCGAGCGGGTGGTCCACCGCCAGGACGGAATCGCCGTGCCGCTCGTCAGGATGGGCAAGGACCTGATGCCCTCGTTATGAGAATTTTATACGGCGGCTCGTTCTCTCCTCTCGAACCTTTACGCCGGCAGCGATAGCTACATCGCGAGATGACCGGACCGAGGAGTTCTCCGATGCTCGACATCGTCATGCTGGCCTTAGGCGCCGGCTTCTTCGCTCTTTCCATGGGCTATGCCTATGTCTGCGACCAGCTCTGAGGAGGCGACCATGGCATTCGACTATTTTCTCGCCGGCCTCGTGACGACCGGCCTGCTGGTCTACCTCACCTATGCGCTCGTCCGGCCCGAACGCTTCTGAAAAGGTGCGATCATGACCCTCAATGGCTGGATTCAAATCGCCATCTATTGCGCCATCGTGCTCGCTCTGGTGCAGCCGCTCGGCGCCTTCATGACGAAGGTGTTCAATGGCGAGCGAACCTTCCTGTCGCCGGTTCTGCGGCCTGTCGAGGTCGGGCTTTACAGGCTCTGCGGCGTCGAGGAGAGCCGCGAGCAGGATTGGCTGACCTACACCATCGCGATGCTGCTGTTCCATGTCGGCGGCTTCGTCTTTCTCTATGCGCTGCTGCGACTCCAGGGCTTCCTGCCGTTCAATCCGCAAGGGATGGGAGCGGTGCCGGAGGCGCTCTCCTTCAACACCTCGGTCAGCTTCATCAGCAACACCAACTGGCAGAACTACGGCGGCGAGAGCACGCTCTCCTATCTCGTGCAAATGCTCGGACTGACGCATCAGAACTTCCTGTCGGCGGCGACCGGCATCGCGCTGGCAGTCGCGCTGATCCGCGGCTTCGCGCGGGCTTCGGTCCGGACGGTCGGCAATTTCTGGGTCGACCTCACGCGCACCACCCTCTATGTGCTGCTGCCGATCTGCTTGGTCGGCACGGTGGTGCTGGTGGCGCTCGGGGTGCCGCAGAATCTCGAGCCCTATGTCGAGGCGACGACGCTCGAGGGCGCCAAGCAGCTCATCGCGCAAGGCCCGGTCGCCTCGCAGATGATGATCAAGCATCTCGGCACCAATGGCGGCGGCTTCTTCAATGCCAATGCGGCGCACCCTTATGAAAATCCCAATGCCGTCACCAATCTCATCCACATGGTGGCGATCTTCGCGATCGGCGCCGCGCTCACCAACGTGTTCGGCCGCATGGTCGGCAATCAGCGGCAGGGCTGGGCGATATTCGGCGCCATGGCGGCGCTTTTCATCGCCGGCGTCTTCGTGACCTATTGGGCGGAAGCGTCCGGCACCACCGCGCTCAACGCGCTCGGCCTCAGCGGCGGCAACATGGAAGGCAAGGAGGTGCGCTTCGGCATTCCGCTGTCGGCGCTGTTCGCGGTCGTCACCACGGCGGCGTCCTGCGGCGCGATCAATGCGCTGCACGACTCCTTCACCGCGCTCGGCGGCATGATCCCGCTGATCAACATGCAGCTCGGCGAGATCATCGTCGGCGGCGTCGGCGCCGGGCTCTACGGCATGCTGCTGTTCGTCATCCTGGCGATCTTCGTGGCGGGGCTGATGGTCGGGCGCACGCCGGAATATGTCGGCAAGAAGATCGAGGCCAAGGAGGTCAAGATGGCGATGCTCGCCGTGCTGATCCTGCCGCTCATGTATCTCGGCTGGACGGCGGTGGCGACGGTGCTGCCCTCGGCGCTCGCTTCGATCGCCAATCCGGGGCCGCATGGCTTCACCGAGATCCTCTACGCCTATGTGTCGCAGACCGGCAACAACGGCTCGGCCTTTGGCGGGCTGACCGGCAACACGCCCTTCTACAACATCACCGGCGGCATCGCGATGCTGGTCGGGCGGTTCATCATGATCGTTCCGGCCATGGCCATTGCCGGCTCGCT
>JBEVJH010000039.1:0-11121 GCA_040510355.1 Aestuariivirgaceae bacterium
TTGAGCAGCACCGTCATGGCGCCCGGCGCCTTGAGGTCTCTGGCAAGCAGCTGGCTCTTGTCGCGGCGGCCGGCGACGACGATCTGCGACAGCCGCCGTTCCAGATCCTGAAGCGATGTCGCAAGGCACAGGATCGCCATGATCTCGGAGGCGACCGTGATGTCGAACCCGGCCTCGCGCGGATAGCCATTGGCGACGCCGCCGAGCGAGCAGACGATCTCGCGCAGCGCCCGGTCGTTCATGTCGAGCACCCGCCGCCAGGCGACGCGGCGCGAATCGATGCCGAGCTCGTTCCCCCAATAGATGTGGTTGTCGATCATCGCCGAGAGAAGATTGTGGGCGGTGGTGATGGCGTGGAAATCACCGGTGAAATGCAGGTTGATGTCCTCCATCGGCACGATCTGGGCATAGCCGCCGCCGGCCGCGCCCCCCTTCATGCCGAAGCAGGGCCCAAGCGAGGGTTCGCGCAGGCAGACGACGGCGCGCTTGCCGATACGGTTGAGCCCGTCGCCCAGGCCGACCGTGGTGGTGGTCTTGCCCTCGCCGGCCGGCGTCGGGGTGATGGCCGTGACCAGGATCAGCTTGCCGTCGGGACGGTCGTTGAGCGACTCGATATAGTCGAGGCTCACCTTGGCCTTGGTATGACCATAGGGAATGAGGTGCTCGGTGCGGATACCCAGCCGCTCGCCGATCTCCTCGATCGGCCGCATCTTGGCGGCCCTGGCAATTTCAATGTCGCTTTTGGGAGCCGCCATGGCTGAATTCCTCCTGATTGCTTTGCCCCATCTGTACCGTGACGGCGGCTGACCCCGCGAATGACTAAATGGTCATAGGTATGAGAAATAATCATCACCTGGAGGCAATGGAATAGCCGGGGCTCAGCTCTTGCGTGTCGCCGCGAGCTGCTCGAGCTGGCGCTGCACCGCCTTCAGCTCCTCCTTGAGGGCGCGGATGTCGTCCTGGGCCGAGCCGGCCGGCTGCTCGCCCGGGCCAGTGCTGGCCGGCGCCGGAGTTGCGGCATCTGCCGGGCTGTTCCCCTGCTGGATGGCGAAGGGGTTGAACATCTGCACGGCCTGCTGGAACATCGCGACATTGCGCCGGGCCTGCTCCTCCATGGCGCGGAACGGCTCGCCGCCGAACGATTCCATCATCTGCTGGCGAAACCGCTCCTGCTCGCGGGTCAGCGATTCGAGCGAGAATTCGAGATAGCTCGGGATGAAGGCCTGCATGCTGTCGCCATAGAAGCGGATCAGCTGGCGCAGGAAGCGAATCGGCAGCAGGTTCTGCCCCTTGTTTTCCTCGTCGAAAATGATCTGGGTCAGCACCGAGCGCGTGATGTCCTCCCCGGTCTTGGCGTCATAGACCGAGAAATCGGTGCCCTTTTTGACCATCTCGGAAAGATCGTCGAGGGTGACATAACTGCTCGTCGAAGTGTTGTAGAGCCGGCGGTTGGCGTATTTCTTGATGACAACCGGAGCTTCGCCCGGAGAATTGTCGCTGGCTGCTTCGGGGGTGCCCAAGGCGGAAATCCCTTCAAGATCCCAAGTTTTTCGCGAAATTGTTGCGCCGCGGTGCCGACAATTGCAAGTGCAAAACGGGTCGTCGCGGCGCCGCGCCGGCCCATTGAACTCGTCACCACCCCGGCCGATATTGGCGGGATCATCAAGGAGGTCGAATATGTCGGTTGCTGACAAATCGGTCGCTATCGTTGCGGCGGTGCGAACGCCGGTCGGGTCGTTCAACGGCGCGCTTGCGTCACTGCCGGCCTCGGCGCTCGGCACGGTGGCGCTGAAGGCGGCGATCGAACGCGCGAAGCTCGATCCGGTCGAGGTCGAGGAGGTCATCATGGGCCAGATCCTGACCGCCGGCACCGGCCAGAACCCGGCGCGGCAGGCATCGATCGGGGCCGGCATTCCGGTCGAGAGCCCGGCCTGGGGAGTCAACCAGCTGTGCGGCTCGGGGTTGCGCGCTGTGGCGCTGGGCCTGCAGCAGATCACCAGCGGCGATGCCAGGATCGTGGCGGCGGGCGGCCAGGAATCGATGAGCCAGGCGCCGCACTGCGCGCATCTCCGTGACGGGGTGAAGATGGGCGACTACAAGCTCATCGACACGATGATCAAGGACGGGCTGTGGGACGCCTTCAACGGCTATCACATGGGCAACACCGCCGAGAACGTCGCCAAGCAGTGGCAGATCACCCGCGAGGAGCAGGACAATTTCGCCGTCAGGTCGCAGAACAAGGCCGAGGCGGCGCAGAAGGGCGGCAAATTCAAGGACGAGATCGTTCCCGTCACCATCAAGACGCGCAAGGGCGATGTGGTGGTGAGCGACGACGAGTTCATCAGGCACGGCGTGACGCTCGACTCGGTGGCGAAGCTGCGGCCCGCCTTCGACAAGGACGGCACGGTCACTCCGGCCAATGCGTCGGGCATCAACGACGGCGCCGCGGTGGTGATGCTGATGCCGGAGAAGGAGGCGGCCCGGCGCGGACTGACCCCGCTCGCCCGCATCGTCTCCTGGGCGCATGCCGGCGTTGACCCGTCGATCATGGGAACGGGTCCGATCCCGGCGTCGCGGCTGGCCCTCAAGCGGGCCGGCTGGAAGGCCGAGGATCTCGACCTGATCGAGGCCAACGAGGCCTTCGCGGCGCAGGCCTGCGCCGTCAATCGCGAGCTTGGCTGGAACACCGACATGGTCAACGTCAATGGCGGTGCGATCGCCATCGGCCATCCGATCGGCGCCTCGGGCGGCCGCGTCCTGGTGACCCTGCTGCACGAGATGCAGAAGCGCAAGGCGCGCAAGGGCTTGGCGACGCTGTGCATCGGCGGCGGCATGGGCATCGCCATGTGCGTCGAGCGCGGTTGAGCAAACTCTGGCGCGACTGACAACAAGATAAAAAGGGAGGAAGACGGAATGGCGCGGCTCGCGATCGTGACGGGTGGCACCCGCGGCATCGGTGCGGCGATCTCCAAGGCGCTCAAGGCGGAGGGCCACAAGGTGATCGCCAACTATGCCGGCAATGACGAGGTGGCGCAGCGCTTCGCCAAGGAGACCGGCATTCCCACCATGAAGTGGGACGTGTCGAGCTACGACGCCTGCGCCGGCCAGCTCGAGGCGATCGCCAAGGAGCATGGGCCGGTCGGGATCCTGGTCAACAATGCCGGCATCACCCGCGATGCGATGTTCCACAAGATGACGCCGCAGCAATGGGGCGAGGTGATCAACACCAATCTGAGCTCCCTCTTCAACATGACCCGCCCGGTGTGGGACGGCATGCGGGCGCAGGGCTTCGGCCGGGTGATCTGCATCTCCTCGATCAACGGCCAGAAGGGCCAGATGGGCCAGGTCAACTACTCGGCCGCCAAGGCCGGCGACCTGGGCTTCGTCAAGGCGCTGGCCCAGGAGGGCGCCGCCAAGGGCATCACCGTCAACGCCATCGCGCCGGGCTATATCGGCACCGAGATGGTGCGGGCGGTCCCCGCCGACGTGCTGGAGAAGCGCATCCTGCCGCTGATCCCCACGGGCCGGCTGGGCGAGCCCGAGGAGGTGGCCCGCTGCGTGGTGTTCCTGGCCTCCGACGCGTCCGCCTTCATCACCGGCTCGACGCTGACGGTGAATGGCGGGCAGTATATGGCGTGAAGGAACAAAGGCATTAGGCATTAGGCAGGGGGTGGAGCGCTGCCCGCGGCCTGTTGCCTAACGCCGACTGCCTCAAAACGCATTCTTCCGCCGCCGGATCTCCGCGAACACATCCGCATCGGCCGCCTCGGCGAGGCCGAGCCGCGTCCGGATCACGCTGTCCTCGGGCCTGAGGAACGGATTGGCCCGGCGCTCCGCCGCAATGGTGACGGGAAGCGTCAGGCGCCCGGCCTTGACCTCGGCGGCAGCCTCTGCGGCGCGCGTCTTGAGGTCGGGATTGTCCGGGTCGACGGTCAGCGCAAAGCGGGCATTGGCGAGCGTGTATTCATGCCCGCAATAGACCTTCGTCTCGGCCGGAAGCTTGCGCAGCCGGTCGAGCGACCCCCACATCTCCGCCATCGTGCCTTCGATGACCCGGCCGCAGCCGAGCGAGAACAGGGTGTCGCCGACGAACACCACGCCGTCCGGCTGGAAATGCCAGGCAATATGGCCTCTGGTGTGCCCCGGCGTGTCGATGATCGCCGCCTTGTGGCCGGCGAACGCGTAGGTCTGGCCGGGCTCGACGGTCTCGTCCACCCCGGGGATGCGCCGGGAATCGGCCCGGTTTGCCACCACCTTGGCGCCATGGCGGGCCTTCAGCGCCGGGATGGCGGCGACATGGTCGTCATGGTGGTGGGTGACCAGAATATGGGTGAGCTTCCAGCCGGTGTCGCGCAGCGCCTTCTCGATGGCGCCGTCCTCGGGGGCATCGATGGCGGCGCAGGCCGCGGAGCCCTTGTCGCGCAGCAGAACGCCGAAATTGTCCTCGCGACACAGGAATTGATGTATGTCGAGCTCTGACATGGGGCTTCCTTATCGTTTGTTTGGACGACTGTGATAGCCTCCGGCAAGACCTAGTCAATGATCCGAATTTTGCGATGTTGGATGTCGTCGATCTCAGGGAATTCTATGCGAGCCCGCTCGGCCAGATGACGCGGCGGATGCTGTCGCATCGGATTCGCTCGCGGTTTCGCCCCGGCCAGGGCGCGCGGGTGCTGGGGATCGGCTATGCCATCCCGTATCTCGAGCCCTGGCGGGCCGAGGCGGAGCGGGTGTTCGCCTTCATGCCGGCGCGCCAGGGGGTGGTTCATTGGCCGCAAACCGGTCTCAATGACGCAGCGCTCGTCGAGGAGGCCGACCTGCCGCTCCCCGACGCCTCGATCGACCTGGCGCTGCTGGTGCACGGGCTCGAGCTGACCGACCAGCTGCCCGATCTTCTGCGCGAGCTGTGGCGGGTGCTGGCGCCGCAGGGCAGGGCGCTGTTCGTGGTGCCCAATCGGCGCGGCATGTGGGCGCGGTTCGACTCGACGCCGTTCGGCCATGGCCGGCCGTTCTCGCGCGGCCAGTTCACCGATCTCCTGCGCGACGCCGCCTTCACCCCGACCGGATGGGCCTATGCGCTGTTCGCGCCGCCGATCGGCCGCAGCTTCCTGATCCGCTCGGCCCCGGCCTTCGAGCGCGTCGGCCTGTGGATCTCGCCGGGATTCGCCGGGCTGATCGTCGTCGAGGCGGTCAAGCAGGTCTATGCCATCTCGCGCGGCAAGCGGGCGAAGCGGCTGATGCCGGTGATCAAGCCGCGCCTCATCCCGGTGCCGTCGCTGCGGCGCGGTCGTCAGCAACAGTCGAGCATGCCCTGAAGGCCAGCCCCATGGATCAGCCTCGTTCGCCGTTGCTCACGCTCGAAGACGCCCGTCGCGAGATTGACGAGATCGATCTGAGGATTCTCAGCCTGCTCGAGCAGCGCTTCAACGCCAGCCGGCTGATCCGCCAGATCAAGGCGCAGGAACCGGGGAATGCCACCGGCTCGCCGGTGCGGCCGGCCCGCGAGTCGGCGATCCTGCGGCGGCTGCTGGAAAGTGCCAGCGGCTCGGTGCCGCCGGCGGTGGTGGTGCAGATCTGGCGACGCATCATTTCGGCCTCGACCTTGCTGCAGGCGCCCGCCGTGGTGCGCTGCCCCGAGCAGCTTTTCGCCGACCCCGACATGCGCTCGCAGATCCGCGATCATTTCGGGACCATTCCGGTCACCGCGGTGCCGGACGAGGAATCGGCGCTCAAGGCGGTGCGCGATCGGGCGGCGGAGGTCGCGGTGGTGCCGCTCGGCGGCTATTGGGTGCAGCCCTTTCTCGAGAAGGTCGGGGGCGATGCCTCGGTGATCGGCGTGCTGCCGCTGCTCTCCGATGGCGGCCATCCCGATGCGGTGGTGATCGGCCATGCGCTGGCCGAGCGGACCGGCGCCGACGAGACGCTGGTCGTGACCTCGGGACGCCTGCCGCGCGATTTCGTGCCGGCGCCGCTGTGGGACGTCCAGACCGAGGACGGGCACCGGCTGACCAGCCTTCCCGGCTTCCTGTCGGAGTCCGAGCATCCGCTGATCGGCTTGCGGCGCAGTAACGACCTGCTTGCGCTCACCGTCGTGGGCCGCTATCCGAGCCCGCTCGAGGTGAGGTCACCATGACGCCGTCAAAGCCCGCGCCACGGCCGGGCATTCTCGATATTGCGCCCTATGTGCCGGGCAAGAGCGGCTCGGCGTCGGCCGGCCGCGTCTTCAAGCTGTCGTCCAACGAATCGCCGATCGGGCCGAGCCCCGCGGCGCTGCGCGCCTTCGCTGAGGCATCCCGGCACATGCATCTCTACCCGGACGGTTCGGCCACTGAGCTGCGCCGGGCGATCGCCGAGCGCTATGGGCTCGATATCGACCGGATCGTGTGCGGGGCGGGGTCGGACGAGCTCATCCAGCTCCTGGCGCACGGCTATCTCGGCTCGGGCGACGAGGCGGTGCACACCGAGCACGGCTTCCTGGTCTATCCGATTGCGATCAGGGCCAATGGAGCGGCAGCGGTGGTGGCGAAGGAGCGCGACTTCACCGCCGACGTCGATCGGATTCTGAGCGTGGTGACGCCGCGCACCCGCCTGGTGTTTCTCGCCAATCCCAACAATCCTACCGGCTCCTATTTGCCGTTCCAGGAGCTGAATCGGCTGCACCGGGCGCTGCCCTCCGACTGCCTGCTGGTGATCGATGCGGCCTATGCGGAATATGTCCGCCGCGATGACTACGATGCAGGCGCCGCGCTTGTCTCCGACCACGACAATGTGGTGATGACACGCACCTTCTCGAAAGCCTTCGGCCTGGCGGCGCTCAGGATCGGCTGGGCCTATTGCCCGGTCGAGGTCGCAGCGGTGCTCAACCGGATTCGCGGGCCGTTCAATGTCAGCGCGCCGGCCATCGCCGCCGCGGTGGCGGCGCTCGCCGATGCCGCCCATCTCGAACGGGCGACCGCCCATAATGATCGCTGGCTGCCCTGGCTCGCCCAGGAGATCGCCGCCCTTGGCTACAAGGTCTCGCCGAGCGCCGGCAACTTCCTGCTCGTCCATTTTCCGGCCGATCGCAGCCGCAATGCCGAGAGCGCCGACCGCTTTCTCGGCGCCCGCGGGCTGATCCTGAGGCGGATGGAGGCCTATGGCATTCCCCAGGCCTTGCGGCTGTCGGTCGGCAGCGAGGAGGCGAACCGCGCGGTCGTCGAGGCGCTGGCCGCCTTTCGCCGGGAGCCGTCATGAGTGGCAAGGAAGCGCCGGCGCTGTTCGATCGGGTGGCGCTCATCGGCATCGGCCTGATCGGCTCGTCGCTGGCGCATGCGATCCGCCGCGGCGGGCTGGCGCGCCACCTTTCCGGCTTCGCCAAGAGCGAGGCGACGCGGGCGACGGCGCGCGATCTGGCCATCGTCGACAGCGTGCATGAGACCGCCGCCGCGGCGGTCGAGGGCGCCGATCTCGTGGTTCTGTGCGTCCCCCTTGGGGCTTATGCCGCCATTGCGGCGGTGATCCGCGACGTGCTGAAGCCGGGCGCGATCCTGACCGATGTCGGATCGGTCAAGGGAGCGGTGCTGCGCGATGTCGGCCCGCATGTGCCGGCGGGGGTGCATTTCATCCCGGGTCATCCGATCGCCGGGACCGAGCAGTCGGGGCCGCGATCGGGTTTCGCCGAGCTCTTCGAGAACCGCTGGACCATCCTGACGCCGCCGCCCGGCAGCGATCCCGCGGCGGTCGAGAAGCTCGAGGCGTTGTGGCGGGCGGTCGGCTCGCATGTCGACCGGATGTCGCCCGACCATCATGACCTGGTGCTCGCCATCACCAGCCATCTGCCGCATCTCATCGCCTACAACATCGTGGCGACGGCGGCGGATCTCGAGGAGGTCACCAATTCGGAGGTGATCAAATACTCGGCGGGCGGCTTTCGCGATTTCACGCGCATTGCCGCGTCCGACCCGATCATGTGGCGCGACGTCTTCCTCAACAACAAGGAGGCGGTGCTCGAGATGCTGGGCCGCTTCTCGGAAGATCTGTCGGCGTTGCAGCGGGCCATTCGCTGGAGCGATGGCGAGCAGCTGCTGGCGCTGTTCACTCGGGCGCGGGAGATCCGGCGCGGCATCATCGCCGCCGGACAGGATACGGAACGTCCCGACTTCGGCCGCCGCCGGTGAGCGAGTTCTGGGTGTTCGCCTACGGCTCGCTGATGTGGCGGCTCGATATCGCCTTTGCCGAGCGGCGCCAGGCATTGCTCCACGGCCATCACCGGCGGCTCTGCGTCTATTCCTTCGTGCATCGCGGCACGCCCGAAAGGCCGGGCCTGGTCATGGGGCTCGATCGCGGCGGCGCCTGCCGCGGCATCGCCTATCGGATCGACGCGGCGCAATGGCCGGACATTCTCGCTTATCTCCGGGCGCGCGAGCAGGTGACCTCGGTCTATGTCGAGAGCCATCGGCCGGTGCGGCTGCTCGACGGCGACCGGCGGACAGTGACCGCGATGGTCTACGAGGCCGACCGGCGGCATCGCCAATATGCCGGGCGGCTGACCGTCGAGGAGCAGCTGCGCCATGTGCTGCAGGGCGTCGGCGTGTCAGGCCGCTGCGTCGACTATGTGCAGCAGACGCTCCTCCATCTCGACGAGATGGGCATCAGGGACGAGGCGCTGGAGGCATTGGGAAAATTGGTGAGTCGTGAAGTAGCGAATAGCGAATAGCGGGCTCTGCCACCCAACTATTCGCTACTCGCTACTCGCTCACTTCGGCGCCCTCTTGGCGAGGATCCGCTGCAGCGTCCGCCGATGCATGTTGAGCCGCCGTGCCGTTTCCGAGACATTGCGGTTGCACAGCTCATAGACCCGCTGGATGTGCTCCCACCTCACCCGGTCTGCCGACATCGGATTTTCCGGCAGCGCGGTGCGGCTGTCGGTCTCGGCCATCAGCGCCCCATAGACCGCATCGGCATCGGCAGGCTTGGCGAGATAGTCGACCGCGCCGAGCTTCACCGCGGTGACCGCCGTCGCGATATTGCCATAGCCGGTGAGCACCACGGCGCGCGCATCCTGCCGCGCCTGATGCAGCGCCTCGATCACGTCAAGGCCCGACCCGTCGCCCAGCCGAAGATCGACGACGGCGAAATTGGGCGGGTCGCGCCGCACCTGCGCGATTCCTTCCGCCACCGTTTCCGCGGTGCGGACATCGAAGCCGCGCGTCTCCATCGCCCGCGCAAGCCGCGTCACGAACGGCTTGTCGTCATCGACCAGGAGAAGGCTCAAGGGCGTCTGCTGCTGCCGGGTTTCGACCATCGTCATCATCCTAATTAGGGAACTGTCTGGCTATTCATCAAGTCATGCTGCTCGAGCCAGTCGCGCGGCCAGTCGAGCCTGATGATCGCCCCATGCTCGGGCTGTCGCTTGTTTGCCAGCGACACGCGCGCGCCGCTGCGCTCCAGCAACGTCTTTGCGATGAAGAAGCCGAGTCCCATCCCTCCATGGGCTTCCCGGCCGCCGCGCTCCGCCAACGCCTCGCCCCGCCGCCGCGTCGTCACGAACGGATCGCCCAGGCGGTCCATCACCTCCTGGGCGAAACCCGGCCCGTCGTCGCGAATCTCCAAAGTGACGGTGTGCATCGACCAGCCGACCTCGATCTCGACCCGCGTCGTCGCGAAGTCGATGGCGTTTTCCACAAGGTTGGTCAGCCCGTAGCGCAGGCCAGGGTTGCGCGCAAGGACCGGCTCGGCGATTCCCTCGCCGTCCTCGCCGATTTCCGGCTTGAGGTCGAACAGGATCGCCACCTCGCTGCCGCGCAGCGGCTCGACGATCTCCTCCAGCATCTCCGACAGCTTCTGGCGGGCGAACATGTCGTCCATCTGGGCATCGCGATTGCTGAGCCGCGAGAGAATGTCCCGGCACCGCGCCGACTGGCTGACCAGGAGATCGAGATCCTCCTCCAGCCGCTGCTCGTCGGGGATGCCGCGCTTCAGCTCATTGGCGACAAGCTGGATGGTGGCAAGCGGCGTGCCGAGCTCATGCGCCGCCGCCGCCGCCAGTCCGTCGAGCGCCGACAGCTTCTGCTCGCGTGCCAGGATCATCTCGGTGGCCGCCAGTGCATTCGACATCTGCCGCGACTCGGCGGCGGTCCGTCCCGAATAGAGCGCCGAGAACACCACGCAGCAGGCCACCGCCACCCACATGCCGGCGATATAGAGCGACGGCAGCGCGAAGGTCGTGCCGCTTTCCCAAGGCAGCGGCAGCCGGAAGAAGGCGAGCACCGCCGCCAGAGCCAGCGCCAGCGCGCCGAGCCACAGGGTGCGGGCGGGCGGCAGGGTCGCCGCCGACACCGCCACCGGAACGATGAACAGGAAGGCGAAGGGATTTTCCAGCCCGCCGGTCAGGAACAGCAGGGCGGCGAGCTGGACGATGTCATAGCCGAGCAGCAGCGTCGAATAGCGCTCATGCAGCCTGACGCTGGTCCGCCAGCGCAGCGTCAGGAAGATGTTGAGCCAGGCCGACAGCGCGATCACCGCCAGGCACCAGCCGAGCGGGAACGGAAAACCCAGCACCAGCGCCACGAAAAGCACCGCCCCCGCCTGGCCGACCACCGCCAGCCAGCGCAGCCGGACGATGGTCTGGAGGCGCAGGCCCTCGCCGGTCGCGTGGATCCCGCCCGGCCGCAGGAAAGCCGCGCCGCTCTCCCGCGCCGAGCTCAGCGAATGGCTGGACAGGCTGACCATCACCATCCTGCGCTGCTTGGCCGCCCCGGCCGGTTCTTTAAAACCACCGCCATTTTGACCACATTGCTGCCATGTCCGCATCCCGGCCGCTGTTCATCGCCGCCTGTCTGATCCTTGCCCTGCTGATTGGCGGGGTGGCCCTGACGCGCGCCCCCGACAACACCGCAGTGCTGACCACCGGCAAGGCCCTGGTGGGTGGCCCCTTCAGGCTGACCGACCAGCATGGCAAGACCGTCAGCGACACCGATTTCCGCGGCAAGTACATGCTGGTGGTGTTCGGCTACACATTCTGCCCGGATGTCTGCCCGGCCGAGCTTCAGGTGGTCACCGCCGCCCTCGACGCCCTCGGCCCGAAGGCCGAGCGGATCCAGCCGGTGTTCATCACCATCGACCCCGAGCGCGACACCGTCG
>JBEVJH010000040.1:0-3393 GCA_040510355.1 Aestuariivirgaceae bacterium
GCGCGCCACCGCCGCGCGCCGCTCGAGCTCGACGTGCCGGAGCGCCGGTTGATCCTCGATGCCCATGGGCTGATCGAGCGTGTTGTTACGCCCGAGCGGCTGACCTCGCATCGCCTGATCGAAGAGTTCATGATCGCCGCCAATGTCGCCGCCGCCGAGACGCTGACCGAAGCCAGGATGCCGCTCCTGTTCCGCATCCATGAATCGCCTTCCGAGGAGAAGGTTCGGGCGCTTGCCGATTTCCTTTCGACCATCGGCATCGCGCTGCCCAAGGGCCAGGTGATGAAGCCGCAGCACTTCAACCAGATCCTGAGCCGGGTCGCCGGCACCGAGGAGCAGCACATCGTCAACGAGGTGGTGCTCCGGACCCAGGCGCAGGCCATCTACAGCCCGGACAATCTTGGTCACTTCGGACTCAATCTCCGCCGCTACGCTCATTTCACCTCGCCGATCCGCCGCTATGCCGACCTGATCGTCCATCGCGGCCTGATCAGCGCGCTTGGGCTCGGCAGTGACGGGCTGTCGCCGCAGGACATCGAGCGGATCGGCGAGACCGCCGACATCATCTCCGCCGCCGAGCGCCGCGCCATGGCGGCCGAGCGCGACACCGTCGACCGCATGATCGCCAAGCACCTGGCCTCACGCGTCGGGGCGGTGTTCGCCGCCAAGATCAGCGGGGTGACCCGCGCCGGGCTGTTCGTTGCGCTCAATGAATCGGGCGCCGACGGCTTCGTGCCGATCGCGTCGCTCGAGACCGACTATTTCCACCATGAGGAGGCGCTGCGCGCGCTGGTCGGCACCCGGACCGGCGAGACCTTCCGCCTCGGCGACAGCGTCGAGGTCAGGCTCGTCGAGGCGGCACCGGTCTCCGGCGGCCTGCGCTTCGCCATGGTCAGCGCCGGCCGAAAGGGCACGGCACCCGGCCGCAAGGCTGGCAGGAGAGGCGGTCGAGGCAGTAGGCATTAGGCAGTAGCGAAGAGCCCAATTTACTGCCGACTGCCTATCTGCCTACTGCCTCTCCTGCTTGCGTCATCCTGACGCTGCGGCGGATGGTGGAATATCGGACAATGGGACCTGCGTTACCCTCCGCAAATGACCCCTGCCGCCGCCGATTCCCTGGGAAACGACCACCACACGCCACCTCGACCGGTGTGGCGCTCGCTCGGGCTCGGATTTTTCGGGCGCTGCCCGCATTGCGGCGCGGGACCGCTCTTCTCCTCCTATCTCGAGGTGGCGAAGAGCTGCGGCCATTGCGGCGAGGAGTTCTACCACCACCGCGCCGATGATGCGCCGCCCTATTTCACCCTGTTCCTGGTCGGTCACATCGTGGTGCCGCTGGCGCTCATCATCGAGCACCTCTGGCACCCGCCTCTCGTGCTCCATGCGAGCCTGTGGGTCCCGCTGGCGCTCCTCCTGACGCTGGTGACGCTGCCGCGCGTCAAAGGTGCCATCGTCGCCCTGCAATGGGCCCTGCGCATGCATGGCTTCGAATATGCCGCACTGGCCGGCCCGCGCCGGCACGAGGGCGACCAGGTTGAAGCCGCCTGACGCCGGCCGGGCCGCTCTGCGACCGCGCGACGCCGCCACCCTGATCATCGTCCGTCGCGATGCCGCGGCCAAGCCGCGGGTGCTGATGGGCAAGCGCCATGCCTCGCACGCCTTCATGCCCAACAAATTCGTGTTCCCCGGCGGACGGGTGGACCCGGCGGACTGCCGCGTCGAGCCGATCGCCGATCTCGATCCGGTGGTGCGCGACAAGCTGATGGCCCGCATGCGCGGAGCCGCGACGCCGGCCCGCGCCCGCGGCCTCGCCATGGCGGCCATCCGCGAGACCTTCGAGGAGGTCGGCATCATCATCGGACGTTGGGGGGACGCGCAGCGTCCGCCCAGCCGCTCCTCGACTTGGCGGGCCTTTCACGACACCGGCCACCGGCCCGATCTGTCCGCCATGCGACTGTTCGCCAGGGCGATCACGCCGCCTGGCCGGACCCGCCGCTTCGACACCCGCTTCTTCATCGCCGAGGCGACCGCCGCAGCCAATCTCGACCGGCCGGTGCGCGCCGCCTCCGAGGAGTTGCTCGACCCCTATTGGGTGACGATCGAGGAAGCGCGCGGGCTCGACCTTCCCTCGATCACCCGCGACATCCTGCACCGGCTCGACCTGGCGCTCGCCGCCCCCTCGCCCTTCGACCCGGCCGCGCCCCTCACCTTCCAATATTGGCGTGGCCGCAGCTGGCAATTCGACACGATTTGAGTTGTGGCCCCTCGACTTGACACCGGCTGGCGTTCCGGGCAATACCCCGGACTTCGTCGCTGGAGATGACCCATGGCCAAGGCCGCAAAACTGAAGATCAAGCTGCTGTCGACCGCCGGCACGGGCTATTTCTACGTCACCTCGAAGAACTCGCGCACCAAGACCGACAAGCTGTCGTTGAAGAAATACGACCCGGTCGCCAAGAAGCACGTCGACTTCAAGGAGACGAAGATCAAGTAGCGAATGGTGAGTAGCGAATAGCGAATAGTTGGCCGAGCACTGCCCCACTATTGGCTATTCGCTATTAGCTCAATCCAGCGTCCGCCGGAACCTGAGCAGCGTCAGCAGCGCCACAGCGAAGAAGAACAGCAGGATCGCCCCGAGCTCCGGCGCGATCGAGCTCATCGGCGCTCCCTTGAGCAGCACCCCGCGCACCACCCGCAGGAAATGCGTCAGCGGCAGGAAGCCGCCGACCCATTGCGCCCATTCCGGCATGCCGCGAAACGGGAACATGAAGCCCGACAGTAGCATGGAGGGCAGAAAGAAAAAAAACGTCATCTGCATCGCCTGCATCTGGCTCTTGGCGAGTGTGGAGAAAGTGAACCCGACCGCCAGGTTCGCTGCGATGAACACGACGAGCGCCACTGAAAGCAGCAGCAGGCTCCCCACGATCGGCACCGCGAACAGGAGCTTTGCCACCAGCCGGAGGATGATGACCTGGACATAGCCGACGATGATGTACGGCACGATCTTCCCCGCCATCACTTCGATCGGGCGCACCGGCGTCGCGAGCAGATTCTCCATCGTTCCACGCTCGCGCTCGCGCGTCATGGCGAGCGAGGTCATCATGATCATGGTCATCGTGAGGACGACACCGATCAGGCCCGGCACGATGTTGTACTGGGTGACGCCTTCCGGGTTGTAGCGCCGATGGATGCTCACTGCGAATGCGGGCGGCGATCCGTTGAGATGCGCAAGGCTGCCCGCCAGGTCGCGCTGTAGCGCCGTTTGGGTGAGTTGCACCAGGGCTGCCAGGGCATTGCTGGTTGCCGCGGGGTCGGTCGCGTCCGCCTCGAGGAGCAGCGCCGGGCGCTCGCCGCGCACGAGCTTCCTGCCGAAATTCTCCGGTATGGTGAGGA
>JBEVJH010000041.1:0-11650 GCA_040510355.1 Aestuariivirgaceae bacterium
CCGGCTTTCTCGGCTGGTTCGGCCGCGCCGAGCCGGAGATCAAGCGCGACATGGACGCTGCCCATGGTCAGGTCCGCGTGATGACCGTCCATGGCGCCAAGGGTCTCGAAGCCAACATCGTGATCCTGGCCGACACCTGCGATCTTCCCCATCCGGCCCAGGAGCCTTCGATCCTGTTCGCCGGTCTCCACGAGATTCCGTTCTGGAAGCTGCGCAAGCCCTTCCGGGTGCCCGTCATCACCGCGCTCGAGGAGGAAGCCCGGGGCCGCACCGCCGAGGAGATGAAGCGCCTCCTCTATGTCGCGCTGACCCGCGCCCGCCATCGCCTCTACATCGCCGGCCATTGCAGCAAGGCCGAGCCCGATCCCAAGACCTGGTACGCCATGATCAGGAGCGCGCTCGGCGGCACCTTCGGCGCGCTCGATGCCAATTGCCAGGACGCCCTCGGCAACCCCGCCTGGCGCCACCAGGCAAGCGGTGGTCCGCATCCCGGCGACAAGCCGCGCCTCGACCGGCTGGCCCTCGACGCCGTGGCACCGCCGGATTGGGCCGGCCGCGCTGCGGCGCCGACCGCGAGCCGCGCGCCCAGGGCGCGGCCGTCGCGCTTGGCCGAAAGCCTCGACGCGACCGGTCAAGCCGCAGCATCGCCCGCGCCGCGCTCCGGCCGTCGCTTCGCCCGCGGCGTCCTCATCCACCGCCTGCTCGAGCTTCTGCCGCCGCTGGCGGAGGATCGCCGCGCCGACTTCGCCGGGCGCTTTCTCGACCGGCATGGCGGCGACCTCGCCGCACCCGAGCGCCAGGCCATCCTCGCCGCTGCCATGCAGGTTCTGGGCCATCCCGATCTCGCACCGCTTTTCGCTGCCGACAGCCTGGGCGAGGTCCCGCTGCTGGCAAAGATCGAGGTCACCGGCCGGACCATCGAGATCTCCGGCCAGATCGATCGCTTGAGCGTGACGCCCACGGCGGTCTTCATTGCCGACTACAAGAGCGACCGCAACCCGCCGACGCGCTTGGAGGAAGTCGACCGGGCCTACATCCGCCAGCTCGCTGCCTATCGCGCCGCCCTGCTGCAAATCTATCCCGATCGCCCCCTGCGCGCCGCCCTGGTGTGGACCGAGGGGCCGACGATCATGGAGATTCCGGAGGCGCTGTTGGATGAAGTGGCAGGCAGTAGGCAATAGGCATTGGGCAGCGAGTTGAGACCTTGCCTACTGCCTACTGACCTCAAATGTGCCGATCCGTCGAGTCCGTCTTCTTCTGCCCCGACATGATGCGGTCGAGGATGCCGAGAAACACCGCCGAGAACACGAACACCATGTGCATGATCGTCAGCCACATGATCTTCGAGTTGTCATAGGTCGCCGCATTGAGGAACACCTGCAGCAGATGGATCGACGAGATCGCCACGATGGTCGATGCGACCTTGACCTTGAGGGAGCCGGCATCGAGCTTGCCGAGCCAGCTCAGCTGCGTCTCGCCGCTCTGGTCGAACCGGCTCACGAAATTCTCATAGCCCGAGATCATCACCATCACGATCAGGCTGCCGACCAGCGCCGCATCGATCAGCCCGAGCATGGCGAGCACCACCTCGGCCTCACCATACGACAATGACTTCGCGGCGATCTCGACCAGCTTCTTGATGAAGGCGACCGCATAGATCAGGAGCGCCGCCGAGAGCCCGAAATAGAACACCACCAGGATCCAGCGGCTTGCCAGGATCGTGTTCTCGATCAGGCGTTCAAGTGTCTTCATGCGTGTCGTCTCTCCGCCTTGTTCATGCGAATCGATAGCCATGGCGCGACAGCGGCAGCGTGCGCACCCGCTCGGCCGTCGCCGCGAACAGCGCATTGGCGAGCGCCGGGAACAATGGCGGCGTGCCCGGCTCGCCGACGCCGCCCGGCGGCTCCGCGCTGTCGATGATCACCGTCTCGATCGCCGGAACATCCTTCATCGCGGCCATCGGATAATCATGAAAATTGCTGTTCGTCACCGCGCCGTTCTCGATGATGATCTCGCCCGCCATCGCCGCCGACAGCGCAAACACGATCGCGCCTTCAAGCTGCGCCCGCACCTGCTGCGGATTGATCGCCTGGCCGCAATCGATCACTGCGACGATGCGCTCCACCTTCACTGCTTTCTCCGGCGTCACCGCGACATCCACCACCTGCCCCACATAGGAGCGGAAACTTGCATGGATGGCAACGCCGCGCCCGCGGCCGTTGCCGCTCCCCGGCCCCGACCATTGCGCCGCCTCGCCAAGGGCCTTGCAGAGGTGCCTGAGCCGCGCATCCTTGTCGAGGAGATCCATCCGGTAGCGCAACGGATCGGCCCCGGCGCGATGCGCCAGCTCGTCGATGAAGCTCTCGACGAAGAATGCCGTGTTGGAATGCCCGACCGAGCGCCAGAACCCGACCGGCACCGGTGTGTCGACATGCTTGGCGGCGACCAGGAGATTGGGAATGTCGTAGGAAAGCTCGGCGAGCCCCTCGACATTGCCTCTGTCGCTCGCTCCCCCGACGGTGAACGGCATGTTGCGCGATGAATAGCCACTTAGAACCGACTGCGTCGCCACCACTGCTTTCAGCGCCCGCGGCTTCGCGTTCTTTCCGATTGCCGCCCTGAGCCGCGCCACCGCCGCCGGCCGGAACGGACCCCAGCGCAGATCGTCCTCGCGCCGCCACATCACCATGACCGGGCGCCCGGGAACGCTCGCCGCCAGCCGCGCCGCCTGCTGCAGCACCGCGCCTTCGATCCGCCGGCCAAATCCGCCGCCGGCCAGCGTCACATGGGTCTCGGCCGTTCGGCCGACGGCGCGGGCCGCCTGCATCATCGGCATGGGCGACTGGGCACCCGACCAGAATTTGATGCTCTCGCCCTCGACGAGCGCCATTGCGCTTTGCGGCTCGAGCGTCGCATGGGCGAGATAGGGCGTCTCATAGGTCGCCTCGAAGGTCGCATCGTCGGTCAGCGCCACATCGACGTCGCCGCGATCGCTGAACACATGGCCGGGCTCGCGGTCGTTCACCGCCGCCCGCATCGCATCCAGGATCTTGACCGAGCTGACGCCGGGCTGGTCGCCGCCCCCGAAGCGGATCGCCAGCCGCTCGGCCGCCTGCATCGCCTGAAAGCTCGTTTCGGCGATCACTCCGACCGTGCCGTCCATCGGCAGCACTTTCACGACGCCCGGCATCGCCGTCGCAGCAGCGGCATCGACGCTCTCGATCGTTCCGTCGAACCGCAGCGGCCGCACCACCGTGGCATGGAGGAGCCCCGGCAGGCGATGATCGATGGCGAACCGCGCCGCGCCGTCGACCTTGCTCGGGATGTCGAGGCGGGGAGCATCGCGCCCGATGACCGCCCATTGCGCCCGCGGCTTGAGCGGCGGCACCGCGTGCGGATCCAGGAGCGCCGCGGCTGTCGCCAGCGCGCCGTAATCGAGGCGCCGTCCCGACCGCGGATCGACGATCGCGCCGGCCTCCGCCTTGACCTCCGAGGGAGCGACCCCGAGCTGTGCCGCGCCCGCCCGCTGCAGCAGGTCCCGCGCGACCGCCCCGGCCTGGCGCAGCGGAACATAGTTGCGCACCGTCGCGGTCGATCCGCCGGTCGCGATGAGCTGCATCGCGCCGATGAGCCGCCGCCCGGCCCAGTCGAAGGCGCCCGTCATCTCCTCCGGACGCTTCTCCAGCGCCAGCACGAAATTGGCATAGACCGGCAGCGGTTTGACCGGATGCTCCACGATGATCCGCTCGAGCGGAACCTCCAGCTCCTCCGCCACCAGCATGGCGAGCCCGGTATGGATGCCCTGGCCGAGCTCGGTATGCGGCGCCGCCAGCCTGACGCGGCCGTCCTGCAGCACCTCGATCCAGGCATTGAGCCTGACCGGCTGATCGCCCTCGGGCGGCGTCGGTCGCAAGCCCTCGACATCGATGGTTGACAGATAGCCGAAGCCGACCGCCAGTCCGGTCAGCGCCGCGCCGGTCGCGATGGCTCCGCCGATCAGCAGCCCGCGGCGCGTGATGCTAGCCATTGGCCGCACCCTTCCCGGCCAGCGTTCCGGCCGCGCGGTGGATCGCCCGGCGGATTCGCGGATAGGTCCCGCACCGGCAGATATTGGTGATCTGCTCGTCGATCTCGCCGTCGCTCGGACGCGGCGAAGCGATGAGCAGCGCCGTCGCTGCCGCAATCATGCCCGACTGGCAATAACCGCATTGCGGCACCTGCTCGGCGATCCACGCCTGCTGCAATTGCGCCGCCACCTCGACGGCCGCCGCAAGACCCTCGATGGTGGTGATGTCCGCACCGGAGACATCCGCGAGCCTGAGCTGGCAGCTGCGCTCGGCCCGCGTCTTGTCGACAAGCACCGTGCAGGCGCCGCACAGCCCGGCGCCGCAGCCATATTTGGTGCCTGTGAGATTGAGCCGGTCGCGCAGCACCCAGAGCAGCGGCGTCTGAGGATCATCCGCCACGCTGACCGTCGCACCATTGACCCTGAGCTCGACCGCGGGAAACTGGATCTCACGCCTCCTGCAGCGCTTTCTGATAATCCTTCACGTCGCTGAACCTCAGCCCCTTCCACCGCTCCTGCTCGTAATTGAGCTGGAACAGCGACGGCGCCAGGAACACCGGGGCCCCGTCGAGATCGCGCGCCATGCCGGCGCGATTGGCCGTGACGAACCGCTCCATCTCGCCCGCCTCGTCCGCCTCGACCCAGCGCACCACCTGGAAGCGCGACGGCTCGAACGCCACCGGCAGCCCGTACTCCGCTTTCAGCCGCTCGGCCAGCACGTCGAGCTGCAGCGCACCGACCACGCCGACGATCGCCGGCGACCCGTCCTCCGGCAGGAACAGCTGCACCACCCCTTCCTCCGCCATCTGGGCCAGCGCCTCGCGTAGTTTCTTGGACTTCATGGCATCTTCGAGGCGCACCCGCCGCAATATCTCCGGAGCGAAGCTCGGCACGCCGCGGAACACGATGTCCTCGCCCTCGGTGAGCGTGTCGCCGATGCGCAGCACCCCGTGATTGGGGATGCCGACGACATCGCCAGCGAACGCCTCCTCGGCAAGCGCCCGGTCCTGGGCGAAGAAGAATTGCGGTGTCGACAGCGTCATGCTCTTGCCGGTCCGCACCAGCTTGACCTTCATGCCGCGCTGCAGCTTCCCGGAGCACACCCGGAAGAAGGCGATGCGGTCGCGATGATTGGGATCCATATTGGCCTGGATCTTGAACACGAAGCCCGTCAGGCCCGGCTCGTCCGCCGCCACCGGGCGCTTGTCCGACTGCTGCGGCCGCGGCCCCGGCGCGATCAGCGCCAGCGTCTCGATCAGATCGCGCACCCCGCAGTCCTTGAGGGCGCTGCCGAACAGCACCGGCGTCAGGTGGCCTTCGAGAAAGGCCTGCAGGTCGAGCGGCCGGCAGGCCTCGGCCGCCAGCGCCACCTCGTCGCGGAACTGTGCGAGATCGCCGCCGCCGATCAGCGCCGCGATCGCCGGATCGTCGGGACCGCTCTGCGCCTGCGGCTCAAGCTCGCGGTCGGAGCGGCGAAAGCGGGCGCGCGCCAGCCCATAGGTACCGGCGAAGCTGCTGCCGCGCCCGACCGGCCAAGTCAGCGGCGCCGTGTCGAGCGCCAGCGTCTTCTCGATCTCGTCCAGGAGATCGAAGGGATCGCGCGATTCGCGGTCGAGCTTGTTGATGAAGGTGACGATCGGAATGTCGCGCAGCCGGCACACCTCGAACAGCTTGCGGGTGCGCGCCTCGATGCCCTTGGCGGCGTCGATCACCATCACGGCAGAATCCACGGCCGTCAGGGTCCGGTAGGTGTCCTCCGAAAAGTCCTCGTGGCCCGGCGTGTCGAGCAGGTTGAACACGCAGTCCCGATACTCGAAGGTCATCACCGAGGTCACCACCGAGATGCCGCGCTGGCGCTCGATGTCCATCCAGTCGGAGCGGGTGTGGCGGCGGTTGCGCTTCGCCTTGACCTCCCCGGCGAGCTGGATCGCCCCGCCCATCAGCAGCAGCTTCTCAGTGAGCGTCGTCTTGCCCGCATCGGGATGCGAGATCACCGCAAAGGCGCGGCGCCGGCCAGCCGGCGTCAGCGTGCGGACCGGCTTGAGAAGAGTCTGTTCCATCAAGGCTTCGAGGGTTTGCTGCCGTTCGGATTGCGATTGCTGAAGCAGGCATTGCCAAGCCCGGTGCCGATCGTCAAGACGCCCCAATGGCTGACATCCTGCATGAACGGCACCTGGCTCAACCCCTGGATGACCGCGTCATTGTGCATGACCACCATGGTGTCGTGGTCGCCGATCCGCGGGATCGCCTCGGTCAGGCTGCGCGCCAGGTTGAACCGGCTGCTCTCCCAATTGCCCGGCAGGTTCTGGCCGCCCTTGGCGATCGCGCCGTCGCTCTCGATCTTGCCGGGACAGCCGACGCCGATGAACGGCGCAAGCTTGAGCTCGGCCGATTCCGCCTTGCCGATCAGGTCGGTGATCATCTCGACCAGCCGCTCCAGCGCCTCCTCCCGCGTCGGCTCGTCGTCGCGATGGCGCCACAGGGCGAGCTTCCAGACCTCGGCCCGCGACAGGTCCGGCGCCTTCTTGAGATTGGGCGTCACCACGCCAGCCCGCATGTTGGTGCCACCGATATCGACCGCCAGCAGGCTGTCATGGCCCTTGAACATCCAGCTCGGCGCCAGATGCGCCGCGCCGAGCAGCCCGGCCTGGTCGGGATGGTGGCGTATCGGCACGAGGTCGATGTCGACCTCCGCCGCCTTGAGGATCACCATGGCGCGGCCGATGGCGAGCTCGCCGATCCGGCTTTCACGCAGGCCACCCCCCACCGCGATGCGCGACGCCTCCTTCCAGCCTTTCAGGCGGAGGAACCGCTTGACCACGGTCGCCAGCTCCTCGGCGAAATCCTCGATCGCGCTCTGGACCACCCCGGCCGCCTTGGGATCGCCTTCGAGCAGCAGCTTATCGAGCTTCTTCTTGCTGATCTCGCCCGAAGCCGCCTCGCCCAGCGGATCGTCGTCGCCGAGCTGCCGCAGCTTGTCGCGCCACTCCTCGAGCATCGCCCGGAATGCCCGGAAGCTTGCCCGGTCGCCGACGAAACCCTCCTGGTCGCGCAGCTCCACATTGTAGCTCTCGACGATCACCGACGGGAGCTGCTGGGCGCCATGCGCCATGCCGGACGGCATCTGTTCATTGTTGGGCATGCGAATGGGCTCGAGCGACGATTGCGGACGGAGCACTAATGACGAAACCTTCAACGTCCCGCAAGAAATGAACGTTCCGGCGAAGAGCCCACCGCCGCCAAGGTGGCGAATTGCCGGGATTTTCAAGGGCTGTGGCGGGCCTCGGGCATGACCTGTCCGATCGCCTCGAGAAGCTCCGGGCCACCGAACGGCTTGACCAGATAGGCCTGGGCGCCCCGCCGCTGCGCCTCCAGCCGCAGCCCAGGGCTGTCGAAGGCGGTGATGAGGATGATCGGCACCTCGAGATGCAGCCGTCGCAGCGCCTCGACCAGCTCGAGCCCGGACATTGCCGGAAGGTGAACGTCGCTGACGATGCAGCCGGCCGACGCCGCCTCGCCCGATTGCAGCATCGCCTCCGCCGTCCCGAAGGCGATGCAATCATGGCGTGCTGCGATCATGAGGCGGCGAATCGCCCGTCGCATGCTGGCATCGTCCTCGACCACAAGAACCTTCATGCGCCGGCCTGTGACACTCCTGCGACAGAGTGTCCCCCCGTGCCCCCGACTTGGCCATTGGGCTAACGGGCATCCGCCCTTGCCCAAAAGGGCAAGGGAGGCAGTCGGCAGTAGGCAAATCGGCAGTGATTAAAGCTCTTCCCCACTGCCTACTGCCTACTGCCTACTGCCTACCGTCCCCGAGGCTGCGCAACCGCTCTGCCAGACGGCCAAGCTCCGCGACCGAGCTGACGCCGAGCTTGGCCAGCACGCTGGCGCGCTGCGCCTTGACGGTGCGCTCGGCCACCCCGAGCGCGGCGGCGATCTGCTTGTTGAGCTTGCCCTCGACGATCAGGTCGAACACCTGCCGCTCGCGCTGCGACAAGGACGCGAAAGCCGTCTTGAGCTCCGCCCGCTCCTGCCGCGCCCCGCGCGCCGCCGCATCGCGCGCAAGCGCCCTGCCGATGGCATCGAGCAGCGCCTGCGGCGCGATCGGCTTCTCGAGATAGTCGACCGCCCCGCCCTTCATGGCGGCAACGCTCGAGGCGACATCGGCATGGCCGGTCATGAACACCACCGGCAGGTGGATGCCCTGCTCCTTCAGCACCGCATTCAGCTCGAGCCCCGACGGGCCGCCCGGCATTCGGATGTCGAGCAGCACACAGCCATGCCGGTCCGGCGGATGGCGCAGCAGGAAGTCCCCGGTCGACCTATAGCCGGTGGCCTCGAAGCCGCTGCCGTTCAGCAGCCTGAGCAGCGCGGTGCGCAAGCTCTCGTCGTCATCGATGACATGGACCATCGGCTTCGTGATCACGCAACCTCGAGCCTCCTGATCCCCTGCGCCGCCGGCAGCTCGACACGGAACACCGCGCCGCCGCCCGCCCTGTTCTCCGCCCACACCCTTCCGCCATGTGATTCGACGAGCGTCCGCACGATCGACAGGCCAAGCCCGATGCCGGCCGCCTTGGTGCTGAAGAAGGAATCGAACAGCTTGGCCCTGTCCTCCTCCCGGATCCCATGACCGGTGTCGCTGACCTCGACCGCGGCCGTGTCGTCCGCCTTCGTCACCGCGACCGTGACGATGCGCTGCCCCTCCCGCTGCTCGGCAACCGCGTCCATCGCATTGAGCACCAGGTTGATCAGCACCTGCTGGATCTGGATGCGATCACCGATCACCCCGACATCGCCGCTCGCTTCCCGCACCACCAGCTCGACCCGCCGCCGCTTCGCCTCGGCCCTGAGCACGATCGCCATCTCGACCGCCGCCTCGTTGAGGTCGACCGCCGTCCGCTCGACCTCGTGCTTCTCGAACAGCTTGCGCAACTGCCTGATGACATCGCTCGCCCGCACATCGTCGCGGCGGATGTCCTCGAGGATCTGCCTGAGCTCCTCCGGCTGCATGGCACCCGATTCGAGGATCAGGCTCGCCGCCGCCACATTGCTCAGGATCGCGCCGAGCGGCTGATTGATCTCATGGGCGATCGATGCCGTCAGCTCGCCGGCGACGGCGAGGCGCGAGGCATGCGCCAGCTCGAACCGGTGCTTGTCGACCGAAAGCTCCGCCATCCGACGGCGCCGGCGCTCGATGAGCAGGATCGCGACGAGCATCGACTGCAGCATGACAACGGCGAGCACGCTCAAGGCCTGGTAGCGATACTGGTCCCACAGCCCCGGCGATCTGAACTGGACCAGCGCGTCGCCCGGCACGTCGCTCTCCTTGATGCCCCATCGCTTGATCTGCCGCCAGTCGACGCTGAGCGTGGTCGGCATCGCCAGCGGCAACCCGAGCGTCGCGACGGCGCGCCCCTCGAGCAGATGATTGACGATCCTCCCCGCGGTCTCGCCCATCGCCTCGAAGGTCGGCACGCGCCCGCCGACCACGCCGGTGCCGATGAAGGTGTTGTAGGGTCCATAGACCGGCGCCGTGGCAGCGCCGGCGATCAGCGCCGCCGCCTCGCGCGGCGTGAAGGTCTTGCCTGCACCGTCCATGAAATAGCCGGGCGTGAAGATGACGGTGTCGGCGCCGAGCGCCGCAAGCCGCTCCATGACCTCATGCGTGGTTAGACCCGACCAGAAGTCGATGCCGTCCACCCGGCCCTTGAACGGCTCGAGCTCCTGCTGCAGCAGCGGCACCCATGCGCGATCGGGCGGCGCTGCGCCGGTGATCACGACGAGGCGGGTCGCCCTGGGATGCCAGCGCAGCGCCTGCGCCACCGTGCCGGCCGGGTCGTAACGCACCGGCACCCCATAGGCATCGCCCGGCAGCTTCAGCCCGTCGATGAAGGGCTTGTCGACGCCCATATGGACGAGCGGCGCCCCGGGAAAAAGCTCCTGGCGGTTCCTCAGCAGGAACGCCAGCGCCCCATTGCCGCCGGCGACCACCACCGCCGGCGGATGTTCGTGATACTTCTCGCGTAGATAGGTCGAGATGGTGCGGACATAGTCCTCGCCGCCGAAGCGCGGATAATCGAGGAACTCGGCGCTGACCTCGACCGGGCTGCCGAACCCCGCAATGACCCGGTTCAGCCCGCGATCGCCTTCGACATTGGCCGGCAGCAGCCGGTTGTTCTCATAGAGGACGAGGACCTGCCTGGGCGACTCCGCCCGCGCCATGCCCGCCGGCAGCAGGGCGGCCAACAACGAGGCTACGCACAGGCACTTCCAACGCATTGAACTTCCGCCCAGAAACCGCCCGGCCCATCACTAGCATCGGCCAGCTTCACGGCGTTTCAACATTTTCGTCATCGGGAAAAGCGAATAGCGAATAGCGAGTAGCGAATAGAAGGATTCCGGAACCTCGGCTCAACTATTGGCTATTCGCTATTCGCTACCACTTTGCCCCTTTGGGCAAAGCGGACTGCCCCTTCGGGCCGACGGGCCTGCACGTTAGTCCGATTCTCTTCATCGCCCATTCGCGAGACGCTAGTGCCGCGACACCCTCACGCCGTGGGCGGCGAACCAGCGAATGGGAGTTCAACAATGGCAATTCCCTCGAAACCATCTCGAACATGCCTCGGCCTTCTGGCGGCCCTGGCCATGGCGACCGGCATCACCCCGCCGGCGGTAGCCCAGGAGCAGAAGCCGAACATCCTCTTCATCATGGGCGACGATATCGGCTGGATGCAGCCGAGCATCTATCACCAGGGCATTGCGGTCGGGGAAACGCCCAACATCGACCGCATCGGCAACGAAGGCGCGAAGTTCATGACCTACTATGCCGAGCAGAGCTGCACTGCTGGGCGCAACGCCTTCTTCACCGGCATGCATCCGCTGCGCACCGGCATGATCCCGCCGCAATTACCCGGCAGCCCGTCCTATCTCAGACCCGGTACGCCGGCTCTCGCTTGGTTTCTGCGCGATCTCGGCTACAACACCGGCGAGTTCGGCAAGAACCATCTGGGCGACCACACCGATGCCCTGCCGACGGCGCACGGCTTCCATGAATTCTGGGGCTATCTCTATCACCTCGATGCGATGCAGGGCGTGAGCTTCCCCGACATCAACAAGACCCCGACCGAGCAGGCCATTGCCCCGGTTTGCCGCAACACGCCGATCCCCGGCCTTCAGCAGGATCCGAGCGCCGTTGATCCCAAGACGACGCCCTGCCTGACGCCGCCGCGTCCGGTGCTGTGGTGCAAGTCTTCTGACGGGACTTCCGCCAATCAGAGCTGCAAGGACGAAGGTCCGCTCACCCTGGAGCGGTCCAAGACGGTGGACGAGGAGATCTCGTCCCATGTCATCGACTTCCTCGACCGCAACGACCCCAAGAAGACCGGCAAGCCGTTCTTCGTCTGGTACAACCCGGCACGCATGCACATCACCACCGTGCTGTCCGACAAATACCTGGACATGGTGGGCACGAAGGGCGGCAAGGACTGGGGCGTCAACGAAGCCGGCATGAAGCAGATGGACGATAATATCGGCTATGTCCTCAAGAAGCTCGAGGAGATGGGCCAGCTCGACAACACC
>JBEVJH010000042.1:0-8428 GCA_040510355.1 Aestuariivirgaceae bacterium
ACACCAACCTGGAGGTTCCGGCGTTCTCGCAGGTTGGTGAGCATGTGCCCGACCTCGACGAGGATTACCTCTTCAACCGCGAGACGACCCTGGCGATCCTCGCCGGCTTTGCCTACAACCGCCGCGTGATGGTGACGGGGTACCACGGCACCGGCAAATCCACCCATATCGAGCAGGTCGCGGCTCGCCTGAACTGGCCGTGCATCCGGGTCAACCTCGACAGCCACATCAGCCGGATCGATCTCGTTGGCAAGGACGCGATCGTGCTCAAGGACGGCAAGCAGATTACCGAGTTTCGGCAGGGCATCCTTCCCTGGTGCTACCAGAACAACGTTGCCCTTGTGTTCGACGAATATGACGCCGGTCGACCGGACGTCATGTTTGTCATCCAGCGGGTGCTCGAAAGCTCCGGGCGCCTGACCCTCCTCGACCAGAACCGGGTCTTGCGGCCGCATCCCGGCTTCCGCCTGTTCGCCACCGCCAACACCGTCGGGCTCGGCGACACCACCGGCCTCTATCACGGCACGCAGCAGATCAATCAGGCCCAGATGGACCGCTGGTCGATCGTCGTGTCGCTGAACTATCTGCCGCATGCCCGCGAATGCGAGATCGTGCTCGCCAAGGTCAAGAGCTACGACACCGACAAGGGCCGCAAGGCCATTGCCAACATGGTGCGGGTCGCGGACCTCACCCGCAACGCCTTCGTCAATGGCGACCTGTCGACGGTCATGAGCCCGCGCACGGTCATCACCTGGGCCCAGAACGCCGAGATCTTCGGCGATCTTGCCTTTGCCTTCCGCATCACCTTCCTCAACAAATGCGACGAGCTGGAACGCGGTCTCGTGGCCGAATTCTACCAGCGCTGCTTTGGTGAGGAGCTGCCGGAGTCGACCGCCAATGTCGCCTTGGCCTGAGCCTCGGGAGATCTAGCGGTGGCTGGCGACAAGGAGGGGCCGGCCGGCCCTTTCAAGCGGGCTCTGGCCCTCACCATGAAAGCGGTGGCGCTCGATCCCGAGCTGCAGGTGACTTTCGGAGCCGAGCAGCCGGGGCTGGTCGGACATCGCGCCCGCCTGCCGCAATTGTCGCGCGACCTCAACCGGCCGGAGGTCGCCATCACCCGCGGGCTTGCCGATTCGATGTCGCTGCGCCTTGCCAACCACCGCGACGACATCCATGCCAGGTACCGTCCGGAGGGCAAGGCCGCGCGGGCCGTTTTCGAGGCGGTCGAGCAGGCCCGCGTCGAGGCGATCGGCGCCAACGCGATGTCGGGCATGCGCACCAATCTCACCGCGATGCTGAGCGACCGCTATCAGCGCCGTGCCACCCAGAACACCACCGACCGCAAGGATGCCCCGCTCGAGGAGGCCGTCGCCCTGATCGTGCGCGAGCGGCTGACCGGCGAGCGGCCGCCCAGGAACGCCGCCAGCCTGGTCGAGCTGTGGCGCCCCTGGGTCGAGGAGAAGGCCGCGGGCCAGCTCGATTCGCTCGCCGGCCGTATCTCCGACCAGGTCGCCTTCTCACGCCTGTCGCGCGAAATCATCGCCGCCCTCGACATGGCGGAGGAGTTGGGCGAAGACCCCGATCAGCAGAGCGACGAGCAGGAGGACGGCGAGGAGGCCGACAGCGGCCAGTCGGAGGAAGTCCGCGAGGGCGAGCAGCAGGCCGAGGCCGCCGATAGCCAGGAAACCCGCGACAGCGATGCCGAATCCGAGCAGGCGATGGAGGATGCTGCCGAGATCGACAGCGACGACGTACCCGAGGACCTCGACGCCAAGGACACGCCGGAGGGCGAGGAGCCCTGGCGGCCGCAGCTGCCCTTCGGTTCCGGCACCAACGCCGATTTCTACAAGGTCTACACCAATCAGTTCGACGAGATCATTGCCGCCGAGGACCTTTGCGACAGCGAGGAGCTGACGCGCCTGCGCAACTATCTCGACAAGCAGCTGGCCAATCTCCAGGGCGTGGTCGCCCGACTGGCCAATCGGCTGCAGCGCCGCCTGATGGCGCAGCAGAACCGTTCCTGGGACTTCGACCTTGACGAGGGCCTGCTCGATGCCGCCCGCCTCACCCGCGTCGTCGTCGATCCGCTTCATGCCCTGTCCTTCAAGGTCGAGCGCGACACCGAGTTCCGCGACACGGTGGTGACGCTGCTGCTTGACAATTCCGGCTCGATGCGCGGCCGGCCGATCACTGTCGCTGCCACCTGCGCCGACATCCTGGCCCGCACCCTCGAACGCTGCGGCGTCAAGGTCGAGATCCTCGGCTTCACCACCCGTGCCTGGAAGGGCGGCCAGTCGCGCGAGCGCTGGCTCGCCGAGGGCAAGCCGCCGGCGCCCGGACGCCTCAATGACATTCGTCACATTGTTTACAAGTCGGCCGACATGCCCTGGCGCCGCGCCCGCCGCAATCTCGGGCTGATGATGCGCGAGGGACTGCTGAAGGAGAACATCGACGGCGAGGCGCTCATCTGGGCTCACAATCGCCTGCTCGGGCGCTCCGAGCAAAGGCGCATCCTGATGGTGATCTCGGATGGCGCGCCGGTCGACGATTCGACCCTGTCGGTCAATCACGGCAACTATCTCGAGCGCCACCTCCGCCAGGTCATCGGCGACATCGAGACGCGCTCGCCGGTCGAGCTGATCGCCATCGGCATTGGGCACGACGTCACCCGCTATTACCGGCGTGCCGTCACCATCGTCGATGCCGAGGAGCTTGGCGGCGCGATGACCGAGAAGCTTGCCGAGCTGTTCGAGGAGAACGCGGCCCGCGTTCCCGCCATGCCGGCCCGTCCGATGCCCCGCCGCCGGGTCGCCCGATGACGGGCGCCGCCGGGGGGCGGCGACGCTGGGCGGCTTTCGCCCTGGCTCTCGCCTTTTGCATCGTGAGCTTTGCCGGCGGCCAGATCACCGGCGCCGAAAGGGAGGACGAGGGCCCCGTCGATCTCCGAGTCGAGCCATGGCCGTTCTCCCACGACAAGGACGGTAGGGTCGCTCCCGGACTGTATTGGCGCGGCGGGTTGAAGCTCGCTTCCCCCGATCCGCGCTTCGGCGGCTTCTCCGGTCTGGCGCTCTCATCCGACGGCACCAGGCTGCTCGCCGTGAGCGATGATGGCTGGTGGCTCACTGCCCGCCTTGTCTATGACAAGGGCGGCGTCCTTGTGAATCTCGCCGAGCCCTTCATGGCGCCGCTGCTGGACCGTTCCGGCAAGCGCGCCCGATCGAAGCGCGGCCGCGATGCCGAGGCTCTGACGCTGCTGAGCCCCGGCGTGGTGGACGGAAGGGTCGCCGTGGGGTTCGAAAGGCGCCCGCGGATCGAGGTCTTCGACCTCCGCAAGGGGAGCCTCGATGCCAGGCCGCAGCCCGTTCCCTCGCCGCCGGCGATCCGCGACGGGCCGAACAATGCCGAGCTCGAGGCGCTGGCGTATCTGAGCCGCGGACCGCTTGCCAATTCCTTCGTCGCGATCTCCGAGCGCCAGCTCGATGACGCCGGCAATATCCGCGGCTGGGTGTTCGGCAAGAGCCGCAAGACCTTCGCCTTCACCATCGCCCGCTTCGACGATTTCGATGTCACCGACATCGCCGTCCTGCCCGATGGCGACCTCATGCTGCTCGAGCGCAGCTTCAACGGCTTGTTTCCCGGCCTGTCGTTGCGCCGCATCAAGCTTGCCGAGCTGAAACCGGGCGCATTGGTGAAGCCGGTTCCGCTGTTCGAGGGCAAGCTGCCGCGCTATGCCATCGACAATATGGAGGGGATCGCTGTGCACAAGACCGCATCGGGCGAGACCCGGATCACATTAATGTCCGACGACAATTACAATCGCTCTCTGCAGAACACGATCATCATGCAGTTCGCATTGAAGGAGGCGTTAGGCAGTAGGCCGTGAGCGGAGACCTGCCTACTGAATACTGCCTACTGCCTACTTCCCCACTTCTCCAAGAACGCCTCCACCCCGAGCCGGCTCATATCGTCCACCGCGTCGGCCAACCGCTCATGCGGCCAGTCCCACCAGGCGAGCGCCTGGATCCGTCGCTTGACGGATTCCGGGAATCGGTCGCGCAGCTTCACCGCCGGAACCCCAGCCACGATGGCATAGTCCTCGACCGGCTTGGTCACCACCGCTCCCGCTGCGACCACCGCGCCATCGCCGATCGTCACGCCGGGAAGCACGATCGCCCCGTGGCCGATCCACACGTCATGGCCGATCGTCACCCCTCGTGCGACGCGCTGCGCGCGGAATTCGGAGTCGAGCGATTTGTTGAGGAAATATTCGTTCGGTCGGTAGGTGATCTTGTGCTGGCTGATCCGCTCCATCGGATGGTTCAGCGCATTGATCTGGACGAAGGCCGCAACGGCACAGAACTTGCCGATCCGGGAATAGATGATCCCCGCGTCATGCTCGACATAGGAATAATCGCCGATGAGCGAATCGAGGCAGGTGCAGCGCTCGCCGATGGCGCAGAACCGGCCCACCGTGCTGTCGCGCAACCGTGCCGTAGGGTGGATGCGCGGCTCGCCGCTGCGCGTCGGGATCGTGCTCAAGCAGCCGGGGCTGCCGCGCTGAGCCGTTTTTCGATCTCGCGCTTCAGCCGCCGCGCCTTCTGCGACAATTGCTCCCGCCGCGCCTTCAGGAGAAAGGCGTCGAGGCCACCGCGATGTTCCACCGATTTCAACGCATTGGCGCTGATCCGCAAGGAAACCGACTGGCCGAGCGCATCGCTGATGAGGTGGACCTCGCAAAGATTGGGCAGAAACCGCCGTTTCGTCTTGTTGTTGGCGTGACTTACGGCATTGCCGACAAGGACGCCTTTTCCCGTCAATTCGCAACGCCGTGCCATCAAAACAACTCCAGAAAGGTCGGATCAAGCGCGCTCGTATAGTCGAGGCGATGCATCAGCGTCAAGCCTGCCGGTCGGGATCGCGGCACCAAGGCAAAGTTTGGCCTTATATGACGGCTAGTCGAATGCGCCTTTCCTGGAGCGGCAAATCGGGGGCGATTCATGACCATCAAGGTGCTCGGCCACGGGCCACGGCTGGCGGTGGCTTCGTTGTTGCTTGTCGCCGGATTGTTCGAGCCCGCACTGGCGGGCGACCGCCTGCGTCTTCGTTATGATCTCTATGTCTCCAACATGCGGGCCGTCGAGATCAATCAGGATATCGAATTGGCGCAGGGTGCTTACAGCTCCACCATGTCGGTGCGCTCCCAGGGCATGGCCGGCCTGTTCATGAAGATCCAGACCGACATGAAGGCCACCGGCAGCATCGTCGATGGCATGCCGGTGCCCGCCTCCTTCAAGATCGCCCAGAAGGATCGGCGCGCCACCGTCAATTGGAACGATACCGACAAGCCGCAGGCGGCCCGCGAACCCGAGCTCAATCCGCGCAAGGCCGAGGCCGTCGAAGCCGCGCTGGTGGAGCCCGCCGCGGATCCCCTCACTGCCTTGCTCCATCAAGGCCTTGCCGGCGCCGACAAGGTCTGCTTCGGGGCCGAGCTGGTCTATAACGGCCGGGAGGTCACCGAATATCAATTCGACCGCCTCGATGAGGAGCGGTTCGACGACAACGACGTCAGCGTCTATCGCGGCCCGGTTGTCCGCTGCCGGATGGTCTACCGCCTCATCGCCGGCTTTTCCGATCGCGCCATGGATAAAAACCGTGCCGATCCGGTGGTCATCACCTTTTGGGCGGCGCCGGTGAAGACCGCTGCCGCCGACAAGCCGCTGATGCTGGTGGTCGCGCTGAGCGGCAAGGTCGATAATCGGCCTTTCAAGGGATATCTCAACGCTGCCACCATCTCGGGCCGCCCGCTCAACCCGGCGTCCCTCGCCAGTCGCTGAACGGACGGAGGCAGTCGGCAGTAGGCAAATGGGCAGTGAATGATGCCCTTTCCCGACTGCCGACTGCCTACCGCCTCCACGTCCCAATGCGGTACAAGCCCGTTAACAGGAAGCGCCGACGCGGTGGTGCGGCCGTCCGTCATCTGGTCGGGCTGTTCCACGGCTGGTGGATTATCGCGGTCATGTACCCATATCTTTGGGTGAACGAATGTGGAAAACCCTGCCTCCACCGATTCGGTCATGCTCCGTTCCCTTTTTCTTCAATGTGTTAACGCCGGGAGCGGCATCCGGTCATCCCGATGACACGATTGGTTAACCATAAGGTCAGGCTGTTAACCAAAAGCCGGGTGACGGGTGGACGGCGAACGGCGCTTACAGCTCGAAAGTTCGGTGAGGCTGGGCGATTCTCGTCGAGGAACCCTTGCGAACAAAACCTGAATCACCCTGTGGATAGCGATTCGGTCGTCCTTCGTTCGGCAAAGATTCCAAATCTTACGGAACTGTGTCGAAACGGGATGCCTCATGCCAACGCCGGATTGATGAACGCCTGAAGCGACCCATGCCGCCCCGACGCAACGTCACGGCCGTTCTCGGGCCGACCAACACCGGCAAGACCCACCTCGCGGTCGAGCGCATGCTGGCGCATCCGACCGGCATGATCGGGCTGCCGCTGCGTCTGCTCGCTCGCGAGGTCTATGATCGCGTCCGTGCCAGGGTCGGCGACCAGGCGGTCGCATTGGTGACCGGCGAAGAAAAGGTCATCCCGCCGGCACCGCGCTTCTGGGTCGCCACCGTCGAGGCGATGCCCTCCGACCTGAGGGTTTCGTTCCTCGCCATTGACGAGGTCCAGCTCGCCGCCGACCTCGAGCGCGGCCATGTCTTCACCGACCGGCTGCTCACCCGCCGCGGCGAGACGGAGACGATGCTGCTCGGCGCCGGCACCATGCGCAGCCTGATCGAACGGCTCCTTCCCGGCACCAATTTCGTTTCCCGCCCGCGGTTCTCGAAACTGACCTATTCCGGACAGAAGAAGCTGACCCGCCTGCCCCGGCGGTCCGCGATCGTCGCCTTCTCGGCCGAGATGGTCTACGCCATGGCCGAATTGATCCGTCGCCAGAGCGGCGGTGCCGCGGTCGTGCTCGGGGCCTTGTCGCCACGCACCCGCAATGCCCAGATGGCGCTGTTTCAATCGGGCGATGTCGATCACGTGGTGGCGACCGATGCGATCGGCATGGGCCTCAACATGGATCTCGACCATGTCGCCTTCGCGTCGACGCGAAAGTTCGACGGCTTCGCCTTCCGCCAGCTGACGGCGGCCGAGCTTGGTCAGATCGCCGGCCGTGCCGGCCGCTATATGAATGATGGAACCTTTGGCGTGACCGCCGAGGCCGAGCCGTTCTCGGCCGAGCTGGTCAGCCAGCTCGAGGATCATCGTTTCGAGCCCGTCCGCGTCCTGCAATGGCGCAATCGCGACTTGTCCTTCGCTTCCCTTACGCAGCTGCGTGCGTCCCTGGCGGCCTTGCCGCCCAGCCAGGGACTGACCAGGGCCCAGGCAAGCTTCGATGTCGACGCGCTCGAGCTCCTGGCGCGCGATGACGACATTGCCGCGCTGGCCTCGACGCGGCAGACGGTCGAGCTTCTGTGGGAGGTTTGTCAGGTGCCCGACTACCGCAACATTTCGGGCGCCGAGCATGCGACCCTGGTGGCCAGGGTCTTTCGCTTCCTCACCGCGCCCGACGGTCGTATTCCCGAGGACTGGTTCGCCCGCCAGCTCTCCTATTGCAACCGGACCGAAGGTGACATCGACACGCTGGCGACACGCATTGCCCATATCCGAACCTGGACCTTCATTGCCAATCGCGACTGGCTTGCCGATCCGCTCCATTGGCAAGAGCGAGCCCGCAGCATCGAGGATCGCCTCTCGGATGCCTTGCATGAACGCCTCACTCAGCGTTTTATCGATCGCCGCACGAGCGTGTTGATGCGCCGTCTGCGCCAGAAGGAAGATGTGATGTCGAGCGTCGAGGAAGATGGCGGTGTCTATGTCGAGGGCGAGTTCGTCGGCCGCCTCGTCGGTTTCCGCTTCCTTCCCGAAGGCGACGCCGCATCCGCCAAGCCCCTGATGTCGGCATCGCTTCAAGCGGTCGGCCGCGAGATTCTGGGGCGCGCCCAGGCGCTTTCTGCCGCTCCCGACCCCGATTTCAACCTGACCCGCGACGGCAATGTCATCTGGCATGGTGCACCCGTGGCGAAGCTCGTCGCCGGTGTCGGCCCGCTTAAGCCCAAGATCCAGATCCTCGCCGATGAGGCTCTCGCCGCCAGTGAGCGCGACGCGGTGGTGTTCCGCATCGAGAAGTTCCTGTCGCGTCATATCGGCAGCGTACTCGAGCCGCTGCTCAAGCTCGAGGCGGCCGAGGAGCTGAACGGCATCGAGCGTGGCCTTGCCTTCCGGCTGGTCGAGAACATGGGAGTGGTCGCGCGCGAGGAGGTGGCCGACGACGTCAAGGCGCTGTCGCAGGACGGCCGGGCCGCGCTGCGCCGCCATGGCGTGCGCTTTGGCGCCTTTCACATTTTCATCCCGCTCCTGCTCAAGC
>JBEVJH010000043.1:0-3944 GCA_040510355.1 Aestuariivirgaceae bacterium
CTATGCGCCGGGCCAGGTGGTGATCGGCCTCAACCTCGAATCCGCGGCGATACTGCTGACCGGCGGCTTCATCATGCTGGGACTCGCCACCGTCACCGCCGCCCTCCTGACGGTGGCGGAGGCTTTGTCGGGCGCCGTGCGCCCGGCGGGCGCCTCTAGCGAATCGCCGCTCGGCGCTCCGCCCGCCCCCGATCGCAACTGGCCGGGCAATTACGGCCGCCGCAAATCGAGGACTGGCGGCGACCTGCCGGGTTTCCTGCGCCCCGCGCGCGGTGGATCGGCCGCCGGCGGTGCGCCGGCGACGCCCGGCCTCGGACCGGCGCAGCCGCCGCCGTCGCCCGGCGGCCTGTTTCCCGACAAGCCGCCCGCGCGAAAGAGCGAGCCCGTGCCGCAGGTGATCACCACGACCATCGATCCCGGCGTGCCGGAGGATCTCCAGGCCGCCGTCGAGCGCGAGGCGCCGTCCCTCGATCGCGGCGCCTATCCGCCGGAGTCGGTGTCGCCGGCCGAGCCGGTCGGAGCGCCCGCCTCCCCGCCGCTCGCCACCCCGCCGACGGCCGAGCCGGGGCCGGAGGCGCCGCCGGTATCGGACGACCAGCTCTTCGTCGTCGAGGAACGGCTCGTGCGCGGCAAGGTGGCCCGGGTCCTGTCCGACGGCACGGTCGAGGCCGAGACGGCCGAAGGCTGGATGCGCTTCGAGAATGTCGAGCATCTGGAGGAGTATCTGCAGGCGATGGGCGAGGTGTAGAGCGAATAGCGAATAGCGAATAGAGGGACCGAGCACGATATTTCTATTCGCTATTCGCTACTCACTATTCGCTCTTATACGCCCTCCCCATCAGCTCATACGGATGCTTCCAACCAGGCAGCGCGCTGATTCGGTCGAGCCATTTGTCGATATTCGCGAAGGCGCGCGGGTCGACGCCGAGCTCGTCGCCGAAGAACAGGTAGCCGCACAGCGACAGGTCGGCGATCGTCGGCCGCGCGCCCAGCACGAAATCGCGGCCGGCGAGATGGCGGTCGAGCACCCCATAGGCGCCGTTCACCCGTGTCCGCAGGAACTCCGTCACCGGCGTCTCCCCCGTCTTCATGAAGGTCAACATGAAGCGCAGGGTCGCCGCATAGCTCGTGAACTTGTGATTGTCGAACAGGATCCACCGCAGGATCTCCCGCCGCTCATCCTCGCTCGTCGCCCCGAATTTGCCCGACCTGCCCGCGAGATAGTCGAGGATCACGCCGGATTGCGCCAGCTTCACTGGCCCGTGCAGCAGCACCGGCGCCTCGGCCATCTCATTCACCGTGCCGCGGTATTCCTCCGATCGGGTCTCGCCGTCGAAGTACTCGACATGAATCTGTTCCCAATCCATCCGTGAAAGCTGCAGCATCAGCGCTGCCTTGTAGCAATTCCCGGACTCGCCGAAACAGTAAAGCCGGTACTCGGCCATTCTTTGCTCCCGCACCTTGCTTACCGCACATCCAATACGCTCGTTCGCGCCGCCTTGACCACCTCATAGGCGATCGAGCCGCGAAACACCCGTTGCAGCCGCGAGCGGCCTTCGTCGCTCACCACGATGATCCGGTGGTGCGAGCCGCGTTCGATGATCATCTCCGACGGCTCCCCGACGGCGGTCTCGATGCCGGCCACCTTGATCCCCATCGCCTTGAGCAGCGCCCGCGCATTCTTGACGTTCTCTTCCGCCGCCGGCACGCCGGCCGGATCGGTGGCCGCCGAGAACAGCGTGATCGGCTCCTTGACCATATGGGCGAGCACCGCCGAGCGCCGCACCGCCTGCATCGAGCGCGCCGTCCCGTCGGTGCAGATGAAGAAGCCGCGCCGCTCGAGGCTTCCTCGCGCGATCATCACCGAGCAGGGCGCCAGCACCGCCACCCGCTGGACGATCCCGGCATCGAAGAACGAATGGAACTCGCCGCGCCAGCGCGACGGCTCGCCGAGGATCATGAGGTTGTAGGGGCCGAGCTCATATTGATCGAGAATGCCCGATGCCGGGTCCGGCGCCGTCTTGAGCTTGAGCACCACGGTGCGGCCCTCGGGGCTGCGATACTCGATCTTGTTGTCGCCGAGCGGATCGCCCCAGGCATCCTCATGCGTGGTCTCCCGCTGCCACGCGCTGACATCGAGGCCCTCATGCTTGAGGATCTCGAGCGCCTGCTTGAGCTCGCGCACCCCCGGCAGGTCGAAGCCCGCATCGAGCATGTTCTGCCGCGCCAGCCTGACCTGCAGCCCGCCCGACCACAGGCCCTGATCGACCGGCCGGACATTGAGCACGATGATGTCGCAGTCGTCGGTCGGCGCCAGCCGTGCCGCGAACCGCACCGTCACGAACGACTCCTCGCTGCCGTCGATGCAGGCGAGGATGCGGAAGCGCTGCCGCCGCTGCTGGCGCAATTGCTGCAGCGTCCGCTGGACGGCGCGCTCCTGTCGCGCCGAGAGAGTTGTCCGCCGGAACGGGTTCAGCATGCCGACCTCAATAGTGGATCAGCGGCCAATAGAGCTGGGCCACGGCAAACAGCAGGATCAGAGAGACGATCATCATTCTATGACCGATCTTCAGAAAATCCGAGCCTCTGAGATAGCCCGACGCATAGCTGATGGTGAAGGCCGGCTGGGCCGCCGGGGTCAGATAGCCGAACGCCGACGAGATCGCCGTGATGAAGCCGATGATGATCGGATCCTGGCCGGCCACATGGGCGGTCTTGAGGACCACCGGGCCGAGCACCGCCACCGCCGCGCCTGCCGTCATGGTGTTCGACACGCCGGTGGTCAGCAGCGACGTGGCGAGCTCGAGCCCGGCGCCGGTCGCCGCTCCGACCGGCCGGAGAACGTCGATGACCGTCTTGGCCAGCCACTCCGCCGCCCCGGTCGCCTGCATCTCCACGCCGAGCGAGATGGCCGCCGCATAGAGCAGCACCACCCCCCAGTTGACGCCCTGATTGATCTCCTCCCAGCGCACCAGACCGAACACCAGGAAGGCGGACACCCCCATGAGCGCGATCGAGCCGAGCCCGAGCGTGTCCGACAGGAAGATCCAGCCGAGAATGGTGAGCAGGAAGATGCCGATCGACAGCCAGTCGGAGAGCTTGAGCGGCCCGTCCATCATCACCTGGGTCCGCAGCCGCGCCACCGCCCGCGACATGTCGGAGGATTCCGGCTTGAAGGTCCAGAACAGCAGCGCCGTCACGATCGGCAGCCGAAGCAGGAACATCGGAAAGGCGTAGATGATCCAGGTCAGGTAATCCATCAGGTAGCGCCGCGTCGCCGGATCGACGGGCGAGAAGAATATCTCCTGCCAATAGCCGATCATGATGGCGTTGCGCGCCCCGCCCGACGGCGTCGCGATCGAGGCGATCGAGCAGCCATAGGAGATCGAGAACAGGATGACCGCTGCAAGATTGTGCACCTTGCGCGGATCGCTGTGGGTCAGGCTGACCAGCCTCACCCCGACCGGCAGCATCATCGCGGCCACCGTATGCTCGCCGATGAAGGCGGCGATGAAGCCGCACACCGCCGTGATGCCGAAGCTGATCCAATAGGCATTGGTGCCGGTCATCCGGACGATCGCCCACGCCACCCGCTTGTCGAGCTTCTGCTTGACGATGGCGACCGCCAGCATCAGCGAGCCCATGATGAACAGGACCGAATCGGTCATCAGGCTCTGCGCCACCTTCGACGGGTTGAGCCCGAGCAGCACGATCTCGCCGACGATGATGAGGAGCGGCACCGTCGGCAGCGGGATCGGCTCGGTGACGAACAGCACCGTCGCGACGAGCGACATGGCGAGCACGATCTGGCCCTCGTGGGAGAGCCCTGCCGGCGGTGGCAGGTTCATGACCACGAAGCCGAGCAGCATGGCGACGAAGAACCAGCGCTTCTCCCAGAAGAAATAGATGTCGATCTGGCTGCGCCAGACGAGCCACCGCTGGTA
>JBEVJH010000044.1:0-22321 GCA_040510355.1 Aestuariivirgaceae bacterium
GCGCCCGGATCGACACGTCGAGGGCGGAAACCGGCTCGTCGGCCACCACCAGCTTCGGCCGCGTTATGATGGCGCGTGCAATCGAGATGCGCTGCCGCTGTCCGCCGGAGAATTCGTGCGGATATTTCTGCATGTCCTGAGGCTTCAGCCCGACCTCGTGCAGGGCCTGGGAGATCAGTTCGCGCCGCTCGGCCTTGCCCGGCTTCCCGTCCAGCAGATGCAGCGGCTCGGCGACGAGCCATTCGACGGTCCGGCGTGGATTGAAGGAGCCGTAAGGGTCCTGGAAGACGACCTGCATGTCGCGTCGGGCGGGTCGCAGAGACGCTTGGTCGCGCCCGGTGATGGTCTCACCCCGGAAGGCAATCGTGCCCGATGTCGGTTCGTCGAGCGCCAGGATCATGCGCGCCAGCGTGGACTTGCCGCAGCCGGAACGACCCACCAACGCCACGGAGTGGCCTTCGCCGAGCGAGAAAGAGACGTCGTCGACCGCGCGTGTCGGCGGCGGCTTGTGCAACAATGAGGTGCGGCGTGCGGGATAGTCCTTGGTGATGTTCTGGACGGAGAGGAGGGGGGCTTTGCGGGAGGAATCGAGCGCGTCGCGTCGACCCCCACCCCGATCGGCTTCGCCGATCGACCCTCCCCGCACGGGGGAGTGTAAGGGTCGCTTCCGCCGCGCCGGCACATGCATCGATGCCTGTGCCAGTTGCCTTGTGTAGGGATGCTCCTGCGCCGACAGCGTTTGCGCGGTGTCGCCCGCCTCCATGACCTCGCCGCCGCGCAGGATGGTGATGCGGCCGGCCATCTCGGTAACGACAGCGAGATCGTGCGAGATGAGCAGGAGGCCCATGCGGTTCTCGTCGACGAGATCGCGCAGCAGTTCGAGGATCTGGGCCTGCAGCACGACGTCAAGCGCGGTCGTCGGCTCGTCGGCGATCAACAGCTTCGGCTTCAGCGCGCAGGCGATGGCGATCACCACGCGCTGGCGCTGGCCGCCTGAAAGTTCGTGCGGATAACGGGTGAGGGGAAATTTGCCGGCCGGCAGCCCGACGCGGTCGAGCATCCTACGCGCCTGCGCTTCGGCGTCGGCACGGTTTGCGCCCGTATGCCAGCGAATGCCCTCGGCGACCTGCTCGCCGATCGTCTTCAGTGGGTTCAGAGCCGTCATCGGCTCCTGGAAGACCATGCCGATGTCGTCGCCGCGCAGCGCGCACATCTGTGTCTCGCTGGCGGCGAGAAGGTCGATTCCGTCGAAGGCGACGCGGCCACGTGCCGCCGCCGCGGCCGGCAGCAGGCGCATCACGGTCAGCGCCGTCATCGACTTGCCGGAGCCGGACTCGCCGACCAGCCCCATCACCTCGCCGGCGTCGAGCGTAAGGTCGACGCCGGAGAGGATCGGCGTGCCGCCGATGTCGAGCGACAGGCCCTCGATCTCGAGCAGGCTCATCGGCGGCGTCTCAGGCGCGGATCGAGCACGTCGGCAAGGCCGTCGCCGAGCAGGTTGAGGCCGAGCACGGTGAGCATGATGGCGGTGCCGGGGAAGATGGCGAGCCAAGGCGCCACCACCATGCGCGTCTGCGCGTCGAACAGCATGCGCCCCCAGCTCGGCATCGGCGGCTGGGCGCCGAGTCCGAGATAGGACAGCCCGGCCTCCGCCAGGATGCCGAGCGCGAACTGGATCGTCCCCTGCACGAGCAGCAGGTTGGTGATGTTGGGCAGGATGTGCTCGACGGTGATCAGCGTCGGACCCTTGCCGGCGGCGCGCGCGGCGAGCACGAACTCGCGCGGCCACAGCGACAGCGCTCCGGCGCGCGCCACCCGCGCGAAGACGGGGATGTTGAAGATGCCGATGGCGATGATCGCATTGACGGCGCCCGGCCCGAAGATGGCGGTGATCATGATGGCCGACAGCAGCGCCGGAAAAGCGAAGACCAGGTCGCTGAAGCGCATCAAGAGCTCGTCGGCCAGTCCGCCGCGAGCCGCGGCGAAGGTGCCGAGCGGCACGCCGACGCCCATGCCGATGGCCACCGCCACCAGCGCCACCGCGATGGAGTTTCGCGCCCCCAGCATGATCATCGACAGCACGTCGCGCCCGAGATGGTCGGTGCCGAAGGGATGCGCGAGCGAAGGCGGCTGCATCCGGTCGGCGACCACCAGGTGCGTCACGTCGTAGGGCGTCCATATGAGCGAGATCAGCGCCACCGCCGCCACCAGCAGGGTGATCGCCAGGCCGACCGCGAAGGACCGGCTGGCGAGCGCGCGCCTGAGCGCCGCCGCGGGGCCGGCGGAAGGGTCGGGCGCGGCGAGGCTCACGCCGGCGTCCTCAGCCGCGGATCGACCAGCGCGTAGGACAGATCGACCAAGAGGTTCACCACGATGACGGCTGCCACCAAAAGCATCACGACGCTTTCCACCACGATCAGGTCGCGTTGGGTGATCGCCTGGAAGATCAGCCGGCCGAGCCCCGGCAGGTAGAAGACGTTCTCGATGATGACCGTTCCGGCGATCAGGAACGCGAACTGCAGGCCGATGATGGTGAGCACCGGGATCAGCGCGTTGCGCAGCGCATGCCGCCACAGGACGCGGCTTTGCGGCAGGCCCTTGGCCCGCGCGGTCCGGATATAGTCCTCGCCGAGCACCTCGATGAGGGCCGAGCGCGTGACGCGGGCGAGGATCGCCGCCTGCGGCAGCGCCAGCGCGACCGCCGGCAGCATGAGCGCCTTGAGCGCCGGCCAGGCGCCGGCGCCCCATCCCGGGAAGCCGCCTGCCGGCACCCAGCGCAGCCAGACGGCGAACACGTAGATCAACAGCAAAGCGAACCAGAAGTTCGGCACCGCGACGCCGACCTGCGCAGCACCCATGGAGAGCGTGTCGCCGGCGCTGCCGCGCCGCGCCGCGGCAAACAGCCCGACGGGAAGCGCGATCGCCGTCGACAGCGCCAGCGCGATCAGCGCCAGCGGCAGCGACACCACGAGGCGCTCGGCCACCAGGTCGATCACCGGCACCGAATAGGTGTAGGAGCGGCCGAAATCGAGCCGCAGCATGTCGCCCGCCCAGGCGAGGTAGCGCACGATCATGGGCTGGTCGAGGCCCATCTGCTCCCTGAGCGCGACGACCGCATCCTCGCTGGCGTTGAGCCCCAGCATCAGCCGGGCCGGATCGCCGGGCAGCACTTCCAGCACGGCGAACACCATGAGCGAGGCGGCGACCAGCGTCAGCGCCGCGATCGCCAACCGCTTGAGCAGGTAGGCCGTCATGCCGCTCGTCGGCGCCGGCCGTCGCCCGCCCGCCTCACTCGGTCCATTTGACCTTGGTGAGGTCGTTGGCCTGGATCGGCGCGTTCTCCCACATGCCTTCGAGCTTGGCGTCCCACACGCCCACCTTCGGCAGTTCGAACAGGAAACCGACCACGGCGTCGTCGGCGAGGATCTTCTGCGCCTGCCCCAGAAGCTCCTTCCGCTTGGCTTCGTCGGAAGTGATGTCGAGCTCCGCGATGATCTTGTCGAAGTCGGGATTGTCGTAGTTGAAGTAGTAATCCTTGCGCGAGTAGATATCGATGTCGTTGGGTTCGGTGTGCGATACGATCGTCATGTCGTAGTCTTTGGCCTTGAACACCTTCTCCAGCCAGTCGGCCCATTCCACCGGAATGATCTCGAGGTCGATGCCGATCTCCCTGAGCTGCGACGCCACGATCTCGCCGCCGAGCCGCGCATACGAGGGCGGCGGCAGCTTCAGCGTCGCCTTGAAGCCCTTCTCCAGCCCCGCCTCCTTGAGCAGCGCCTTGGCCTTCTCGACATCGTGCGGATAGACTCCGGTCAGGTCCACATAGGCCGGGTTGTGCGGCGCCATGTGCGAGCCGATCGGCTGGCCGAGCCCGGCGGAGGCGCCGTCGATGATCGCCTTGCGGTCCAGTGCATAGGCGATCGCCTGGCGCACCTTGATGTTGTCGAAAGGCTTCTTCTTGTTGTTGATCGACAGGATCGTCTCGCCCTCGGTCGAGCCGATCACCACCTTGAAGCGGGGGTCGCCCTCGATCTGCGCCACGCCGTCAGGCTGGAAGAAGGGGAAGGCCTGGACGTCGCCCGACAGCAGCGCCGGGATCGCGGCTGCGGCATCGGGCACGATACGGAACTCCGCCTTGTCAAGGAACACCGGGTCGCCCCAGTAGCCGTCGGCCTTGGAGAGGGTGACCGACGAGCCCTTGGCCCAGTTGTCGAACTTGAACGGGCCGGTGCCGATCGGCTTTTCCTTGTTGGTCGCGGCGCTCTCCGGCGCCACGATGACGGCGTCGCCCCAGCCCATATTGTAGAGGAAGGACCCCTGCGGGTTCTTCAGCGTCACCTTGACGGTCGCCGGGTCGACGGCCTCGACCGTCTCGATGGCGGAAAACAGCCCCTTCTGGGCATTGGTGGAATCGTCCGCTCGGGCCCGGTCGAGCGAGAACTTCACATCCTCGGCGCTGAACTCGCTGCCGTCGTGGAACTTCACTCCGGTGTGCAGCTTGAACGTGTAGGTCTTGCCGTCGTCGGAGATCGTCCAGCTCTCGGCCAGCGCCGGCTCGACCTCGCCATTCGGCCCGATCCGCGTCAACCCCTCGAAGACGTTGGCATAGACCACCTCGTCGATGGCCGCGGCCGCACCGGCCGTCGGATCGAGATGCGGCGGCTCCAGCGGCAGGCCGATCACCAGGTCGGTGCGCGCGGCGAGCGCGGCGCTGCCTGTGGCGAGCACCAGGAGCCCCGCCGCGAGATGGAATGCAAAACGCCTTAAATGTCTCATTGAAACTCTCCCGAGCTGGAAACGGCCCGGATTGAAGACCGATTTCCGTCGCGAGTAAATCGCCGAGTTGGCTAGGCGCAGTCGGAGCGGAATCTTCGTGAAGCCGCCACCGGCGCGAGAAGAAAGGCCGCTGAGCGTTCGCTTCAGCGGCCCTCGGGCGGATGCTTTCCCCCGCCGGTCACATTCCGGCGGGCGGCGGTCAGGCGAGCAGCTCGGCAGCTCTGTCCTTGGCGAAGTAGAGGAGCTCCTTCATATTGCCCAACTCATCTTCGTCGTAGCGGGACTTGCGAGAATCGGGCTTTCCGGCGCCTTCTGCAACCTTAATCGTCAGCTCACCCAGCCGGTCGACCACCTTGTCGACTTCAATACCGGCGATTGTGCTGAGCTCTTGACGGGCCATCACTCGCAATTGATCGTCGATTATCTTTTCGCCCCCCGGTGCGGTGTCCCCCATCAACCATCCGACACCGTCGCCAAATTGCTTGGCGGCCTCTCTAAGGTTCTTTTCGTTTTGAGCCGTCGCCATGTTGACGATAGCTCGGCCGGCAGGCACCATCGGCTTCTGCCGATACCTGTGCGTCGTGTTGTCGACGAGCGCGAAACCAACGACATCGGTGGCCTTGGGCCTCTCGACAGGGGTGACCTCTACTCTCTTGTCCAGTGCATTTTGCATGATGTTGACTGCGGTCGCGGCCTCGGTCTTTGCTTCAAGATAGGCCCATTTGGTCTCCCCTTTCGGGACACTATTGACGAACTCCTGGGCCTGCAATTGCTTGAGGGCCTCTAGATCCCTGTCGTTCAGTTTCAAAAATACCCTCGTAAGAACGGCCTCCGCAAATGCGCCACGAACCCCTATTTGATTATCTTCCGCCAATAGGCTGACCAGCCCAGAAGTAGCAGCCAAATAATCTTGTTTATTCCCAGTTTGAACAGCTTTACTGACAAGTGTCCGGATATAATCGTACTTATCGACGGCGGCAAGGATTTCCTTGCCAAATTTCAACTGAACATTATACTCTTTTTTACTTATCCGTGCATTGTTAAGTACGTTCACAGCCTTGGCATGAGACATGACAGATAGGTGATCGGTGCGCTCGGTCGGCGTACCGAGGCTGCTCTTCTCCGGCTCAGTTTCAAGAGCGCGCCAGGCGGCCTCGAAAAACGATCCTAGATCTGATTCTGCCCTGCGTGGCTCCGCCGCGGTCGGCACATTCGCCGCCTCGTCGTCATGGGGCATGACAGAAGGTTCCTTGCCGCGCTTGGTCGACGCACGGACATCGCCCCGGGCCTCGGCATGCTTGGCTGCTTTCTTTTCTGCTTTCTTTTCTGCTTTCTTCTTCTCCCAAGCCGTCTTCTTTTCCACGAGCTTGTTCACGAAGCCCTTGACGTTCGCTTTTACATTCGATCGCGGGCGGGAACTGGCCGTGCTTGCCGCCCCGGTCGCCGACCGCTTGCGAACCTTCGAGCCATCAAGATTGGCAGGCGAGGGAGTTTTGTTCTCCTTCGGAAGCGGAAGCAGTTTTGTCGGGTCATTGCGGGTTCCAACTGGTGGCATGTCTATCTCCTGATTCTTGCAAGTCGACATCAGGCATCTACACTTCGAACGAGTGCCAGGTTGTTCCGAACGTCACAGCTATTTGCGTTGGGGCCTGCCCCCGCCCTCTCACTCCCGCGCGCCGCTGAGCAGCACGTCCAGCGCATGCGCCATCACCGTGGCCGATTGCACCATGTCGTCGATGCCCACCCACTCGTCTGGCCGGTGCGCCAGGTCGAGGATGCCGGGGCCGTAGGCGATGCAGTCGTGTAGGTGGCCGATGCGGGCGATGTGCTTCTGGTCGTAGGTCCCGGGCGAGATGACGTAGTCCGGCTCGCGGCCGAACACGGCGCGGATGCCGGCCGCCACGGCGCCGACCACCGGCGCGTCGCGCTCAGTCATCAGCGGCAGCACCTCCATCAGGTCGCGGATGGCGTAGTCGAAACGCGGCCGCTCGCGCTTCAGCCGCTCGAGGATGCCCGTCACCTCGTCCTTGACGGTCGAGATGTCCTCTTCCAGCAGGAAGCGCCGATCGATCACCATGCGGCATGAGTCCGGCACGATGGGCGAGGGCAGGCCGGGGAAGAAATCCTCGGTCTGCCCGCCATGCAGCGAGTTGATGTTGAGCGTTGAGCGGCGCGCCCCTTCCGGCACCACCGGCATGCGGGTGACCTTGCGGTCGAGCGCCGGGAACAGCTCCTCCTCGAAGGCCTCCAGCACCGCTCCCATGTGGCGCACCGCGCAATCGCCGAGGAACGGCATCGAGCCGTGGGCGATCTCGCCTCTGGTCTCGATCTCCGCCCACCACACGCCGCGGTGGCCGAGGCAGATGCGGTCCTTGTTGAGCGGCTCGGGGATGATCACATGGTCGATCCGCGGCCGCGAGAAGAAGCCCTGCCGGGCCAGGTGCGCGACCCCGCCGAAGCCGCCGGACTCCTCGTCCACCGTGCCGGAGATCTCGATCGCCCCGTCGAAGCCCGGATTGACCGCCATGAAGGCGTCCGCCGCGACGATCGAGGCGGCCAGCCCGCCCTTCATGTCGCATGCGCCCCGGCCGAACACCTTGCCGTCGCGCACCACTCCGCCGAACGGCTCGACCGTCCAGCCCTCGCCGGGCTGGACGACATCGATATGCGAGTTGAAATGCACCACGGGGCCCGGCCCGCGCCCGCTGCGCCGCGCCACCACGTTGATCCGCGGATAGCGGTCGCTGTCGCCCGGCGCCCCTTCGCCGCGCACGAACAGCGTCTCGTAGCCGTGGCGCGCCAGCCGGGCGCCGACGAATTCGGCGCACGGCCCGTAGGCTTCGCCCGGCGGGTTGACCGTCGGGAAACGGATCAGGTCGGCCGTCAGCCCCACCAGGTCCCCGGCGCGCTCCTCGACCGCTCGTCTCAGCCTGTCGTCCATCCGCCCAGTCAACCGGCATCGCCGCGGCTTGGCAAGGCCACCGTGATCCGGCTGCAACACCTTGTCGTCATTGCATAAAGGGGCGCTGTGCCAGTCAGGGATTCATTAAGACTTCCGGATATCGTCCGCTCCGGCTGCCAAGAAACTCGGAAGAACGATGACTAGCGGCAGTATAGAGGTCAGCAGAATGAAGAAGTCGATCGTTGCAGCTCTGGCCTTTGCAGCAGCGCTGCTTGGCGCCAACGTTGAAGGGCATGCTGCGGGACTTGTCGCCCGCATTTCTCTCTCCAGCCAGACGATGACGGTCACGCATCGCGGCCGCGTCATCCACACCTGGCGCGTGTCGACGGCGCGCGGCGGCTATGTCACGCCGCGCGGCACCTATCGCCCGACCCGCATGCACCGCATGTGGTACTCCCGCAAATACGACATGAGCCCGATGCCCTATTCGGTGTTCTTCCGCGGCGGTTATGCGGTGCACGGCACCGGCTACGTCAAGCAGCTGGGCCGGCCGGCCTCGCATGGCTGCGTTCGCCTGGCGACCTCCAACGCGGCCAAGTTCTATTCGCTGGTCAAGCAGGTCGGCCCCGGCAACACCCGCATCGTGGTGACGAACTAGCTCTCGCTTCGATGGCCCGATCCTTGCGCCGCTCTGGCTTGTCCGGTGCGTTTTATGGAAGATCGCGGCGGGAGATTCGCATGAGCGACACGTCCATCGAGTGGACGGATGCCACTTGGAATCCGGTAGCTGGTTGCAGCATCCTCAGCGCAGGATGCAGCAATTGCTACGCTATGAGAATGGCTGCGAGACTTGAGGCCATGGGGGTCGAGAAGTATGCCGGGCTCACGCACAAGAGCGGGGGCCGCGCAAATGGCGGGGGAAAATCAACTTGGACTCGGAGGCACTGCGGGTGCCTGCGCGCTGGCGGAAACCGCGACGGATATTTGTCAACTCAACGTCCGATCTGTTGTATGTCTCGGCGTGGAGGCCATCACACCCCAAACTTCACGAATGAAAGCGGTGGGAACATCCTCATGTCAATTTTCCACTGTCACGAGGAGCTTGTCTGAAGATCCCTCTGTCAGGTCAGCAGTTCCCGAGGTTGCGCAACGTTCGAGCAGGCAGCCCGCCGCCATCAGGCTAGCTACCAGGATTGGAAATCATATCCTAAAGTCAAGGGCTTAAAGCTGGTTTGGCTGGGCACCAGTGTCGAGGATGCCAGGGTGCTTTCTCGACTGGACGAGCTCCGCCGCGTTCCGGCCGTCGTCCGCCTGTTGGGGGTGATTGGCACAAAGTTCGTTCAGAGCTTTGCAGAACGTTCTATTTGCCTCTACGAAGACGATCTTTGAATGCCGGTTCGGCAAGCCCCGGCCTTCGGCGCTGAAGCGCTGCCTAAATAAGTATATACAAATTAATAGCGGAACGGCGTCACATGCCGTTCCCGCTTATTCCCTTTCCATTCTCGGCCCTATAGGACGGGGGCGTGTGCGGTCCCCGACGAGGGGCGGCCGCCCGAGGCATCAATTCGAGAGCAGTGAGCGGCGGCCCCTTCGGCCGACGGTTGCTCCAAGGATCGCGAGAGAATGTCCGAGCCGTATGTGGCGCTGTCCGAGCCGGTCGCCGACGAGGTTCGCCAGACCACTTGCTACATGTGCGCCTGCCGTTGCGGCATCAACGTTCATCTGACGGACGGCAAGATCCGCTACATCGAGGGCAACCGCGCCCACCCGGTCAACAAGGGGGTGCTGTGCGCCAAGGGCTCCGCCGGCATCATGCAGCACTACGCCCCGGCGCGGCTGTCGACGCCGCTCCTCAGGACGGGGCCGCGCGGTTCCGGCGAGTTCCGCCCGATCTCCTGGGACGAGGCGCTCGGGCTGGCGACCGACTGGCTGGGCGAGGTCAGGCGCAAGGATCCCAAGCGGCTCGCCTTCTTCACCGGGCGCGACCAGTCGCAGTCGCTGACCGGTTTCTGGGCCCAGCAATACGGCACCCCGAACTACGCCGCCCATGGCGGCTTCTGCTCGGTCAACATGGCGGCCGCGGGCATCATGACCATCGGCGGTGCCTTCTGGGAGTTCGGGGCGCCAGACTGGGAGCGCACCAAGCTCTTCGTCCTCTTCGGCGTCGCCGAGGACCATGATTCCAATCCGCTGAAGATGGGCATCGCCCGCTTGAAGGCGCGCGGCGCCCGCTTCGTCTCGGTCAACCCGGTGCGCACCGGCTATTCGGCGGTCGCCGACAATTGGATCGGCATCCGCCCCGGCACCGACGGGCTGCTGATCCTGTCGCTGGTGCACGAGCTTCTCAGGACCCGCCGGATCGACGTCGACTATCTCGTCCGCTACTCCAACGCGCCCTGGCTGGTGGTCGATGCGCCGGGCACGCCTGGCCACGGCCTCTTCGCCCGCGATGCCGAGGGCAGGCCGCTCATCGCCGAGCGCGCCGGCGGCCGCATCGTTCCCGCCGGCCAGCCGGGCGCGACGCCGGCCCTGGCGGGCCGCGTCGCCCTCGATGACGGGCGCGCCGCGCGGCCTTCCTTCCAGCTTCTCGCCGAGCGTTATCTCGATCCGGCCTACGCCCCCGAGCGCGTGGCGGCCGAGACCGGCATCGCCGCCGACACCATTCGAGGGCTGGCCGCCGAGATCGGCCGCGTCGCCTTCGAGGAAGCCATCGCCATCGAGCAGGAGTGGACCGACATGGCGGGCGAGCGCCACCAGCGCTTCGTCGGGCGGCCGGTCTCCTTCCATGCCATGCGTGGCATCTCGGCCCATTCCAACGGTTTCCAGACGGCGCGCGCGCTGCACTTGCTGCAGGTGCTGATCGGCGCCGTCGACTGCCCCGGCGGCTTCCGCTTCGAGCCGCCCTATCCCAAGCCGGTGGAGGCGCATCCGACGCCCCACGGCAAGGCCGAGCATTTCGGCTCCAACAAGCCGCTGTCGGGCCCGCATCTCGGCTTTCCGCGCGGCCCCGAGGACCTGCTGATCGACGCCGAAGGCCGGCCGAACCGCATCGACAAGGCCTTCTCCTGGGACGCGCCGCTGGCCGTCCATGGCGCCATGCACATGGTGATCGCCAACGCCCATGCCGGCGATCCGTACCCGGTCGATCTGTTGTTCCTCTACATGGCGAACCTCGCCTGGAACTCCTCGATGAACACCGCCGGCACCATCGCCATGCTGGAGGACAAGGATCCCGAGACGGGCCAGTATCGCATCCCGAGAATCATCTACGCCGACGCCTACCAGTCGGAGATGGTCGCCTATGCCGACCTGGTGCTGCCCGACACCACCTATCTCGAACGCCACGACTGCATCTCGCTGCTCGACCGGCCGATCTCCGAGCCGGATGCGGTGCAGGACGCCATCCGCTGGCCGGTCGTCGAGCCCGACCGCGACGTGCGCGCCTTCCAGTCGGTGCTGATCGACCTCGGCAGCCGGCTGCGGCTCAACGGCTTCGTGGACCATCACGGCCACGCGCTCTACAAGGACTATGCCGACTATATCGTGCGCCACGAGCGCCGTCCGGGCATCGGTCCGCTGGCCGGCTTCCGCGGCACCGACGGCACGCGGACGGGCAGGGGAGCCATCAATCCCCGCCAGCTCGAGCGCTATGTCGAGAACGGCTCGTTCTTCTCCGCGCACATCCCGCTCGAGGCGCAGTTCTTCAAGCACGCCAACCGCGCCTACCAGGACTTTGCCGTGCGCATGGGCTTCTTCGACGAGCCGCGTCCGGTCACCTTCCAGCTCTACCAGGAGATCCTGCAGAAGTTCCGCCTCTCGGCCGCGGGGCTGACGGAGCCGGCCGCCCCGGAGGAGCACCGGGAGCGCATCCTGGCGAGCTTCGATCCGCTGCCGTTCTGGTACCGGCCGCTGGAGGAGGCGGCGGTCGACGCCAGCGAGTTCCCGCTTCACGCGATCACCCAGCGCCCCGCCGCGATGTACCATTCCTGGGGCTCGATGAACGCCTGGCTGAGGCAGATCCACACCAGCAACGCGCTCTACGTCCCTGCTGCCGTCTGCGACCGTGTCGGCCTTGCCGACGGCGACTGGGCCTGGGTGATCTCTCATCACGGCCGCATCAAGGTCGAGGTGGCACGCACCGAGGCGGTCAACCCCGACACCGTCTGGACCTGGAACGCCATCGGCAAGCGTTCCGGCACCTGGGCGCTGGCGCCCGGCGTGCCCGAGGCGCGGCGCGGCTTCCTGCTGAACCACCTGATCAGCGAGCTCCTGCCGCGCCGGGCCGCCGGCCGCCGCTGGTCCAATTCGGACCCGGTGACCGGTCAGGCGGCGTGGTACGACCTCCGGGTGCGCATCGAGAAGGCCGAACCCGGCGCGCCGAGCGAGCCGCAATTCAAGACCGTCGAGGAGCCGCCGCCGCACCGCCCGCGCGCGGTCGAGCTCAGCTACGGGCAGGAGTTCAAGCGATGACGACGCTTCCCGATCGGCCGGCGGACGCCAGGAAGCTCGGCCTGGTGATCGACCTCGATGTCTGCGTCGGCTGCCATGCCTGCGTCGTCAACTGCAAGGAATGGAACACCGGCAGCGATTACGGCGCTGCCCTGTCGGACCAGGATCCCTACGGCCCCGACGTCTCGGGCGCCTGGCTGAACCGCGTCCACAGCTTCGAGGTGATACCGGAGGGTGGCGAGATCGTCGGCGAGGCGGGCGAGGCGCGCATCGTCCACTTCCCCAAGTCCTGCCTGCATTGCGACGACGCGCCCTGCGTCACCGTCTGCCCGACCGGCGCCTCCTACAAGCGCGCCGAGGACGGCATCGTGCTGGTCGACGAGCAGAAATGCATCGGCTGCGGCCTGTGTGCCTGGGCGTGCCCGTATGGCGCCCGCGAGATGGACCTCGCCGCCGGCGTCATGAAGAAGTGCACGCTGTGCATCGACCGCATCTACAACGAGACCTTCGAGGAGGCCGACCGCGTGCCGGCCTGCGTGCGCACCTGCCCGGCCAATGCACGCCATTTCGGCGACCTCAACGATCCCGCCTCGGCCGTTGCCGTGATGGTGGCCGAGCGCGGCGGCATCGACCTGATGCCGGAGCAGGGGACGCGCCCGGTCAACAAATACCTGCCGCCTCGCCCGCGCAAGCCACTGGCCGCCGCCGCTGCCGAACCGGACACCGGTGGGGCGACGGGCTTCTTCGCCTGGCTGGACGGCGTCCTGGACCGCTTCTGAGCATGCATCCGGCTGCCTCGATCATCGTCTTCACCACTTTTTCCGGCCTCGGCTACGGCCTGGCGGCGATCCTCGGCCTCGGCCTGGTGGATCCGTCGTCGGTCGCCGTGAAGGCTGCCTATGTCGCCTCGCTCGGCCTGATCGGCCTCGGGCTCCTCTCCTCGACCCTCCACCTCGGCAACCCGCAACGCGCCTGGCGTGCGCTCTCCCAATGGCGGTCGAGCTGGCTGTCGCGCGAAGGCGTCATGGCGTTCGCCACCTTCGTGCCGCTCCTCTGGTCGGGCTTCGCCGCGGTCGTCGAAGGCCGGATCGCCTTTGTCGCCGGCGCGCTCGGCGCACTGCTTGCGGCCGTCACCGTCTATTGCACGGCGATGATCTACGCCTCGCTGCGCTCGGTGGAGGCCTGGCACACGCGGCTGACGCCGCTCTGCTATCTGCTGTTTGCGGCAGCCGGCGGCGCCCTTGCCGCAGCCTTCGCGGCCGTCGCGGCAGGCCAGCCCGCCCGTCCGCTGCTTGTCCTGGCGCTCGCCTTGCTCGTCGCGGCCTGGACGGCCAAGGCGTTCTGGCGCCGTCGCCTCGCGCGTCCGGGACAGGGCTCGACGCCCGAGACCGCCACCGGGCTCGGCGCCATCGGCCGTGTTCGTCTCTTCGAGCGCCCGCATTCGACGGAGAACTACCTGACCCGGGAGATGGGTTTTCGCGTCGCCCGCAAGCATGCGGCCAAGCTCGCCCGTCTCGCGCTTCTTTTGGGCGGCATCGCGCCCGCACTGGCACTGTTGGCCGCCCTCGCCGCCGGTGGCGGGGCGCTGGCGGCGGCGCTGCTGGGGCTGGCGCTGCTTTCCCACGTCCTGGGGATGCTCACCGAGCGCTGGCTGTTCTTCGCCGAGGCGCGGCACGCCGTGATGAACTACTACGGCGGCTAGTTAGGGGGATTTTCGCCGGCCCCGCCGCGGCGGCGTGATTTTCCAGCGTTTGTGGAACCACATCCATTGGGCGGGGTCGCTGCGCACCCAGCGCTCGACCACGTCGGTCAGGAGCTGGGCGGACGCTTCGACGTCGACCAGGCCCTCGCCGTCGCGGGGTAGCTCCAGCCTCTCTTCCAGCACCAGCCGGAACCGGTTTCCAGGCAGGCGGATCGAGTGCGCCGGGTAGACGTCGCATTCGTACTGCCGCGCCAGCTTCGGCACCAGCGGGCTGGTCTCGCAATCGCGGCCGAAGAACTGGGTGCGGATGCCGTGGCGGAACTTCTGGTCGACCAGCACGCCGATATTGCCGTTGTCCTCCAGGATGCGCGCCAGCGCGAAGGCGGCGCCGGAACGCGAGGCGAGCAGGCCTCCCATGGCGGCCTTGCGGGTCGAGAGGATGTAATCGGCGATGTAGGGGGTGTTGGGCGGCCGGAACATCGCGGTCACGGCCAGGCCGAACTTGGCACCGGCCACCGGCAGCAACTCGAAATTGCCGAGATGCGCGGTGAAGATGATGTGCGGCCGGTCGGTCTCCCCCGCAAGCCTCAGAAAGGTCGGCTCTCCGGAGACCTCGATGCGGCCGTCGACCGCCTGGCCCGGCACGTAGTCGAACAGGCGGTCGAGGAAGACGTACTCGACCGCGAGCCGCGCCATGTGGCCCCACATGTCGGAGGCGATGGCGTCGATCTCCGCGTCGGACTTCCCTGGAAAGGCCTTCCGCAGATTGTCGAGCGCCACCTGATGGCGGCCGACCAGCGGGCCCAGGCGACGGGCAGCACGGTCCGCGATGTCGAGCGCACCATCCGGCGGCAGGCGGCGCAACAGCGACAGCGCCGCCTTCGCGAACTGCGCCAGCAGCCAGTGATTGGCCGTCCTCAGGCCGGAAAGCAGCGTCGCGGGCAAGCGGTTCATGGAACGGTCAGGCGACGCGCAGAACGATCTTGCCGAACACGTCTCGGCCTTCCATGCGCTCCAGCGCGCGGCCGATGTCGGCGAAGCCCACCTCGCTGTCGATCACCGGCCTGACCTTGCCGGCGGCCATCTTCTGCATGGCGTTGGCCATGTTCTCCATGCGGCAGCCGAACGAGCCGAAGATCTTGAGCTGCTGCTGGAAGAGCTGCATCAGGTTCATCGAGGTCGACACGCCGGAGGTCGAGCCGCAGGTCACCAGCCGGCCGCCGCGCTTGAGCGACAGCATGGAGCCCGCCCAGGTGTCGGCCCCGACATGCTCGAACACCACGTCGACGCCCTTCTTGGCGGTCAGCTTGCGCACCACGCCCTCGAAGCGGTCGAGCCGGTAGTTGATGACGTGGTCGGCGCCGAGCGCCTTGGCCCTCTCGACCTTCTCGTCCGAGCCGACCGTCGTGATCACCGTGCAGCCCATTTTCTTGGCGAGCTGGATCGCCGCGCTGCCGATGCCCGAGCCGCCGGCATGGACGAGGATCGTCTCCCCGGGCTCCAGCCTCGCATTGTCGAACAGCATGTGCTCGACCGTGCCGAAGGTGATCGGCGCGACCGCTGCGCCGAACGCATCGACGCCCGGCGGAGCCGGCACCAGCAGGCGCGCCGGCAGGTTGATGCGCTCCTGCGCGAAGCCGTCCAGGTGGAAGCCGTGCACGCCCGACACGTTCTCGCAGAGATTGTCGCGCCCTTCCCGGCAGGCGCGGCAGAGCCCGCAGGTCCGCGCGCCATAGATCGACACCAGCTGCCCCGGCACCAGGCCGGCCACCGCCGGTCCGATCGCCGCCACCCTCGCGGACGCCTCGGCGCCGATCGTCAGCGGCAGCTTGCGCTTGGCGAACGCCATGCCGCGCCAGCCCCAGACGTCGATATGGTTGAGCGCCACGGCCTCGATGGCAAGCGTCACCTCGCCGGGTCCGGGGGACGGCGGCTCGGGCACGTCGACCGTCTCCAGCCGGCGGTCCTCGACGAGCTGCAATGCGCGCATCTAGCCAGGCTCCCTGGCCATCACCAGGCAGGTGTTCTGGCCGCCGAAGCCGAAGGAGTTGGAAAGCACGGTGCCGACGTCGGCCTCGCGCTTGCGGTTCGGCACCACGTCCAGCTCGATCGCCGGGTCGGGCATGTCGTAGTTGATGGTCGGCGGAATCACCCCTTCACGCATCGTCATCAGCGAGAAGGCGGCCTCGATGGCCCCTGCCGCCGACAGCGTATGACCGATCATCGACTTGTTGGAGGAGATGGGGATGGTGCGCATGCGCGTGCCGAACACCGTCGACAGCGACAGATGCTCCATCTTGTCGTTCTCCGGAGTCGAGGTGCCGTGCGCGTTGACGTAGTCGATCGCGTCTTCGGCCAGCCCGGCGTCGGCCAGCGCTGCCTTGACCGCGGCGATCGCCGGCGATCCGTCGGGCTTGGAGCGCGTGCGGTGGAAGTCGTCGGCCCGCTCGCCGCAGCCGCTCAGGATGCCGAGGATCTCGGCGCCGCGCGCCTTGGCGCTCGACAGGCTCTCCAGCACCAGCGCGGCGGAGCCTTCGGCCAGCACGAAGCCGTCGCGGTCGCGCGAGAAGGGCTTGGAGGCCTTCTCCGGCGCCTCGTTGCTGGTCGACAGCGCCGACAGCAGCGAGAAACGGATCAGCGCCTCGGCGGTCGCCGAGCCGTCGGAGCCGATGGCCACCGCCCGAGACTCCTCGCCGCGGCGGATCTCCTCGACACCGAGCTGGATGGCGGTGGCACCCGAGGCTCAGGCCGTCGACAGCGTGATCGGCAGGCCCTGCGTGCCGAAGCGGTCGGCCAGCCGGTCGGCGATGGTGCCGAACTGGGTCGTCTCGAAGACCCGTTGGTCCTTGAGGTCGCGGGCCACCTTGAGCAGCCTGAGCGCCCCTTCGGCCCCGTCGGCCGAAAGGCCCATCGCGAAGCGGTCCCGCCAGTCCATCTCAACCGGCGGCGAGGCCACGAAGAGCGGCCCGGCGAAGTGGCCGTTGTCGTAACCCGCCTCGGCGAGCGCCTCGCGGGCCGCCGTCTCGGCAAGCTCGTAGGTGAGCTCGACCGAGCCCTGGTCGCTCGACGGCAGGAAGTCGACGGTGCCGGCGATCGTCGTGGCAAGATGGTCGATCGGGAAGCGGCGGATCGGGTGGATCCCGGAGCGGCCGGCCGTGAGCGCCGCCCAGTTGTCGGCCTTGCCGACGCCGAGCGAGGTTACCACACCGATGCCGGTGACCGCCACGACGGGCCTGCCGAGATTATCCTTCATGTCTTCCATCGCTTGTCGCGTGCCCTCAAGCCGCCGTGACCAAAGCGGCACCTTCGAACCGATGATAGCCGATCGCCGTCGCCAGCGCAGCCTGCGGCCGGCCGTCGACCGGGCGTTCCGCGGCCGACGCGAATGGCGGGTAGGCGGCCCCGTTGCGGATGGCCAGCGCCGCCAGCGCGATGGCGAAGGGAAACTGTGCCTCCTTGAGGTGGCCGGTAAGCGTCGACATTCCGCGCGGGAGGAGCTCGCCGGCCTCGGCCAGCGCCGCCTGCTCGGCCGCCGTCGCCTGGTGGGCGCCCGAGGCGCCCGAGATGGCCATCAGCGGACCGGCCGGCACCGCGGTGGCGGCGATCAGCGCGCCGATCGACCGGGCGAGGCCCGCGGACGAACGGTCGTGACGGCCGGATGCGACGGGTCCCAGCGCCGCGTAGGAGCCGTGGCCCCGCCGTGCGGCGTGGTCGCGCGATTCCAGCACCAGGAAAGCCGCGCCCGACCCTGTCACCACGCCACCGCCCTCCATGCCCTGGCGCTCCCAGACCGGCGCAAAGGGGCCGCGATGCAGGTAGCCGCCGAGCTCGTAGGCGAGCAGCATGTCCGAATGCTCGGTCTGAAAGGCCCCGCCGACAAGCGCATGCGTCGACTGCCCGGCGCGGATGCGCGCCGCCGCCGTCTCCACCGCGGCGATCCCGGCGCCTTCCTCGCCCATGAAGGTGCGCGACGATCCTGTCACCTTGTGGACGATGGAGATGTTGCCGGCCAGCAGGTTGGAGAGCTGCGCCAGGAAAAGCGTCGGCCTGAGCTCGGTGGTGAGCTTCTCGTTGAGCAGCACGTCGCGGTCGTTGCGGCTGGCCGCCGCGTCGAGGATGGCCTGGTCGACCGCCTCGTCGCGCTCGCCGCCGCCGGCCGCCACGATCATGTCCATGGTCGAGCAGAGCGCCTCGTCGCCCTTGGTGCCGGCATCGTCGAGCGCCAGCCCGGCCGCAAAGGTGCCCAGCCGCTGCCAGTTCTCCATCTGGCGCTGGTCGCCGCGCTTGGCGATCTGCGCGCTCCAGTCGATCTCCGGCATCGGGTGGACGCTATAGGGCGCGTAGCGGGTGCTGTCCACGACCGGCTTGACGCCGGGCGCCGACAGCACGGCCCAGTGCGCCTGGGCGCCGACGCCCAGCGCGGAGACGAGGCCGATGCCGGTGATGACGACGTCGCTGGCGCTCATGGGAGGGTGGGGCGCGGGAGCAGCTGCTCAGACGGCGTTCTTGGCCGCCACGAGAGCGTCGATCTTGGCGCAGAGGTTCTTCATGACGAAATACTCCTCCGTCGACACCTTCCCGTCGTTGACCTCTTGTGTCCACTTCTCGAGCGGCACCTTGATGCCGAACTCCTTGTCGACGGCGAACACGATGTCGAGGAAATCGAGGCTGTCGATGCCGAGATCGTCGATCGTATGGCTTTCGGGTGTGATCTTGTCGATGTCTATCTCGCTGGTGTCGGCGATGATCTTGGCGACTTTTTCGAATGTGGTGGCCACAGGCGGTTTCCCTCGGGTCACGGGCGATGAAGGGCGGTCGAGTCGATCGGGTTCCTAATCGGTTTTGTGGGGCAGGAAAAGGGCGAATCGGTCATTCGCACGGCTGGACGCGCCGCCGGCAGCTTCAGTTGACGATGATTCGGCCGATCACCTGGACCTTCTCGCCGTCGGGACGGACGATCAGCGCCTCTCCCTCCCGCGGCGCGCGACCGGTCAGCGCCTCGATGTTCTCGCCATGCGTGACGAGCACCATGTTGCCGGAGCCGGAGAAGCCGGAAAACAGCGCCCGCATGGCCTCGAGCTGCGCCTTGCGGGCCGCCTCGTCCATTGGCAGGGGGTCGAGCGCCGCCTCCGGCTCCGCCGCCTCGCCGAAGGCGAAGCGGGCGGTGTCGAGGCAGCGGCAGTAGCGGGAGGACAGCACGCGGTCGACCGGCGCCGCGCGCGCCGCAAACAGCGCCCCCAACTTGCGCGCCTGCAGCTTGCCGCGGTCGGAGAGCGTGCGCTGGGTGGCGCAGTTCTCGATGTCGACGCCCGGCGGGTCGCCGGTCCCCGACGTCAGCGCATGGCGGATCAGGACGACATGGCCGCCTTCCCGCAGCAGCGCCCAGCCGGCCTCGGTGGCCGCCGCGGGCTCTGCCGTCCAGACGGCGAGGACGAGGGCCGCCAGCCCGAGCATCGAACCGAAACGTGTCATGGCGGCTATCTGGACAAGAAAGCGGGCAGAAACACAAGCGCAGCCATGGTTGCGCGAAGCACCGCCCTTCTTCTATGAGCCATGGCAATGTCTCCGCTCGTCGCGACCGTCCTGTTCGTCTTCGGCATGGTGGCGCTCGGCTACGTCGCCGGAGCGACCGGCTACCTCAAGTCCGGCACCGGCGAGGCGCTCTCCGAGTTCGCCGTCGGCGTCGCCATGCCGCTGCTCCTGTTCCGGACCATGGTTGCCTCCGACTTCCACGGCGCCGCGCCGTGGGCGCTGTGGACGACCTACTTCACCGCCGCCGCGGTGGCCTGGATCGCCGGCCACCTCGTCATCACCCGCCTTTTCGGCCGCGACAGCCAGACCGGCGTGGTCGGCGGCGTGTCCGCCGCCCTCTCCAACCTGGTCCTGCTCGGCATCCCCTTCATGCTCGGCGTCTTCGGGCAGCCGGGCTTCGAGATCCTGTCGCTCGTCGTCTCGGTGCATCTGCCGACCATGATTGCGGCCTCGATCGTGCTGTTCGAGCTCTTCGGGCGCGCCAAGGGCGGCGCCCTCCACCCGGCGGCCATGCTGGCCACCTTCCTGCGCCGCCTCGTCGTCAACCCGCTGATCGTCGGCATTCTCGCCGGCCTGGCCTGGCGAGCGACGGGCCTTCCCTTGCCCGACTGGGCGGCCCGCTTCGTCGACGCGCTTGCCGACATCGCCGGCCCGCTGGCGCTGTTTGCGATGGGGCTCGGGCTCACCCGGTTCGGCATCTCCGGCCACGTGGCGCCCGCTTTGGTGTTGTCCTTCGTCAAGCTGATGCTGATGCCGGCGGTGGCGTTTGCGCTGGCCTGGTGGATCGGCCTGCCGCCGCTCGCCGCCAAGGTGGCGGTGGCGGCGGCCGCCCTGCCGTCGGGCGTCAACTCCTATCTGATCGCCGCCCAGTTCGGCACCGGGCAGGCGCTCGCCTCGAACCAGATGTCGATCGCCACCCTCGGCGCGGTGCTCACCACGGCGTTCTGGCTGGCTGTGGCCGAGCGGGTGTTCGGCCTCTGAGCGCTCCTGCGGGTTGATCCCGGGCCATGCCGTGCGCTAAGAGCCCATCCAGGGAAACCCCAGATGGACGGACGCGCCAGCCGCGCCCCCCGGGAGGCGACGAGATGCTCCAGAAAACCAGCCACTTCATGCGCCAGGCCAACCTGATCGGCGGCGAGTGGGTGCAGGCCGACAGTGGCGCCACCATCGACGTGATCAACCCGGCGACGGGTCTCAAGATCGGCACGGTGCCGAAGTCCGGCGCCGCCGAGACCCGTCGCGCCATCGAGGCCGCCGACCAGGCTTTCCGCGCCTGGCGCAAGACCTCGGTGCTGGAGCGCCACAAGCTGCTGCGCAAGCTGCACGATGCCATCATGGACAACCAGCAGCCGCTCGCCGAGCTGCTGACCACCGAGCAGGGCAAGTCGCTGGCCGAATCCAAGGGCGAAGTGGCGATCTCCGCCGCCTATGTGCTGTGGTTCGCCGAGGAGGGCCGTCGCACCTATGGCGAGGTGGTGCCGTCGCCCTGGGCCGATCGCCGCATCCTGGTCACCAAGGAGCCGGTCGGCGTCATCGCCGCCATCACGCCGTGGAACTTCCCGTCGTCCATGCTGGCCCGCAAGATCGCCCCGGCGCTCGCCGCCGGTTGCACGGCGGTGGTCAAGCCGGCGTCGCAGACCCCCTATTCCGGCCTCGCCTGGGGCGCGCTGTGCGAGGAGGTCGGCTTCCCCAAGGGCGCGGTCAACGTCGTCACCGGCTCGGCCGGCGAGATCGGCGACGAGCTCTGCGCCAACCCGCTGGTCAGGAAGATCACCTTCACCGGCTCGACCGAGGTCGGCAAGGTGCTGATCGCCAAGTCGGCCGGCACGATCAAGAAAGTGTCGATGGAGCTCGGCGGCAATGCGCCGTTCATCGTCTTCGACGACGCCGATCTCGACCGTGCGGTCGAGGGCGCGATGGTCGCCAAATACCGCAATTCGGGCCAGACCTGCGTCTGCACCAACCGGTTCTTCGTCCAGGACGGCATCTACGACCGGTTCGTGGAGAAGTTCGCTGCGGCGAGCCGCGCCTTGAAGGTCGGCTCCGGCCTCGACGAGGGCACCCAGCAGGGGCCGCTGATCGACGCCAAGGCGGTCGACAAGGTCGAAGCCCTGATCGCCGATGCCGAGGCCAAGGGCGGCAAGGTGCTGACCGGCGGCCGGCGGCACGCGCTGGGCGGCAGCTTCTTCGAGCCGACGGTGATCACCGAAGCCACGCCCGAGATGCGCTTCATGAAGGAGGAGATCTTCGGCCCGGTGGCGCCGGTGTTCCGTTTCGGCGCGGAAGAGGAGGCGGTGCATCTCGCCAACGACACCGAGTTCGGCCTCGCCTGCTATTTCTACACCAGTGATCTCGGCCGCGCCTTCCGGGTGATGGAGGGGCTGAAATACGGCATGGTCGGGGTCAATGAGGGGCTGATCACCACGGTCGAGGCGCCGTTCGGCGGCGTCAAGGAATCGGGCCTGGGCCGCGAAGGCGGACACCAGGGCATCGACGACTATCTCGACACAAAATATGTCTGCCTCGGCGGTCTCGGCGTCTAGGGTGTTGACGATGATCGGCGGCGAGGTATTCGGACAGACGAGCGACGGCGAGGCCGTTCACCGTTTCAGCATCGAGGGCGGCGGGCTGAAGGCGAAGGTGATGACCTTCGGCGCCTGCCTTCAGGACCTGCGGCTCGACGGCCATCCGGCACCGTTGGTGCTGGGCTTCGACAGCTTCGCCGACTATCCAGCCCACTCGCCGTATTTCGGCGCCAATGTCGGCCGCTACGCCAACCGCATCCGCGGCGGCCGCTTCACCCTCGACGGCCGGCGCTATCAGCTCGACACCAATTTCCTCGGCAAGCACATCCTGCATGGCGGCAGCCGCGGCTTCGGCAAGCAGCTCTGGGACGTGGCCTTGCACGGCAACGATTATGTCACCTTCTCGCGCCATTCGCCCGACGGCGAAATGGGCTT
>JBEVJH010000045.1:0-16309 GCA_040510355.1 Aestuariivirgaceae bacterium
TTCGAGCTCAGCCTCACTGTACGCCGTCAGCGGCGTCACCATCGCCGTCTTTGCCGGCAGCGGGCCCTTCGGTGTCGGATCGGCCGGGATGACGCGCTCCTCCAATTGGTCGTCCGTGATGTCGCGCTCTTCCGGATGGTCGGCCGCCGGCGGCAAAGGCTCCTCGACGACTTTCGGGCTTTCCTTCATCGGGGGTGGCGGATTTTGCTGTTGGCGATGTTCCGCGGCCTCCTTCGCCCATTCCGCGGGGCTTCGGACCCAACGCATTCGATTCGGGTTCTTTGCAATGTATCCGAGTAGTCCTGGTGCTTCGCCCGTTCCTCTTCGGTCTGCTTCGGTGGGTCGGCTTTCACAACCGGCGGGGGCGGTGGGGGCAGCGGCGGTGGCGAGCCTGTCAGCACCTCCAATTTCGCGCTGATCGCGTCTTTGGCGCTGTTGGCGATTGCTTCCGCCGTCTGTTGAACGACGCCCAAAACAGTCTCGGCACCCGTCGCGATGGTGCTGGCAGCCCGCTCGACGGCGTCGCTGATAATCGATGCGGCATCCGAGATGGTGCTCACGATCTTGGCGGGCGTTTCCGGAGCCGGTTCGTCGGCTCGAATGGTCGGCTCTGGAACGGCACTGGTCTTCACCGGCGCGGGTGACCCTTGAGGCTCGTTGGTGGCTCGCTTGAACAGCGATGGCTTGTCGAGGCTTTCGAACATGCCCTCGATGGTCATCGCCTGGGTGGCTGCTTGCTGCACGGTCTGCTGCCGCGCCTGCGGCGGCTGCACATTCACCGCGGGGTTCGGCCTCCGCTCGGGAAGCCGCGCGAAGAAGGCGGCAACCTTGTGCCGGAACTCCGTGAAGTCCGGCAGCCGGGCTGCCGCGCCCTGCCTGAAATGTCCGAAGCGCTGCTCGAGGGAGTGAAATGCAGCGACAATGGGCTGCGCAATGGCGCGGATGTCCATCGCTTCGTCCTCAGCTGCGGATGACCATCAGGCTCGGATCGGTCGCCGGAACCGGCGGGTGGTCCGGGCTCGGCAGCAGCTCGTCGGCTTCGCCCGACAGCCAGAAGGCAACATATTTGACAAAGCCGAGCAGCCGCGCCTCGAACAGGCCGGGATCGAGCGGCGCCACATCGATGCGCTCGCAGATCAGCGCAGTCCGGTCGCGGCGGTCCATGGCGATGCGGGCAAAGCCGGTGCCCGAACCGTGATAGTTGGCGGTCAGCAGCGTCTGCAGCCGGTTGACATTTTCGAGGTCGTTGATGTCGAGCGGTGATGAGAGCTCGATATGATGGTCGTCGATCTTGACCAGGTCGATTGAGATCTTGTCGTCGAAAATCAGCTCGAGATGGCCGTTGGCATTGAGCTCCAACCCCGGCAAACCGGTCAGATCGCGCAAGACGGCAATGGCGTGATTTACGTCCTTCATGGTTCGGTCCCCCGGTGCTGCGGCCAGCAATTTGGCAAGCTAATCTATCAGCCACCCAAATGGCTGCCTGTGCTGTTTGGTACAGCTGGTGCCGAATTTTCGCTGGATCGCAGTCCCGGGTTGCCCTAGGCGGCCCGCACCGTTTCCTGGGCGATCACCTGGGCCAGATGCCGGATGCCGTCCTCGATCCGGCTCTCGTCGATCGAGGAGAAGCCGAGGCGGAATTCGGAGCAGGGGAGCGGCGGCCTTGCATAGTTGATCCGCCCCGGTTCGATGAAGACCGAGCGTTGGCGGGCCGCATGGGCAAGGTGCTCGGCGTCGAGCCCCTCCGGCCCCTTCACCCAGAAGCTCGTCCCCCCGAAGCTCGGAATGGTGGCGCAGCCCGGCAGATGGCGGTGCAGCGCATCTCCGAGCGTCGCCCATCTTGCCCCATAGGTGCGGTGGAGCCGGCGGATCAGCGAATCATGATGGCCGAGCGACAGGAACAGGGCGGCGGTGCGCTGGTTGTTGTTTGGCGCATGGCGGATCATCAAGCGGCGCAGCGCCCGCGCCTCCTCGATCAATGCCTTCGGGCCGACCATGAAGCCGAGGCGCAGCCCGGGAAAAAGCGTCTTGGAGAGGCTGCCGACATAGATGACCCTGCCTTCCTCGTCGAGCGACTTGAGTGCCGGGCAAGGCTCGCCGACATAATTCGTCTCGAACTCGTAATCGTCCTCGATGACGAGGAGGTCGCGGCGGGATGCCAGCTCGAGGAGCTGGACACGGCGCTCGATCGGCATGGTCACGGTGGTCGGGAACTGGTGGCTTGGCGTGGCGAAGACGACCGCCGAGCGCGACAGACGCTCGCCGAACACCGCGCCGCCGGCATCGATCGGCATGAACTCGATCTCGGCCTCGCGCAGCGCGAAGATGTTGCGGGCGTCGGGAAAGCCCGGCTCCTCCATCGCCACCGGTGTTCCCCTTTGGACGAGGAGCCGCGCCAGCAGATAGAGCGCGTTCTGGGCACCGAGGGTGATCAGGATCTCCTGCTCATGCGCCATGATGCCGCGACGGGGCAGCAGTCGCCTGCGGATCTGCTCGACCAGCAGCTCGTCGTCATGCTCCCAGGTATCGTTGGTCCAGCTGCCGAGCCAGCGGCGCCCGAGCGCCTGGCGGGCGCAGTCGCGCCATTCGGCGATCGGGAAGAGGTCATGATCGACCTGGCCGTAGATGAAGGGATAGGCATAGGTCTGCCAGTCGAGCGGCTTGGAGATGTTCTCCATGAGGGCGGGACGGGCAGTGAAGCGACTCTCCCACGCCGGCCCGGACCGGCGCCCGGCACCCGGAGCGCTTGTCCGTGGCGGTGACCTGCGGCAGTTGATCATGCCATCGATCGCCTTGTCGGATACGTAGTAGCCCGACCGCTCGCGGGCCACCAGATAACCGTCATCGAGCAGCGCCTGATAGGCGATGACCACGGTGTTGCGCGACACGCCGAGAACCTTCGCCATCCGCCGCGTCGAAGGCACCGGCTCGTCGCGCTCGAGCTGCCCGTCGAGAATGGCGGCGACCAGGGACTCCCGGATCTGCGTCTGCAGGCTCGAATGGTCGTGACGACGGATCTTGATCAGCCAGTCGCGCAACGGGACGGTCTCCTTCGACCATCCATCTTAGAGGCGAACGACGCTGGTGCAAACCCGTCGTCCGGTTTCTTGCCTTTTGGCGCTCATCCTGTAGCTTCTGGCGCGGTCAATGAACCCGAGAGCCGATCCGCCCATGTCGGAGCCGCAAATCGATCTGTCGCCCAAGACCTGGGACAGGATCACCACGACGACCTGCTACATGTGCGCCTGTCGTTGCGGCATCAAGGTCTATCTGGACAATGGTCGCGTTCGCTATATCGAGGGTAATCGCGATCACCCGGTCAACAAGGGCGTGCTGTGCGCCAAGGGCTCGGCGGGGATCATGCAACACAATTCCCCGGCCCGGCTTACCGAGCCCCTGGTCCGAGTCGGCCCGCGCGGTGCCGGCGAGTTCCGCGCCATCGCCTGGGAGGAGGCGCTCGCCACCGCGACGCAGTGGCTCGGCGCCATTCGGGCCAGCGATCCACGAAAACTTGCTTTCTTCACCGGCCGCGATCAGAGCCAGGCCTTGACCGGGTGGTGGGCCTCGCAGTTCGGCACGCCGAACTATGCCGCCCATGGCGGTTTCTGCTCGGTGAACATGGCAGCGGCCGGCCTCTACACTTTCGGTGGCTCCTTCTGGGAGTTCGGCGAGGCCGACTGGCGCTACGCCAAATACTTCCTCCTGTTCGGCGTCGCCGAGGACCATGCTTCGAACCCGATCAAGGCCGGGCTCGGTCGATTGAAGGCGCGCGGCGCCAAGATCGTCTCGATCAATCCGGTGCGCACCGGCTATTCCGCCATCGCCGATGAGTGGATCGGCATTCGGCCGGGAACCGACGGGCTGCTCGTCGGCGCGCTGATCCACGAACTCCTCAAGGCCGGCCAGGTCGATCTCGACTATCTCATCCGCTACACCAACGCGCCGTGGCTCGTGATCATGGATGAAGGCGCTGGCGATCACGGCCTCATCGCCCGCTTCGAGGGCGCTCCCCTCGTTCTCGACCGGCGCAGCGGCCGGCCCCGGCTCGCCGCCGATCCGCAGGTCAAGCCGGCCCTCGATGGCGAGGCCGAGCTGCCCGACGGCCGCCGCGCCGTGCCGGCCTTCCGCCTGCTCGTCGAGCGCTATCTGGCCGAAGACTACAGCCCCGACTCCGTCGCCGAGCGCTGCGGCGTCCCGGCGTCGACCATCCGGCGGCTTGCGGCCGAGCTTGCCGATGTCGCCTTCCGGCAGTCGATCGAGCTCGATGTGCCATGGCGCGACGTGCAAGGTCGCCGGCATGCCGGCATGATCGGCCGGCCGGTCGCGATGCATGCCATGCGCGGCATCTCGGCCCACTCGAACGGCTTCCACACCTGCCGGACCATTCACCTCCTGCAGCTCATTCTCGGCACCGTCGATGTGCCGGGCGGCTTCCGTTACAAGCCGCCTTTCCCCAAGCCGCCGCCGCCCGCCGTCAAGCCCGCCGGGAAGCCGGACGAGGTCGCGCCGCTGACGCCGATGCCCGGGCCGCCGCTCGGCTTCGTCACCGAGCCTCGTGACCTCCTCGTCGACGAGGCGGGCCGTCCCTGCCGCATCGACAAGGCCTATTCCTGGGAGGCGCCGTTCGCCGCCCACGGGCTCATGCACACCGTCATCGCCAATGCGGCGCGCGGCGATCCCTATCCTGTCGAGGTTCTCTTCCTCTACATGGCCAACATGAGCTGGAACTCGGCGATGAATGTTTCCGGCACCATCGCCGACCTCACCGCCAGGCGGGCTGACGGCGAGTACCAAATTCCAAAGATCATCTACTCCGATGCCTTTTGCTCGGAGATGGTCGCTTATGCCGACCTCGTCCTGCCGGACACCACCTATCTGGAGCGCTGGGACTGCATATCGCTGCTCGACCGCCCGATCTCCGAGGCCGACGGGCCGGCCGACGCGATCCGCCAGCCGGTGGTGGCGCCGGACCGCGATGTGCGACCGTTTCAGGACGTGCTGCTCGATCTCGGCCACCGGCTTGGCCTCCCCGGCATGACGACGCCGCAGGGCACGCCGCGCTACCCCGGAGGCTATGCCGACTACATCGTCAATCACGAGCGGGCCCCCGGCATCGGGTCGCTCGCCGGGTTTCGCGGGCCCGACGGCACCAAGGCCGGCAAGGGCGAGCCCAATCCCGAGCAGCTGGAGCGTTACATCGAGAATGGCTGCCACTGGTATCGCGAGCTGCCCGCCCACATGCGCTACTACCGCTTCGCCAACCGCGACTATCTCGATTGGTCGGTGCAGTTCGGCTTCAACGCCAGGGCGGACGGCATCGTCATGCAGCTCTATTGCGAGGCGCTGCAGAAATTCCGCCTCGCCGCTCAGGGGCATGGCGATGTGCAGCCGCCGGCGGAGCACCGGGCCCGCATCGCGCGCTATTTCGATCCTCTGCCGCTATGGTATCCGCCTTTCGAGGAGGAGGCGGTCGACGGCGCTTCCTATCCGCTGCACGCCATCACCCAGCGGCCGATGGCGATGTACCACTCCTGGGGATCGCAGAATGCCTGGCTCAGGCAGATCATCGGCCGCAACTGGCTCTATATGTCCACCGACAGGGCCCGCGAGCTCGGGCTCGCGGATGGCGACTGGGTCAGGGTGCGGAGCAGCCATGGCGAGATCGTCGTCCCGCTCAAGACGATGACGGGCGTCAATCGCGATACGGTGTGGACCTGGAATGCCGTCGGCAAGCGCAGCGGCAGCTGGAACCTGGTGGAGGACGCGCCGGAATCGCGGCAGGGCTTTCTCCTCAACCATCTCATTGCCGATCTTCTGCCGGAGCGTGAAGGCGGCTTCCGCTATGCCAATTGCGATCCGGTGACCGGTCAGGCCGCCTGGTACGATCTCCGCGTCAGCATCGAGAGGGTCGCGCCCGAGACGGCAACGCTGCCGCAATTTGCGAGCCTTGGTCTGCCGCCCGGCACCGAGCCGCGGCCGCCGGTCCTGGACGGTTGCCCATGACCTCGCTTCCCGACACGACGGCACCAGGCCAGGTCAAGCTCGGGCTGGTGATCGACCTCGATACCTGCGTCGGCTGCCAGGCCTGTGCGGTCGCCTGCAAGGAATGGAACACCCAGGGTTACCCTGCGCCACTCACCGACGAGGATCCCTATGGCGCCGATCCCATCGGGGTCTGGCTCAACCGTGTCCACGGCTATGAAAGCGGCGAGGGTCAGGCCGCGCGCACCGTTCATTTTCCCCGCTCCTGCCTGCATTGCGAGAATGCTGCCTGCGTCACGGTGTGCCCGACCGGAGCATCCTACAAGCGCCGATCGGACGGCATCGTGCTGGTCGATCCCGACACCTGCATCGGCTGCAAGCTGTGCTCCTGGGCCTGCCCCTACGGAGCGCGCGAATATGATTACCGCGCCGGCGTCATGAAGAAATGCACGCTCTGCGTCGACCGCATCTACAATGATCATCTGGAGGCGGAGGATCGCCAGCCGGCCTGCGTGCGGGCCTGCCCGACGGGGGCGCGCCACTTCGGCGATCTCGGCGATCGCGACAGTGCGGTGTCGCGCCTGGTGAGCGAGCGCGCCGGCGATGACCTGCTGCCGGAGCTCGGCTATCGGCCGGTCAACAAATATCTGCCGCCGCGAACGACGAGCGCGGGGCCGCCGCCTGAGCCGCCACGGGCGCTGCCGCCGATCGGGCAGGGCGACGGTTCGCTGGTCGAGAGCTTTTTCGCCTGGGTCGACCGGGCGCTCGGAGCCTGATCGCTTTGCATCCCGCTTACTCCGTGATCGTCTTCAGCACCTTGTCGGGAGCCGGCTACGGACTTCTGGCGCTGGCGGCGTTGGCTGGTGCCGCGCATGGGCCGGCGTCCAGCTTCGCCTTCGGTGCCCTGGTCCTGGGCGTGGGGCTCGGCCTGGTCACGATCGGTCTGCTTTCCTCGATGCTCCATCTCGGTCATCCGGAGCGGGCATGGCGGGCCATGTCGCAATGGCGGTCTTCATGGCTGTCGCGCGAGGGTGTCATGGCGCTCGCCACCTATGTCCCGGCCGTGGTCTTCGGTTGGCTCTGGCTCGATCCGGCTTCATCGCCGATGGCCATCCGCATCGTCGGGCTGCTGCTCGCCCTCATGTGCGCGCTGACCGTTGTCTGCACGGCGATGATCTATTGTTCGCTGGCGACCATCCGCCAATGGCGGCAACCATTGGTGCTGCCGGTCTACCTCGTGATGGCCGTTGCCACCGGCGCGGCTCTGCTCCTGGCGATTGCCACCCCGTTCGGTCGCGGCGCCGCGGTCCTTGCCATCATTGCCGTCGTCGCGCTGCTCGGCGCCATGGTGCTCAAGCTTTGCTATTGGCATGCCATCGACCGGGCACCGCGCGAACTGACGCTGGCGATGGCCACCGGGTTGCCCGAGCCGGTGAGGCAATGGGAGCTGGCTCATACCGCCCGCAACTTCGTGATGCAGGAGATGGGCTATCATGTCGGCCGTCGTCACGCCCGCCGCCTGCGGCGCAAGGTGGTTGCGCTGCTTGCTGTCGCCGCAATCCTCGCTCTGCCCGCCTTGAGTCTCGGCGCAGGTATCCTTGCCGCCATTGCTGCGGTGCTGTCGGCGGCATCGGCCCTGGCCGGCGCCCTGATCGAGCGGTGGCTGTTCTTTGCCGAGGCCGAGCACGTGTCGAGCCTCTATTATGGGACTCCCCGGGCCTGAGCGGAACCAGGTCCCGTCGCAGCGGGTTGAGGTCTTTCAGCTGCAGTTACGCCCCCTCCGCTCCCGCCTGGGTGGCAACTGTCGAGGAGGGAAATGGCGTTTCCTGCATTCACGCCGGCGCAATTCTCCTTGCGCAGAAGGTGGCCGTCGCGCCGCCTCGGCCTGGTGGTGCTGGCGCTGGCGGCCGGCCTCCCCGTGGTGCTGTTCGCAACCGCCATCGTGGTCTTCCTTGCGACCATCCAGGAGGAGGTCCTCGAGCGCTCCATCGTCGAGGTTGCGCGGACCGCGAGCGCTGCTGCGGATCTCGTCCTGACCGACCGGGCCGGCGAGCTCAGGGCGGCGAGCGTCGGCGGCGGCTCGCGCTTCCTGCCGGCCCGCTCCGGGTGGATCGGTGCCGCAATTCCGGCCGGAACCGGGTGGCGCGAGCTCGGCCCGAACGACATCGGACCGCTCCTGGCGAATGCGCGGTTCGGCAACGAGCCGGTCGGCGACAATGCGTCCTACACGGTGGTCGCCGATCAGGCGAGGGGATCGGTGCTGGTCATTCGCCTGGCCGGCGGACCGCCCGCCGCGCCTCCCGTCTATGGGGCGCTTGACCTGAAGCAGGTCCCGTTGCTGGCCGGCGTTGAAATTCCGCCGCGGTGGGCGGTCTCGATCGTCGACCCGGAGCAGCGGATCGTTGCCCGCTCGCCCGATCCCGATCGCTTCCTCGGCAAGACGGCGAACCGCTCCATCACCGACCAGCTGCACAGCGTCGGCGGCGGGTTGTTCGGCGCGATGGATGGCGACGGAGAGCCGGTGTCGACAGCCGCGGTGCGCTCTGCCAGGAGCGGCATGACCGCTCTCGTCGAGGTCCCCGAGCGCATCGCCGCGGCGGCGGTCCGGGAAAAGGTTTACGCCATCGGCACCGGCGGAATCGCCGCTGCCATCCTGGCTGGCGCAATGTTGTGGCTGCTGATCAGCAACATCCACAGTCGCCAGGAGGCGGAACGCCAGACCTTGCGGGCGAATGCGGCGCGCGAGATGGAGCAGCGCCTTTCCTACATCGCCGCCGATTTCCCTGGCGAGATCTTCCGCCGCGTGCTGCGGACCGATGGAACCCTTTATTACCCGCTGCTGCGCGGTCGTTCGATGGACTTGATGCCCCGACAGGCGGATATTCAAGTGGGAGCCCCCGTGGCCCAGCTTGCCCGAACCTATGTCCATCCCGACGACGCCGGGCGCTGGGAAGCGGCGATCCTGCGGTCGGCCGGCACGCTCGAGCCCTATGATGTCGAATGGCGACCGCTCAGTCCCGACGGCGAGGAACGCTGGGTGCGCAGCATGGCTCGTGCCGGCCGTGCAGCCGACGGCTCGGTCTATTGGGACGGCATTTCGCTCGATGTCACGGCGCAGAAGCAGAATGAGGCGGCGCTCAAGCGCGAGATCGAGGAGCGCCGCGAGGTCGAGCGCCATCAGAGCGTCCTGATCGCCGAGCTCAACCACCGGGTTCGCAACACCCTCGCCATCATCCTGGCGATCGCTCAGCAGACGGTGCGCAGCGCCCCCGATCTCGACAGCTTCGCGCGGATTTTCAGCGGCCGGATCCAGGCGCTGGCCCAGGCGCATACTCTCCTGTCGGAGAAGGATTGGACGACCACCACCCTGACCGATCTGGCGCGCGAGGCGGTCGCGCCCTACGACCTGCCGCGCGGCCGGGTGCATCTTGCCGGCGACCCGGTCGAGATTGCGGCGCGGCCGGCGATTGCGCTGAGCCTCACCTTCCATGAGCTTGCCACCAATGCCGGCAAATACGGCTCGCTGAGCTCCGACAACGGCACGGTCGATATCACCTGGTGGGTCGAGGGTGGCCTCGTTCACATCGTCTGGGCCGAGAAGGGCGGTCCGCCCTGCGCCACCCCCTCGCGCCGGGGCTTTGGCGGACTGCTCATCCAGATGAATGTCGAGCAGGAGCTGTCCGGCGAGCTGCATCAGCTTTTCGGTCCCGACGGCTTTCGCTGCGAGATCACCCTGCCGCTCGACAAGCTCGCCAAAAGAGCGCCGGTTTTTCGGATGCGGGCCGGTCTCGAACGCACATAAATTCTTCTTTATATAAAGGCTTCTTTATGTGATGATCCGCCACCTCTGTTAAGGGATCTTTCCGATGTCTCGGACTTCGTTCCTATCTGAGCTCGAATCGCGGCCATGGCTCCTGGCTGATGGCGCCACCGGCACCAATCTTTTCCAGATGGGCCTGGTCTCGGGCGATGCGCCGGAATTGTGGAATTTCGAGCATCCCGACCGCATCCGCGCGCTGCATCGCAGCTTCATCGAGTCGGGCGCCGACATCATCCTCACCAACTCCTTCGGCGGCAACCGCTACCGCCTCAAGCTTCACAATGCCGAGGGGCAGGTCCGCGAGATCAACAAGGCGGCGGCCGCCAACGCCCGCGCGGAGGCCGACGGCGCCGCCCGGCCGGTGATCGTCGCCGGCTCCATCGGGCCGACCGGCGAGATCTTCGCACCTGTCGGAACCCTGCCGCATGAGGACGGTGTCGCCGCTTTTGCCGAGCAGGCCCAGGCGCTGGCCGAGGGCGGGGTCGACGTGCTGTGGATCGAGACCATGTCCTCGGAGGAGGAGCTCCGCGCCGCCGTCGAGGGGGCTGCCACGGCCGGCCTGCCGATCGTCACCACCATGAGCTTCGACACCAATGGCCGGACCATGATGGGCATCACGCCGCAGGCTTTCGCGACGTTGACGACCGCCCTTGCCGCCACGCCGACGGCGATCGGCGCCAATTGCGGCACCGGCGCGCCGGAGCTTGTCGCCACGGTGCTCGCCATTACGGCGACGCGGCCCGAGGCGGTCGTCGTCGCCAAGGGAAATTGCGGCATCCCGGCCTATCACGACGGTCACATCCACTATTCCGGCACCCCCGAGTTGATGGCCGACTACGCGCGCCTCGCCCGCGATGCCGGCGCCCGCATCATCGGCGGTTGCTGCGGAACCTCGGCCGAGCATCTCGCAGCCATGCGCCAGGCGCTCGACTCCCACGTGCCCGATCATCGACCCTCGGTGACCGAGGTCGAGCAGCGGCTCGGCGCGGTTTCGGCGCTGGCGAAGGGCGTCGATGCGGCCGCCTCGGCCGGCGACCGTCGGGAGCGGCGGCGGCGGTCGTGAGCCCCGCTGTCCCGCGCCGCGCCGGCGGTGGTCGCAAAGATCGCCGCAATGGTCGCGCGGAAGCGGGGAGATCCGCGGGTCAACCGGTAGCTTCGCGGCAATTAGGCGGCTTCCGGCCGTGACTTCCGGTTCCGATCAGGAGAACCCAATGAGCGGTGATGACGAACTCGATCTGCGGTCCCTCAATGACGAGGAGCTGACCCAGCAGATCCATGACGACCTCTATGACGGCCTCAAGGAAGAGGTGGTGGAGGGCGTCAACATACTGCTGGAGCGCGGCTGGGTCCCCTACAGGGTGCTGACCGAGGCCCTGGTCGAGGGCATGCGCATCGTCGGCATCGATTTCCGCGACGGCATTCTGTTCGTGCCCGAGGTGCTGCTGGCCGCCAATTCGATGAAGGCCGGCATGGCGATCCTGCGACCGCTGTTGATCGCGACCGGTGCGCCGCGCCTCGGCAAGATGGTGATCGGCACCGTCAAGGGCGACATCCACGACATCGGCAAGAACCTGGTCGGCATGATGATGGAGGGCGCCGGCTTCGAGGTGGTGGACCTCGGCATCAACAATCCGGTCGAGAAGTATCTCGAGGCGATCGAGACCCACAAGCCCGACATTCTCGGCATGTCGGCGCTGCTCACCACCACCATGCCTTACATGAAGGTCGTCATCGACACGCTGAAGGAAAAGGGCATGCGCGACGACTATCTGGTGCTGGTCGGCGGTGCGCCGCTCAACGAGGAATTCGCCAAGGCGATCGGTGCCGATGCCTATTGCCGCGATGCCGCCGTGGCGGTCGAAACCGCAAAGGAGCTGATGGCCCGCCGCCACAACCGCCTCGCCGCCAGCGCCTGACAGCCATTCGGGCGGTGGCGTCGGCGGGATCGCCGGCCCATATTGACGACATGAACGATCGCGACGCCGCACTGCCGGAGCTTTCGCCGGGCGAAGATTTCACCTTCACCCGGGGCAGGGGGGATGTGCTGCTGATCGCCTGCGGCGCGCTCGCCCGCGAGATCGTTGCGCTGGTCGAGGCCAATCGCTGGCGCGCCTTCGACGTCCAGTGCCTGCCGGCGATCTGGCACAACACGCCCTCGCGCATTCCGGACGGGGTCCGCCGCCTCATTCGCTCCAACAAGGACCGCTATCGCTCGATATTCGTCATTTATGGCGACTGCGGCACCGGCGGCCAGCTCGACAAGGTCCTCGCCGAGGAGGGCGTCGAGCGCATTGCGGGGCCGCATTGCTACTCCTTCCTGTCCGGCAACGAGCCCTTCGCCGAAGCGGCGGAGGACGATCTCACCAGCTTCTTCGTCACCGACTATCTCGCGCGGCACTTTGACAAGCTGGTCTGGGAGGGGCTGGGCATTGCCGCCCATCCCGAGCTGTTGCCACTCTATTTCGGCAATTACACCCGGCTCGTCTATCTTGCCCAGACGCGCGATCCCGCGCTCGAAGCAAGAGCCAGGGATGCGGCGGCGCGGCTTGGCCTCGCCTTCGAGCTGCGCTTCACCGGCTATGGCGAATTGGACCTGGCGCTGACGGCACGGGCCTGATTTGCCTCGCCCTTCACCTGCTCGCGATAGAACACATAGGTGCCGGCGCCGACGATGATGGCGATGCCGAGCCAGCTGACGGGATCCGGCCATTCCCGCCAGAACAGCCAGCCATAGAGCACGCTCCAGATCAGCGCGGTATATTCGTAGGGCGCGACGACATTGGCCTCGGCGACCCGGTAGGCCTGGGTCAGCAGCGTCAGGGCCACCGCCGCGATCACCCCGCAGGACGCCATCAGCATGAAGTCGAATGCGCTCGGCGTCGTCCAGCCGCGCATCAGGAACGCAAGGCTGCGATGGGTCTCGCCGTCATGGCCGCCGGCGCCGAATATGGCCGAGAGCGTGAGAGCGCCAAGCAGGAAGACGGCATTGCCCCAGGTCGACATCGCCGGCGCCGTCTCGGTGGCGCCGATGCGGCGCGTCAGGACCATAGAGCACGCATAGAGAAAGGCCGAGGTGATCGGCAGCAGCGCCGCCCAGTCGAACAGATCGGTCCCCGGGCGCGCGATCAGGAAGACGCCGATGAAGCCGATGATCACCGCCGCCCAGCGGCGGGCGCCGACACGCTCGCCGAGAAAGATGACGGACAGGATGGTGATGAACAGCGGCACCGCGAAATAGAGTGCGACCGCCGTGGCGATCGGCAGCGCCGCCAGACCGAGGTAATAGCAGCTATAGGCCACGAAGGCCAAAAGGCCGCGGACCAGCAGCCATGGCCATCCCGGCCCGGTCAGGGTGCCGAACCCGCCATCCCGCCACACCAGGAAGAACAGCACCGGAAAGGCGGTGAGGCTCCGCAGCACCATGGCTTCGTGCAGCGGATAGACGCCGCTGATCTTCTTGATCACCACGTCCTGGATGGCGAACACCGCGATCCCGAGAACCAGGCATGCAATGCCCTTGAGGCTGTCGGAACGGGCAGCGGCTGGAGCGGTAACGTCCTGTTTCATGGAATCCCTTCGACCCATGCTCTGATAGCCGGGCAGGGAGCGGCGTCAATCGCAAACCCACTATGGACAAGCGAAAAGTTGTAGTTGCAAATCGTTCGCAGTCTCATTTAGCATGGAATGGAGCTCGTTTGACAAGGGATCATGTTGCAGAAGACCGCCGGCGACCGCGTCGATCATGACGCCGAACGCGAACGTTCCTCGCTGCCGGAGGTCTTCCGAACCATCCCGGTCAGCACCAGCGGCACGTTCTGGCGGCGTTTGGTGGCCTTTATCGGTCCCGGCTATCTGGTGGCGACCGGCTATATGGACCCGGGCAACTGGGCAACCGCGCTGGCCGGCGGCTCGGCCTTCGGCTACCAGCTTCTGGCGGTGGCACTCATTTCCAACATCATGGCCATCCTCCTGCAGGCGCTGTGCGCGCGGCTTGGCCTTGGCGCCGGGCTCGACCTCGCCCAAGCCTGCCGGCGCGAGTTTTCGCGGCCGGTGTCGCTCGGCCTGTGGGCGCTGGCGGAGACGGCGATCATCGCCACCGATCTTGCCGAGGTCATCGGCACGGCCATAGGGCTCAAGCTGTTGTTCGGCATTCCCTTGGGGCTCGGCGTCATCATCACCGCGCTCGACGTGTTTCTCATCCTGTGGATGCAGAGCCTCGGCTTTCGCTGGATCGAGGCGTTCGTCATCGCGATGCTGGCGCTGATCTTCACGTGCTTCGGCATCGAGATGTGGCTGGCGCAGCCGAGCGTTGCGGCGATCCTCCACGGCTTCATTCCCTCCACCGAGATCGTCACCAACAACGCGATGCTCTATGTCGCGATGGGGATTCTCGGCGCCACCGTGATGCCGCACAACCTCTATCTCCATTCCGGCATCGTGCAAACCCGCGACGTCGGGCGCCGCGACGCCGACAAGCGCGACGCCATCCGCCTGGCAACCGTCGACTCGACAGTGGCGCTGGCCACCGCGCTGTTCGTCAATGCCTCGATCCTGATCCTGGCGGCGGCGGCCTTCCATACGAGCGGCAGCACGCAGATCGCCGAGCTCGGCGAGGCCTATGCGCTCCTCGCCCCGCTGCTCGGCACCTCGCTGGCGGCGACGCTCTTCGCCCTGGCGCTGCTTGCCTGCGGCCTCAACTCGACGGTCACCGCGACGCTCGCCGGCCAGATCGTGATGCAGGGCTTCCTCGAGCTCAGGCTGAAACCCTGGGTGAGGCGCCTCCTCACCCGCGGGATTGCCATCATTCCGGCCGCCGCCGTCACCATTTTCTATGGCGAGAGCGCCACCGCCAAGCTGCTGATCGGCAGCCAGGTCGTGCTGTCGATGCAGCTGCCCTTCGCGGTGATTCCGCTCGTGCTGTTCACCGCCCGCCGCCGGATCATGGGGAATCTGGCGGCGCCCCGCTGGCTGACGGCTGCAACCGCCATCATCGCCGCGATCATCGTTGCGCTGAACGTGAAGCTGCTCTTCGACACATTCATCGCTGGCGGTACTTTGGTCCATTGAGGCAATAGGCACTAGGCAGTAGGCAGTAGGGGAGGGCACCGTTCACTGCCTAATGCCTATTGCCTACTGCCTCGAGGGGAGTAGCCCCGACAACAGTGGAGAAGTTCATGGCGCGCATCGCCTGGTTCAATGGGAAAATCGTTCCGGAGAGCGAGGCGAAGGTCTCCTTCCGCGACTATGGCTTCGCCGTGGGCGACGGGGTGTTCGACACGCTGCGGACCTTCGGCCACAAGCCCTTCCTGCTCAAGGAGCATATCGATCGGCTCTACCGGTCGCTGCGCTACAGCAACCTCGATCCCGGTCTCACGCCGGAAGAGATGTCGCGGCACACCGAGGACGTCATCGAGCGCAACCTGCCGCTGATCACGCCGGATGACGATTATTGGGTGACCCAATGGGTGTCGCGCGGTCTGCGCAGCGAGTTTCGCAGCGGCCCGGCGAGCGAGCCGACGGTGATCATCGAGTGCTCGCCCCTGCCGTTCAAGATGCGGGCCCGCGGCATGCGCGATGGCCTCGATGTCGTCACCCCGCCGGGAATTCGCCGCACCCCGCCGGAAGCCATCAGCCCGCGCATGAAATCGCTGAGCTACGCCAATCTGACGGCCGGCGACCAGGAGGTGCAGGCCCTCAAGCCCGGTGCCACCTCGCTGCTGCTGGACGTCCGCGGTTGTCTCGCGGAGGGCCTCGGCTCGAACATCTTCGTCGTGCGCAACGGCGAGGTGCTGACCCCCTACGAGCGCTATGTGCTCGCCGGCCTGTCACGCCAGACGGTGATCGAGATCGCCGGGACGCTCGAGATCCCGCTGCGCGAGGCCGATATCGATCTCTACGACGCCTATGTGGCGGAGGAGGCGTTCATCACCTCGACCAGCTGGTGCCTGGTGCCGGTCCGCTCGATCAACGCCCGCCCGATCGGCACCGGCAAATGCCCCGGGCCGATCACCCAGCGCCTGATCGAAGGCTACAAATCCCGCCTCGGCGGCTTCGACTACGTCGGGCAATATCTGCGTCACGTGAACTGAGGGCAGTAGGCAGTAGGCAGTAGGCAGCAGGCAGGCTCCGTTCACTGCCTATTGCCTAATGCCGACTGCCTGATCTAATGCGGCGATCCCGGCGTGCGGAACTTGCCGCCGGCGATCTCGTAATAGTCGCCGGCCGAGTCGCAGAAGATGTGCCCCTCGAGCGGCACGCCGAGCGGGCCGTCGATCGAGCCGGCGGCGATCGCCGTATAGTTCCGCCCGTCGCCCTTCCAGAACAGCACCGACCCACACAGCCGGCAGAAGCCGCGCTGCGCATGATCGCTCGAGCGGTACCAGGAGAGCCCGTCGTCGCGGGTCAATGTCAGCTGGTCGTCATTGCAGGCGGTGGCCGACATGTAGGTTCCGGTCTGCTTGCGGCACTGCATGCAGTGGCAGGCGACCACCGGCCGCAGGTTTCCCC
>JBEVJH010000046.1:0-14425 GCA_040510355.1 Aestuariivirgaceae bacterium
GGTGATTTCGGCCGGAGCGATCATGGCCGCAGCGACTATGGCCAAGGCCGGGGTGATTTCGGCCGGGACTATGGGCGTGGCCGGGATTACGGCAGCTCGTTCGGCGACGACCAGGCGTTCGGCGGCGGTGACTATGGCCGCGACTTCGGGGGCGGCGATTTTGGCCGAAGCGCGAACCGGTCGAGCGACTGGAACCGGTCGGATTACGGCTCGGAGTCCTGGCGCGATCAGCGCGGCAATTATGGCGGCCTCGGCTATGGCGGCAGCCGGTCGGGTTTCGGCCGCCGCGACGACGGCACCTTCGGCTCTTCGAGGCAGGGTGCCGGGCAGTATGGCCGCGACTATGGCAGCCGCTATGGCGGCGATTTCGGCCGCGGCGACTTCCAGGACCGAGACCATCAGGGCCGGCGCGACGACGATGATCGCGGCTTCATCGAGCGGGTTGCCGAGGCGGTTTCCTCGTGGTTCGGCAATGAGGAAGGTCAGTACCGGCACCATCGCGGGCGCGGGCCGAAGGGCTATGCCCGCTCGGACGACCGGATTCGGGAAGATGTCTCCGACCGGCTGGGCGATGACTGGCTGGTCGACGCCACCGAGATCGAGGTGGCCGTGGTGAGCGGCGAGGTGACGCTGTCCGGCACGGTCGACGGCCGCGAGCAGCGGCGGCGGGCCGAAGACATCGCGGAGTCGATCTCGGGCGTGAAGCACGTCCAGAACAACATCCGGGTGAGCGGCACGACGACCGCCGGCTTCGGCAACGAGCCCGGACAGACCGCCAGCAGCAGCGCATCGGGCGGAACCTACGGATCGACCGCGGCCAGCCGCAAGACCGGCAGCACATCGTAAAACGTAAAAGATGTGTTAAAAAAGCTTGGATTCGCCAAAAAAAAGATCGAGGCGCCCTTCGGGGCGCCTTTTTTATTTGCCTGGACATGGCGACTCACCCGAGATTGTGATGGGGCAGACAGGAGTCGCGTCGGGGTTTAGCAGATCTCTGAGGGGGCAACAGAAGATGGCAGACAATGTCGTCAACTTGTTCGGTCCGGTGGTCCAGGCGCAGCCGGAAGGCCAGCCGAATGCAACCGTCATCGAGGAGCTGGAGCGGTTGCTGCAGGCGGCGCGCGCCGGCGAGATCATCGGGCTCGCCGGCAGCTATGTGCATCGCGACAAGGTGGTGACCTATTCCTTCGCAGGGATTGTCGGCAGCTATGGGCTGATCGGCGGCCTCGACTGCGTCAAGGAACGATTGGTCCGGATCGCCTTGGCAAAGGATTGACGGAACGGTCATCTGACTGATTTCACAGCTTAATTTCAGCTTCTTCCATCGCTCACCGTTCGGGTTTACCAGAACACGTGGCCGAACTGGACGGCCGCGATGACGATGAGCAGGATGGCCCAGGCGGCCAGGGCCTGTTTGATCCCGGCCCGTTTTTCTTCCGGATAATCGGACACCATGTTTGTCTCCCTGTTGTGTGGGCGCACAGTGTCAGGGCGGCGGGTGGTCGTCTGTGGGGAAGGTCACAAGTGGGGCAGTCGGCGTTAGGCAGTCGGCCGTGAGCTGAGCTCTTCCCGACTGCCTAATGCCTACTGCCGACTGCCCCCTGCGCTCCGTTGACTCCCGATATCGGGTCGGCGGAGACTTGGGCTCGAGGCGGACCAGCTTTGCCCTGCCTCCGGGAGGAGAGAACAACAATGAAAATCGCATCTGCAATGCTTGCCACGAGCGTGCTTGCCGGGCTCGTGCTGATGCCGCCGCTTGCGGCGGCGGCCGAGCCGGAATCCAAGGACCCGATCAAGATCGCGCTGTTCGATTGGACGAGCGTCAATCTCAACGCCAAGATCCTGGGCGGCATCCTGGAGAAGCTCGGATACAATGTCGAATATCCGACTGCCGATTATCTTTCGAGCCTTACCACCGGCCTGACCAATGGCGACCTCACAGTCGGCATGGAATTTTGGGACACTACCGCCGGCGAGGCGATGAAGGCGTCCGACCAGACCAAGCAGACCGAGCGGCTGGGCAAGCTTGGCCCCAAGGCCAAGGAAGAGTGGTGGTACCCGCTCTACATGAAGGAGAAATGCCCCGGCCTGCCCAATTGGGAAGCGCTCAAGGACCCGAAATGCGCCGAAGCGTTCTCCACCCCGGAGACGACGCCGAAGGGGCGCTATCTCGGCGGGCCGGTGACCTGGGAAGGCTTCGACGACGAGCGGGTCGAGGCGCTCGAGCTGCCGTTCACCGTGGTGCATGCCGGCACCGATGCGGCGATGTTCGCCGAGCTCGATTCCGCCTATCAGCGCAAGGCGCCGATCATGCTGTGGATCTACTCGCCGCACTGGGCGCCGGCGAAATATCAGGGCGAATGGATCGAGTTCCCGAAGCACGAGCCGGCCTGCTACACCGATCCGAAATGGGGGGTCAACCCGAACAAGGCCTATGATTGCGGCAAGCCGTCGGGCGAGATCTGGAAATATTCCTGGGCCGGCATGAAGGACAAATGGCCGGTCGCCTACAAGGTGGCAAAGGCCTACGAGATCGACACCAAGGAGCTCAATGCGATGTCGGGCCAGGTCGATCTCGACGGCAAGGCCATGGAGGACGTCGCTGCGAAGTGGATCGCCGACAATGAGGCGACCTGGAGGGCGTGGGCACAGTGAACGACCAAGGCGCCGGGCGGCTCGACCCGCCCCGCGCCCTTCTTGACCGGAAGGTGAAGCTCGCCTGCTCGCAGCTGTGGAAGCTCTATGGCTCGGGCGCCGATCGCTTCATCGCGGCCGAGGGCGGGCGGGCCGACGAGGCCAGGCTCGCCGAGCTGCAGCTGATCGGGGCGGTGCGCGACGTCAACCTGGCGGTGCACGAGGGCGAGATCTTCATCGTCATGGGGCTGTCGGGGTCCGGCAAATCGACGCTGGTGCGCTGCCTGTCGCGGCTGATCGAGCCGAGCTATGGCAGGGTCATGCTCGACGGCCGGGATCTCCTGAAGGCCAGCGCCGCCGAGCTCATCGACATCCGCCGCCACAAGATGAGCATGGTGTTCCAGCATTTCGCGCTGCTGCCGCATCTCACCGTGCTCGGCAACATCGCCTTTCCGCTGGCGGTCCAGGGCGTTCCCCGGGCACGGCGCGAGGCGCGGGCCCGCGAGCTGATCGAGCTGGTCGGGCTCAAGGGCCGTGACCGCTACTATCCACGCGAGCTGTCCGGCGGCCAGCAGCAGCGCGTCGGCATTGCCCGGTCGCTGGCGGTCGAGCCGGAGATCTGGTTCCTCGACGAGCCGTTCTCGGCGCTCGATCCGCTGATCCGCCGCGAGATGCAGGACGAGCTGATCCGCCTGCAAAGCGTGCTCAAGAAGACCATGGTGTTCATCACCCATGATTTCGACGAGGCGATCCGGCTGGCCGACCGCATCGCCATCATGAAGGACGGCTCGGTCATCCAGATCGCAACACCGGAGGAGCTGGTGCTCCGGCCGGCCACCGACTATGTGGCCGCCTTCACCCGCCATGTGAACCGCGCCAAGGTGATGACGGCGGCAACCCTGATGAGGCCGGTCATGCCCGGCGCACAGCAGGGCGGCACGGTGGCGGCGAGCGCCAAGATCGCGAGCTTCGCCGCGGCGATCGTCGCGGACAGCCGGCCTTTCGCGGTGAGCGATGGCGGGCGGATCGTCGGCGAGGTGACGCGCGAGGCGGTGATCGATCTGCTGGCCGGCCGCGACCGGACGGAGGACATCCCGTGACGGTGACGACGCTCGCCCAAAGCGCCCCCGCGACGCCCGGACCGGCCAGGCTGATCCTGTCGCTCGGGGCGGCGCTGGCGGTGCTCGTCGCCGTCACCATGGTGAGCCGGCTCGTTCCGGCGGCCGCCGACTACCCGGCATGGGCGGAGATCCCGGCTGCGGCATGGATCAGCGCGTTTTTCCTATGGCTCAAGCTTGCGATCTCCGGGCTGACGCGAGGATTCGCCGCGATCCTGGCGGTGCCGCTCGATCTCGCGACCGGGCTCCTCGCCAAGGGCCTGAAGCTGCCGGTGGGCGAGGGCACGCTCGAGCTGCCGCGCCTGTCATGGCTCGGAATCATCGCTGCGGCGGCAATCATCGGCCATGCGCTGGGCGGCATGCGGATGGCGCTGATCGGCGGCTTGGGCTTCCTCTATATCGCGGTGTTCCGGCAATGGGACAGCGCCATGCTGACCTTGGCGCTGATCGTCGTGTGCGTGCCGCTCTGCGTGGTGGTGGGCATGCTGGTCGGCATCGTCGGCTATCTGTCGCCGCGCGCGGACCGGCTGATCATCACGCCGGCCCTCGACCTGATGCAGACCATCCCGACCTTCGCCTATCTCATTCCGATGCTGCTCCTGTTCGGCATCAGCCCGGTGTCGGCGCTCCTGGCGACGGGGCTCTTCGCGACGCCGCCGATGGTGCGTGCGACCATGCTCGGCCTGCGCAAGGTCACGCCCGACATCAAGGATTTTGCCGACATGGTGGGCTGCACGGCGTGGCAGAAGCTGTGGCGCGTGCTGATTCCGTCCGCCAAGCCGTCGCTGATGATCGGGGTGAACCAGGTGATCATGCTCGCCCTCAACATGGTGATCATCTCCTCGATGATCGGCGCCGGCGGGCTTGGCTATGACGTGCTGCTGGCGCTCAGACGGCTCGCGGTCGGCCAGGCGATGGAGGCAGGGCTCGCCATCGTGGTCGTGGCGATCGTGCTCGACCGGATGAGCCAGGCGGCGGCGGCCGAGACGCGCAGCGGCGGGACGGCATCGTCGCGCCATCTGATGCTCGCCGCGGCCGTGGTGATCGTCACCACCCTGCTCAGCCTGGGGTGGCCGGCGCTCGCCAAGGTGCCGGGCGCCATCACGTTCTCGACCGCGCCATGGTGGAAGGCGGTGATCGACTGGATCACCGTGAATTACTTCGACGCGCTCGAGATCTTCCGCACCGGCTTCCTGCTGCATGTGCTGAACCCGCTGCGGGCGCTGTTCGAGGGCCTGCCATGGTTCGCCGTGATGGGCATGCTGGCCTATGCGGGCTGGCGGCTCGGCGGCGTTGCGCTGGCGCTGCTGGTGGCAGTGCTCACCACCTTCTGCGCCGCGACCGGCCTGTGGGTGCAGACCATGGCGACGGTCTATCTGTGCGGCGTGGCGGCGCTGATCGCGGCGATCATCGGCATTCCGATCGGGGTGCTGGCGGCGAAGAACAACCGCGTTGCCGGCATCATCCTGCCGATCATCGACACGCTGCAGACCATCCCGTCATTCTGCTTCATCATTCCGGTGGTGATGCTGTTCCGGGTCGGCGACGTCACCGCGGTGATCGCCACGGTGGCCTTCGCGATCGTACCGGCAATCCGCTACACCGAGCACGGCCTGCGGCAGGTGCCGGTGGAATTGATCGAGGCTGGGCGGGTGTCGGGCTGCACGCGGACCCAGCTGTTCTTCCGGGTCGAGCTGCCGGTGGCGCTGCCGGAGATCCTGCTCGGGATCAACCAGACCATCCTGATGTCGCTCAGCATGATCATCATCTGCGCGATGATCGGCACCCGCGATCTCGGCCAGGAAGTGTTCAAGGCATTGGCGAAGGCCGATGCCGGCAAGGGCATCGTCGCCGGCCTGTGCATCGCCTTCATCGGCATGATCGCCGACCGGCTGATCACCGCCTGGGCGGCGCGGCTGAAGGCGTGAGGAAAGAGAGGCGGTCGGCAGGCGCTGAGCTTGGCCCGAAGTTTTTTTGTAACTTATTGAATTTACATTGTTTTCCACTATGATATGGAATTCTACGAAGTCGAGTGGAAACTCTATGTTTTTCAATGAGTTGGATGGTAATCAGCGGCGCCAGCTGATCGATACGCAACAGGCCTTTGCGGCGTGGCAGCTTGCGCATCGCGACCATGGGCATCGTTTTGCCGGAAGCATGCGGTGGGTCGCTCGAAAGGGCGGAGAGTATCTCCTCCGCAAGCTCGGGAAGACCGAAACCTCGCTCGGGCGCCGCGGGGTCGACACCGAGGCCGCCTACCAGGCTTTCCAGAGCGGACGGAGCGCAAACAGCGAGCGTCTCAAGGGGCTGTCGGCGCAGATCGACAAGCTTGCTCCGGTCAACCGGGCGATGGGGCTTGGCAGGGTTCCGGTCACGGCGGCCCGTGTCCTCAGGGTCATGGACGAACAGGGATTGCTTGGCACTCGGCTCTTCGTCGTCGGCACAAATGCGCTTTACGCCTATGAGGCGGCGGCCGGTGTCCAGTTTGCGACGGCATTGACTGCGTCACGGGATATCGACCTGCTCCTGGACGCCCGCCGACGCATCAGTCTCGCCTATCAAAACCACCAAGAGCGCGGCCTCATCGGCCTTCTTAAAAGGGCCGATGCCTCCTTCACTGCCGAGGGCAGGACCTTTCGCGCCTTCAACAAGGACGGCTACATGGTGGATCTGATCCGGCCTGAACCGAAAGACGTGTTCCGGAGCAAGTTGCCTGTGGGATTGAGCGAGCTTGCAGAGGACCTCGAGGGGGCGCCGATCCATGGCCTCGATTGGCTGATCAATGCACCGAAGTTCGAGGCAGTGGCGCTGGACGAGCGGGGCTATCCGGTGCGGCTGGTGGCGGCAGACCCTCGCGCCTTTGCGCTCCACAAGGCGTGGATTTCCGGCAGGCAGGACAGGGAGCCGCTCAAGGCCGAGCGAGATCTGGCGCAGGCACGTGCAAGTGCGCAGCTTGCCACTCGCCATCTCAATCTGAACTTCGAGGGGAGCGAGCTGACCGCGCTTCCCGCGGCGCTCATGGATCAGCGCGACCAATTCGAAGAGGAGCCTGCCGCGCCGTGGCTGTCGGAAAAGCCCAACTGGTAGGCGCTGCCGTCACAGCAAGGCGTGGATCTCGCCGGTTTCGAGGTTGCGCCAGTTCCTGATCTTCACCGCGGTGAAGCCGAGAAGCTCGCGGCGCTCCGCCTCGGTCCAGACGTCGAGGCCGGCGAGCAGGCCGGCGAGGGCCGTCTCGGCGGCGCGGCCGGCGCCGTCGCGGCATTTGAGGGCGATGCCGATTCCGGCATGGGGCACGGCGGCGCAGAACACGCCTTCCGCTCCGGTCTTGACGAAGGCCCGCGGCACGGCCCGCATGAGATCGGTGCAGAACCGCTTCGAGCCGGCGACCAGGAAGGGATGCGCGCTGACTGCGGCGGTGATGCGCCGCGCCGCCGCGGCGCGCTCCGGCGCCAGGCCCTCGCCGGAGGCAAAGCGCTGGAAGGCGCGCGCCAGATCGACGAGCGGCAGCGCCCAGGTCGGCACCGAGCAGCCATCGATGCCGCATGGGGCGGTTGCGAGATCGCAGCCGGTCAGCGCGCCCAGGGTCGCCGCGATGCGTCGCTGCACCGGATGATCCAAATCGACATAGCCGCGATGGGGGACGCCGAGCGCCAGCGACAGCGCCAGCATGCCGGCATGCTTGCCCGAGCAATTGTTGTGGAGCGCGCTCGGCGCTTCCCCCCGCTTGACGAGATCGCGGGCGGCGCGCGCCTCGGAGGGCCAGTGGGCGCCGCATTCGAGCGCATCCTCGGCGAGCGACAGCTTGACCAGCATGGCGCGGGCGGTGTCGACATGAACGGGCTCGCCGCCATGCGAGGCACAGGCCAGGGCGATCTCGGCATCATCGAAGCCGAAGCGATCGGCAGCGCCGCTCTCGATCACCGGCAGGCATTGCATCGCCTTGATGGCCGAGCGCGGGTAGATCGGCCGCTCGACATCGCCGCCAGCACGGAGCATCGCGCCGCCCGGCCCGACAGTGGCAAAGGCCCCGTCATGACGGCTCTCGACAAAGCCGCCGCGGGTGACCTCGGCCAATGGCACGTCGGCGGTCACACCGCGATCTCCGCCCGGGCATCGGGGGCCGGCCGCCCGGCGAAGTACCAGATGAGCGACAGCGACTGCGCCGCGACACAGATGCCGAGCGCCACCCGATAGGCATCCGGGTGGTAGCTGCCGGGACCCGGCGACGGCCACAAATCAAGGATGGCCCCGAAGCCATATTGGGTGGCGAAGGCGGTCATGAACACCAGCACATTGATGGCCGAGATGGTGCGGCCGGCAGCATGGGGGCCGCCGAAATAGGCGACGAGCCAGGGGTAAAGCAGGATCGGCGTCTGGCCGAACATGCCGAAGGCGAGGAAGATCAGGAACGGCCGGCCGGTGAATTCGAGCAGCATCAGCCACTCCGTCAGCAGATAGATCGTCACCAGGATGGGGGTGACGGTGAGAACGCTGATGCCGCGCGCCGCCAGCCGGTCGGCGATGAAGCCGCTCAGCAAGGTCCCGACGAGGAAGCCGACGGCCATCCAGGCAAGGCCCTGCGCCACGCCGGTCCGGTCGAGGCCGGCGACATCGGCGAGCCAGGGTCCGGCCCACAGCGACTGGACGCCGATCTGGCAGCCGCAAACCGTGGCAATCAGCGGCACCAGGCGCCAGAAAACCGGATCGGACACCACCGCGCCGAGGCCCCGCGCCTGGCCCGCGAAGATGAGCTTGCCGGCATCGCGGATGGGGCGCTCGGGCACAACCGAAATCACCAGAAGGGCAATCACCAGGCTCATGACGGCAAGCGTCGCGAACAGCGCCCGCCAGCCCCAATTGGCGGCGACGAGCTCGGCCGGGATGGTGGCGAACAACAGTCCGATGGCGCCCGCCGACATGATCGAGGCATTGGCCAATGGCTGGCGCTGCTCGGGCACCGTCAGGCTCACCGCCTTGAAGCCGGAGATGAGGCCGCCGGCCGAACCGACGCCGATCATCGAGCGGGAGATCGCCAGCATGGCGAAACTGTCGGCAAGGCCGAAAACGGCCGCGCCGGCGGCGGTGAGGCACAGCAGCGCCGCCTGGACGCGGCGTGGCCCGAAGCGGTCGAGCAATATGCCGAGCGGCAGCTGAAAGGCAGCGAAGGAGACGAGATAGGTGGCGGTGAGGAAGCCGAGGCCGGCGGCGGTGAGGCCGAGATCGCGCACCAGGTCGGGCGCCACCACGGCATTCACGGCGCGATAGAAATAGGACAGGAAATAGCCGAGGCCGAACGGTGCGAAGACCGTCAACAGGAAGGCGGCAAGGCCGAGATATCTGGGAGAGACGTCATCCCGCATGCGGTTCAAGCATCAAGCTCTCGATTCAATCCTTGGCCCGCTCGACATAGGAGCCGTCGCCGGTCATCACCACGACGCGGGTGCCCGAGACGATGTGCGGCGGCACCGATGTCCGCACGCCGTTTGACAGGAGCGCCCGCTTGAAGGAGGAGGCGGCGGTCTGGCCCTTCACCACCGGCTCGGTCTCCACCACCTCGAGCGTCACCCGGGCCGGCAACTCGATGGCGATCGGCACGCCATTGTGCAGGCTCAGCATGCATTCCATGCTTTCCTGCAGGTAGACCGACTGGTCGCCGAGAATGTCGCGCGGCACGGTGACCTGCTCGTAATTGTCGGGATTCATGAAGACATAGCCGTCGCCATCCTCGTAAAGGAAGGTGTGGGGCACGGTCTCGACAAAGGCGCGCTCGCACTGGTCGGTGGTCTTGTAACGCACCGACACCTTGATCCCGTCGGAGATCCGCCGCATATCGATCTGGGTGGTCGGAGTGCCCTTGCCGGGGTGAAAATTCTCTGCCGAGAGCACGACATAGAGCTTTCCGTCCTCATCCTCCAATACGTTGCCCTTGCGCACCTGGCTGGCGATGACCTTGACCACGGACCGTCTCTTTCTCCTATTCCCGACCAGGGAGGTCATATTGGGGCAACAGGCAATAGGCAATAGCCGGTTTCATCACGCCCGGGCATCACAGGCATGACGACCCCCTGGTATCATCCCGACCGCCATCTCGACCGGCGACCGCTGCTGATGCGGCGGGCATCGATCACCCGGGCGGTGCATGATCATTTCCAGCGGAACGGGTTCACCGAGGTCGAATGCGGGGCGCTGCAGGTGACGCCGGGGCTGGAAACGCATCTTCACGGGGTCAGGGCCGAGCTCCATGGGCCGGACGGAACGCCGCAGCACCTTTACCTCCACACCTCGCCGGAATTCGCCTGCAAGAAGCTGCTCGCGGCCGGGGAAAGGCTGATCTATGTGCTCGCCCGGGCGTATCGCAGCCGCGAGCGCGGGCCGCTGCATGCGCCCGAGTTCACCATGCTCGAATGGTACCGGGCCGAGGCCCCCTATGAGACGGTGATGGACGATGCCGTGGCGCTGGCACGGCTGGCGGCGGAGGCGGCAGGCAGCGGCCGGCTCTCCTATCGCGGCGCCCACGCCGACGCCGGCAGCGAGCCCGAGCGGCTCACCGTGGCGGAGGCCTTCGCGCGGCATGCGGGCATCGACCTCATGGCGACGCTCGATGAAGACGGGAACGGCCGGCGCGACGTGCTGGCGGATGCGGCGGCCGCGAATGGCACGCAAGTGGCGGCCGACGACACTTGGTCGGATCTGTTCTCCAAGATCCTGGTCGCCAGGGTCGAGCCGCGGCTCGGCATGGGGCGGCTCACGCTGCTCACCGACTATCCCGCGGCGGAGGCGGCGCTGGCCCGCCGTTGCCCGGGCGACCGCCGGCTGGCGGAGCGTTTCGAGCTTTATGCCGCCGGGGTCGAGCTTGCCAATGGGTTTGGCGAGCTGACCGATCCGGTCGAGCAGCGCCAGCGCTTCGAGGCCGAAATGGCGGAAAAGCAACGGATCCATGGCGAGCGCTATCCGCTCGACGAGGAGCTGCTGGCGGCACTTCGGCTGATGCCGCCGGCGAGCGGCGTCGCGCTCGGCTTCGACCGGCTGGTCATGCTGGCGACGGGGGCGCGACGGATCGAGGAGGTGATGTGGACGCCCCCCCTTTTTTAGGCAGTCGGCATTAGGCAGTAGGCCGTGCGCGGTGCCCTTCCCTACTGCCTGCTGCCTATTGCCTACTGCCGACCGATATTGCCTACTGCCGCCCCATGGCCACCCTCCTCCTCACCCACCCCGCCTTCACCCTGCATGCGCCGCCGCCCGGTCACCCCGAGCGGCCGGACCGGATGCGGGCGATCGAGAAGGTTCTGGCGCATCCGCTGTTCGCCGATCTGACGCGGCGCGAGGCGGAGCGTGCCACCACGGGCGATCTCCTGCTCGTTCATCCGGAATCCTATGTGAGGAAGATCGAGGCGAGCGCGCCGGAGCCGGGCGAGGTGGTGGCGCTCGACCCCGACACCTGGATGAACGAAGCGAGCCTCGAGGCTGGCTATCGGGCCGTCGGGGCCGGGATTGCGGCGGTCGATGCGGTGATCAAGGGCGGATCCGCCAATGCATTCTGCGCGGTCAGGCCGCCCGGGCACCATGCCGAGACCAGCCGGGCCATGGGCTTCTGCCTGTTCTCCTCGATCGCCATCGCGGCCCATCATGCCAAGGTGCGGCATGGGCTCGAGCGGGTCGCGGTGGTCGATTTCGACGTTCATCACGGCAACGGCACGCAGGAGATCTTCTGGTCGAAGCGCGACCTGTTCTTCGGCTCGACGCATCAAATGCCGCTGTTTCCCGGAACGGGCGCGATGCGCGAGACCGGGGTCGGCAATATCTGGAACGCGCCGCTGCAGGCCGGCGACGGCACATCGCGGTTCCGCGAGGCGCTGGAGAGCCGCATCTTCCCGGCGCTGATCGCCCATCGGCCGGAGCTCATCCTGATCTCGGCGGGATTCGATGCCCATCGCAACGATCCGCTGGGCGGGCTCGAGCTGACGGAGGCGGATTTCGCCTGGGCGACGCTGAAGCTGATGGACATCGCCGACCGGATCGCCGGCGGGCGGGTGGTGTCGATGCTCGAAGGCGGCTATGACCTCACCGGCCTGTCACGGTCGGTGGCGGCGCATGTGCAGGCGCTGTCGCGCGGCACCGGCGAAGGCAGCGGGGTCGCGGCAGAGGACAATGACGATGGCGAATGAGACACCGGTCGACGACCTCGATTTCGAGACGGCGCTGCGCGAGCTCGAGGAGATCGTCAACCGGCTGGAATCGGGGCGGGTCGACCTCAAGGCGTCGATCGCCATCTATGAGCGCGGCGAAGCGCTGAAGATCCATTGCGAGGCGCTGCTGCGCGATGCCGAGGCGCGGATCGAGCGCATCACGCTGTCGCGCGAAGGTCGACCGACCGGCACGGAGCCGCTGGATGGCAAATGACCCGGCTCGATGTCCTGCTGGTCGCGCGTGGGCTCTACGGCACGCGGGCGTGGGCGCGTGACGCCATCCGGCGCGGCACCATAAGGGTCGAGGGGCGGATCGCCGAGAAGCCGGGCATGCTGGTGGCGAGCGATGCAACGATCGCGGTCGACGATCCGGCACAAGGCTTCGTCTCGCGCGGCGCGCTGAAGCTCGCCCATGCGCTCGATCATTTCGGCTTGTCGCCGGACGGTGCGGATTGCCTCGATATCGGCGCCTCCACCGGCGGCTTCACGGAAGTGCTGCTGCGGCGCGGGGCCAAATCGGTCACCGCCGTCGATATCGGCCATGGCCAGCTCGCGGCGGTGCTGGCGGAGGACCCGCGGGTCACGGCATCATCGGGCATCAATGCCCGCGACCTCACCGCAGGTCATCTGACGGTGCCGCCCGATTTCATCGTGGTCGATGTCAGCTTCATCTCGCTGCGACTGGTGCTGCCGCCGGCGCTCGCGCTCGCCCAGCCGCGCTGCACCCTCATCGCGCTGGTCAAGCCGCAATTCGAGCTCAGGCCGGCAGCCCTGTCGAGGGGCGGAATCGTGCGCGATCCGACGGCATGGCAGGAGGCGGTGGCTGCGGTTCAGGCGGTCGTCGAGGCGCAGGGCTTCGGCGTGATGGGGGTCGTGCCATCTCCGATCACCGGCGGCGACGGCAATCGGGAGTTCCTGCTGGCAGGGCGGCGGGGCGGCAGTAGGCAGGGAGGCAGTAGGCAGGTAGGCAGTGATTTGGTGCTCTTCCCTACTGCCTAACTGCCTATTGCCTACTGCCTAACTGCCCCTTGCCTCTCGTCCCAGGGCCGACTACCTGAACCCCATGCTCAGCCCGCTCGAACGTGCAGCCTATGCGGCGCGGCAGGCGGGGCGGGTTGCGTGGTTCATGGGTCATTACTTCGCCACCGCCCGTTTCCGCAGCGCCAGGCCGGAAAGCGATGTCAGGCGCCTCAAGCCGCGGGCACCGGGGCCTGGACTCGAGCGCATCCTCGCCGATATCACAGCGTTGTTCGAGCGCGACCTCGAGAATGTCGAGCGCGGCCTCTATCCCCTGCCCCGCGACCATGATGGAAGCCTGCGCGAGCGGCTGTCGACCAGCCGGCAGTTCTTCGCGGACGTGCCGCTGTCGGCGGCGCGGCGGGCGGAGCGGCGCGGCAACGAGGTGCGGGAGGCGGTGCCGCGCGGCGCACTTCCCGCCTATTTCGTGCAGAACTTCCACTACCAGACCGGCGGCTATCTCACCCGCGAATCGGCGCGGCTTTACGACACGCAGGTCGAGGTGCTGTTCTCGGGCACCGCCAATGCGATGCGCCGGCAGTGCCTGCCGCCGATCGCGGCCTGGCTCAAGGGGCGCGACCAGCGCCAGGTCCGGCTGCTCGACGTCGCCTGCGGCACCGGCCGGCTGCTGCGCTTCGTCAAGCAGGCCTTTCCGCGGATCGGGGCATCGGGCCTCGATCTCTCGAGCGCCTATCTGGAAGAGGCGCGGCAGCATCTCGAGCCCTATCGCGACGTTCCGCTGATCACCGGCAATACCGAGCACCTGCCCTATCCCGATCGATCCTTCGACCTCGTGACCTGCGTCTATCTGTTCCATGAGGTGCCGCCGAAGGTGCGGCGGATCATCGCCGGCGAGCTCGCGCGGGTGCTCAAGCCGGGCGGGCGCCTCGTCTTCATGGATTCGCTGCAGCGCGGCGATAGGGCGGATTTCGACGGCATGCTCGAGGCTTTTCCGCTGAATTTCCACGAACCCTATTATGCGAGCTACCTCAAGGAGGACCTCCCGGCCCTGTTCCGGGAGACCGGGCTTGCTTGCGTGGAAGCCGAGCCGGTGTTCCTGTCGAAGCTGATGGTGCTCGACGACGCTCAGCCGCGCTGAGCGCGGTGGCGCAGGAAATGATCGGCGAGCACCAGCGCCATCATCGCCTCGCCCACCGGCACGGCGCGGATGCCGACGCAGGGATCGTGGCGCCCCTTGGTGCTGATCTCGGTCTCCTGCTCGTCGACCGTGATGGTGCGGCGGGGGGTGAGGATGGACGAGGTCGGCTTGACGGCGAACCTGACGACGATGTCCTGGCCGGAGGAGATCCCGCCGAGAATGCCGCCCGCATTGTTGGACTGGAACACCGGCCTGCCGTTCTCGATGCGGATCTCGTCGGCATTCTCCTCGCCGGTGAGCGCGGCGGCGGCGAAGCCGGCCCCGATCTCGACGCCCTTCACGGCATTGATGCCCATCATGGCGCCGGCGAG
>JBEVJH010000047.1:0-4925 GCA_040510355.1 Aestuariivirgaceae bacterium
GCCCGGTCTGCGAATCGGGCGACTATCTGGCGCGGAGCCGGCCGCTGCCGCCGCTCGAGGCGGGCGACCTGATCGCCATCATGACGGCCGGCGCCTATGGGGCGGTGCAGGCGTCGACCTACAATTCCCGGCCTCTGGTGGCGGAGATCCTGGTCAAGGCCGACCGGTTCGCCATCGTCCGGCCGCGGCAGTCCTACGAGGACCTGGTCGGCGCCGACAGGCTGGCGGGCTGGCAGGGGTAAAGGCAGTAGGCAGTAGGGAAGAACTCCCCTTACTGCCTAATGCCTATCTGCCTACTGCCGCCTAAAAGGCTGTGCCAATCGACGGAAATCCTTGCTGCGGGGGACCCATTGGGGGGCAAAACGTGTTAAGGCTCTCACCAGGATGAGCAACGATCCGGCAGTGCGGCTCGGCCGCAAGATCCGCCTGGCGCAGCTGGGCCTCGCTTTCGAACGAATCTGGGGTGCGGCATTCCCGGCGGTGATGACGCTCGGGGTGGCCCTGCTCTTCGTGGTGAGCGGCGCCTCTCAGCTCGTGCCGGCGGCGGTGCGGCTGGGAATTCTCGGCCTTGCCGCCGTCCTGTTCGTCGGCCTTGCGTTTCGGCTGCTCGGCGTCAGGCTGCCCAGCACCGGCGAGGCGCTGGCGCGGCTGGAGCGCGACAACAATCTGCGGCACCGCCCGGCCACCTCCTGGCTCGACACGCTGGCGCTCGGGGCCGACAATCCCGACAGCCGGACGTTGTGGCTCGCCCATAAGAGCCGGCTCAAGCGCGAGCTCGATCAGCTGAAATCGCATTTGCCGCGATCGCCACTGCCGCCGCGCGACCCGATGGCGCTGCGCAACGGCCTGGCGCTCGGCCTTCTGGCGGCGCTCTTCCTCAATGCCGGGGACTGGCGCGACCGGGTGAGCGAGGCGGTGAGCCTCGACCCGATGCCGGCGGTGCCGGCCCGGATCGACGCCTGGATCTCGCCGCCGGCCTATACCGGGCGGGCGCCGGTGCTGCTGACCGGCGAGGCGCAGAACGCGCGGGGCGCCGATGGCGGCGAGTTCCTGGTGCCGGAGGGCTCGGCGCTGACCGTGCGGATCAATGGCGCGCGCGACGGGCGGGTCACGCTCTATCAGCTGACGGCCGACGGCGAGCGCGGCGCGGTGGCGCAATCACTGACCATGTCGACGCCCAAGCCGGGGGATGCGGCGGAGGCCCGCACGGTGCTGCAGCGGCCGGTCCATGCCGATGTCAGCGTCGGGTCGCGCATGCTGGGCAGCTGGCGGATCGCCCTCATCCCGGATGCGGCGCCGCAGGTGGAGGCCGATGGCGATATTGCGCCGACGCCGACCGGGGCGTTCGCGGTTCCCTGGCGGGCATCGGACGATTACGGGGTGGTCGGCATCGACGCCACGTTCCGCCAGGTGGCCGAGCCGCCGCGCCCCGGCCAGCCGGCGGCCGCTCCCGACAGCCCGTTCCTCAAGGACGCGCCGGGGTTTGCCATCGCGCTCCAGAAGCTCAATCCGCGCGACGCCAAAGGCCGGGCGTTCCAGGACCTCACCGCCCATCCGTGGGCCGGGCTCCTGGTCGACATGACGCTCGTCGCGCGCGACCAGGCCGGACAGCGCGGCGCCAGCAAGCCGGTGCGGTTCCGGCTGCCGGAGCGTGCGTTCGGCAAGCCGCTTGCCAGCGCGTTGGTGGAGCAGCGCAAGGTGCTGATCCGGATGCCGGCCGAGAAGAACAAGGTGGTGCGCACGCTGGCGGCGCTGATGGCGTGGCCGGACGGGCTGTTCGACACCAGCGGCAGCTATATGGGCGTCAGGATGGCGGCAAGCCGCCTCTATGACGCGAGGAGCAACGAGGACCTTCGCGGCGTCATCGATCTTTTGTGGGAGATCGCGATCGGCGTCGAGGACGGGACGCTCGACGATGCGCTGAAGAACCTTGAATCGCTGCGCAAGGAGCTGCAGAAGGCGCTGGCCGAGGGCGCCCCGCCCGACAAGATCGCCGATCTCATGCGCCAGCTGCGCGAGGCAATGAACAAATATCTCGAGGCGATGCAGAAGCGCGCGCTCGAGCAGATGCGCCAGGGCAATGCCCAGCAGCAACGCCGGCAGCCGGGGCGCGAGGTGCGCTCGGAGGACCTCCAGAAGATGCTCGACCAGATCGAGAATCTGGCGAAGCAGGGATCGCGCGATGCGGCGCAGGAGATGCTCGCCCAGCTCGAGAACCTGCTCAAGAACCTGCAGCCCGGCATGGCAAACCAGATGCAGCGCAGCGGTCCGATGGAGAAGATGCTCGACCAGCTGGGCGAGATGATGCGCCGGCAGCAGCAGCTGATGGACGAAACCTTCCGGCTGCCGCAGGGCGGCCAGCAGGGCCAGCAAGGCATGGACGAGCAGGGCGGCCAGCAGGGCCAGGAATCGCGACCCGGCCAGCAGGGGCGGCAATCCGGCGGGCGCGGCCAGGGTCAGAGCGGGCGCCTGGCCGAGCAGCAGGGCGAGCTCGGGCGGACGCTCGACGAGCTGCTGCGGCAGCTTGGCCAGCAGGGCATGGACCAGCCGGGCGGGCTCGGGCGGGCGCGCCGCTCGATGGAGGATGCGACGGGAGCGCTCGAAGGGTCCGAACGCGACCGGGCGCTCGGCTCCCAGAACGAGGCAATGCAGGCGCTGCGCGAAGGCGCGCAGTCGATGGCGCGCGAGATGATGCAGCAGCAAGGGACCGGCAATCAGGGCAATTACGGCCGCCATGGCGAGGCGCGCGGCGATGATCGCGATCCGCTCGGCCGGCCGATGCCGCGCAGCGGCGAGGATTACGGTCCCGACCGCAACATGCTGCCGGGCGAGGCGGCGATCGAGCAGGCGCGGCGGATCCTCGACTATTTGCGCAGCCGCTCGAACGAGCCGAACCGGCCAAAGGTCGAGCTCGACTATTTCGATCGGCTGCTGCGCGGCCTTTATTAGGCAGTAGGCGGTAGGCAGTAGGGAAAATCTCCCTTCACGGCCTACTGCCTGACGCCTACTGCCTCACTTCCTTCGGAGGTGGCCGACGAAGGGCAGCTCGCGGAAGGCGTGGGCCATGTCCATGCCGTAGCCGACCACAAACACGTCCGGGCATTGGAAGCCGAGAAAATCGGCATCGATGTCGGCGGCGCGATGGCCTTGCTTGTCGAGCAGCACCGCGACGAGGACGCGCCTGGCGCCGCGGGCTGCCAGCAGATCCTTGGCGTAGGCGAGGGTGCGACCGGATTCGAGGATGTCGTCGACCAGCAGGACATCGCGGTGGCGCACATCGGATTCGACGTCGCGCAGCACCTCGACATGGCCCGAGGAGCGGGTGTGCTCGCGGTAGCTCGCGAGCATCATGAAATCGACCTCGGGCCTGAGCCCGACGCGAAAGAGGGCGCGCATCAGATCGGCGGCGAAGACGAAGCTGCCCTTGAGAACCGGCACGACGAGCAGCGACACCGGACGGGCGGCGGCAATCTCGGCGGCGAGCTCGCCCACCCGGCGGGCGATCTCGGCCTCGCCGAACAGCACGTCGATCACATGGCCGTCGATGTCCACCGCCGTCATGGGCGGGGGTTTAGCGCGATTTCGCCGGTGTCGGCAAAGCCTATCTCGATCGCGCGGGCGGTAAGCGGCGGCGCTGCGAGGCGGGTGGTAAAGGCGGTTGCCTCGCCGGGCTTGAGCGCCCGCGTCGTCACGCCCTTGAGGGTCCAGGCATAGACCGCGCGGCCGGCGCCATCCTTCAGGCGGAACGCGAGATCGGGCACGCGGTGGTCGCGGGCAGCGCTGTTGACGACCTCGCCGCGGAGCGCGAGCACGCGGGTGCCGTCGGCGATCTCATGGCTCTGCTCGACGCCGCGGATGGTGAAGTCGGCAATGCCGGCGTCGAGGCCGACGGCCATATAGAGGCGGGCGGCGCCAGGCAGCAGCGGGGCGAGCCTGTCGGGAAACAGCATCAGCAGGGCAAGCGGCAGAGCGATGACCAGGGCGAGGATCGACCAGCCCCGCAGCTCGGCGCGGCGGCGCCGGCGGGCGGCGGCGTGGCGCTCGGCGGCAGCGCGGGCGGCCTCGGCAATGGCCAAGGCATCATCCTCGATTGTCGGATCCTCGAGTGGCCGGGCCGCCGGGTCGCGGCCGGTGACCAGCGCGGCGACTTCGATCAAGCTCGGTTCCAGCCAGCCATGGCCGCAGCCGCGGCAGCGCACCAGCTGACGATGAGCGTGCACTGGCAGCGCGTTGCGAGTTGCGCAGGACGGACAGGTCACTATCATCGTCGAAGCGTCCCTCGAAAGGTGGTGATTCGCTGGCAGATTCGGGGTCCAAATCGAAGCTCGAGCGCTTGTGCGAGCAGCTAGCGGCAGTCTGGTTAAATCGGAGTTAAGCGGCCTCTCTATCGCTTCGGGGAAGGGTGAGACGTGATCCACCTGGACAAAGTCGGGCTCAGATATGGACGGGGGCCGGAGATTCTGCGCGACATCTCCTTCGAGCTGGCGCAGGGGTCGTTCACCTTTCTGACCGGCCCTTCGGGAGCCGGCAAGTCGTCCCTGCTCAGGCTGCTGTTCCTGGCGCTCAAGCCGACGCGCGGGCTGATCTCGCTGTTCGGACGCGACGCGGCGACGCTCAAGCGGCGCGATGTTCCGGACATGCGCCGGCGGATCGGCGTGGTGTTCCAGGATTTCCGGCTGCTCGACCACTTGACGACCTTCGAGAACGTGGCGCTGCCGCTCAGGGTGCAGGGCAAGCGGAGCGAGACCTATCGCGGCGATGTCGGGGAGCTCCTGTCATGGGTCGGGCTTCAGGCCCAGGCCGATGCCTATCCGCCGGTGCTGTCGGGCGGCGAGAAGCAGCGGGCGGCGATCGCCCGGGCGGTGATCGGCAAGCCCGATCTCTTGCTGGCGGACGAGCCGACCGGCAATGTCGACCCGGCGCTC
>JBEVJH010000048.1:0-3521 GCA_040510355.1 Aestuariivirgaceae bacterium
AGCCCTTGAGGAAGCCGCGCAGCGCCGCCGGGCGGCCCGCGATCAGCTTGTCGGTGGCGAAGATCACGTGGATGTGGAAGTCCTTGATGTCGGTGAAGCGGACCAGGATGCGGCCCTCGCCCCTCTTTTCGAGGTCGAAGGCGTTGCCGATGTCCATGATCACGCCGTCGATGTCGCCGCGCTTGAGCGCCGCGATCTGGCCCGGCATCGCGCCCATCGGGGCGATCTCGATGCCTTTCGGTCCCCATCCCTGCCGCCGCGAGGTCTCGCTGACCAGCCAATAGGTGAGCGAGCCCGCCGTCGACACGCTGACCTTCTTGCCCTTGAGGTCGGCGGCGGTCTTCGGGCCGTCGGGCCGCACCACGATCGCCAGCAACAGCGGCGGCCCGGCCATGCCGGCGACCCCCTTGATCGGGGCGCCCTTGACGATGAAGGCCATGGCGGGACCCGAGCCCAGCAAAATGTCGATCGAATCGGCGGCCGCGGCCTGCTGCATGCGCGCGTCGCCGGCGAAGGCGATCGATTCGATCTCGAGCCCGTTGCTGGCGAAGATGCCCTTGCGCGTGCCGACGTCGAGCGGCACGAACGAGAACGCCTCCGGCACCGCCTTGCCGACGCGCAGCTTCTCGGCGGCCTGCACCGGGGCGGCCAGAAACAAACCGCTCGCGGCCAGCACGAGCGTCAGCGCGGCGGCGCGGGTCAGGGGGCGGAACAACGCGGTCATGGCTGGTCTCCCGGTACGGGTTCAAGAGAATTTCGTGTTGAGCAGCCGCTCGGCATTACCGCAGAAGATCTTGCGGCGGTCAGCCTCGGCGATGTCGAGCTGCTTGATCACCTCGACGGTCGGCGCGATCGGCCCGAGCGGCGTGTCGGTCGCGAACACCACGTGGTCGCTGCCGAAGAATTCGAGGCCGCAGCGCACCGCGTGCGCCCCGCCGCCGAACAGCGCGGTGTCGCCATAGAAGTCGTGCAGGTAGTCGAGGTGCGGGCGCTTGAGCGACGGCAGGATCTTCGAATAGTCCTCGTCCGAGGTGCGGCTGCCCAGCACCTGCAGGCCGGGGCCGATGCGGCCGTCATAGTACGGGATCATCCCGCCCAGATGATGGGTGACGATCTTGAGCTTCGGATGGCGGTCGAGCAGGCCGTTGAGCACCATCCGCACCATCGCGACCGACGTCTCATAAGGCCAGCCGAAGCACCACCACATCTCGAAGCGCGATTTCGCCTCCGCCGCATAGTCGGACATGGCGGCGGTGCGGGCCGGATGCAGCCAGATCGGCAGGTCGAGCTCCGCCATGGTGGCGAAGATCGGCTCGAATTCCGGATCGTCGAGCGGACGCCCGGCGATATTGGTGAAGATCTGGATGCCGCCGGCGCCGAGCTCCTTGACGGCGCGGCGCGCCTCCGCGACCGAGCCGTCCACGTCGGTCATCGACACCGCGGCGACGAAGGTCGGGAACCGCTCGGGATGCTGCTCGCACAGCTCCGCCATGGCGTCGTTGCCGATCCGCGCCAGGTTCAGCCCGACCTCGCCGCCGGCGAGGTCCTCGATCGGCGGGTTCGGCAGCGAGATGATCTCCCGATAATCGCCGAACTGGTCCATCTCGCGGAAGCGCTCGTCGAGATCGAACAGCTTCTTCACCCCGCGCAGCCGCGCTCCGATATTGCCCAGGCGCGGCGCGATCCGGTTCATCTCCTGGAAGAACGCGTCCGGGAAGATGTGGCAATAGATGTCGATGATCGTGTCACTGGCCATGGCGGGTGTCCGGTCTCAATTCAGAACTTCACCCGATCCTGGCCCTTGAGCCCGAGCATGTCGCGCGCCTCCTTCGCGGTCGCCACCTGGTAGCCGAGTTCCTCGACCAGGCGGCGCACCTTGGCGACCTGCTCGGCGTTGCTCTTGGCGAGCTGGCCGCGGCCGATGAACAGGCTGTCCTCGAGCCCCACGCGGACATTGCCGCCCATCATCACCGCCTGGGTGGCGAACGGCATCTGGTGGCGCCCGGCGCCCAATACCGACCATGAATAGGAATCGCCGAACAGCTTGTCGGCGGTGCGCTTCATGAACATCAGGTTTTCCATGTCGGCGCCGATGCCGCCGAGGATGCCGAAGATCAATTGCAAGAAGATCGGCGGCTTGAACCAGCCTTTGTCGACCCCGTGCGCGAGATTGTAGAGGTGGCCGGTGTCGTAGCATTCGTGCTCGAACTTGGTGCCGTGCCCCTCGCCCATCAGCTGCGCGATCTTCTCGATGTCGGCAAAGGTGTTGCGGAAAATGGTCTCGTTGGTGCCGAGCAGGTAAGGCTTCTCCCACTCGTGCTTCCAGCTCTTGTAGCGCGCCACCATCGGGTAGAGCGCGAAATTCATCGAGCCCATGTTGAGCGAGCACATTTCCGGCGAGAGCTTCATCACGCCGGCGAGCCGCTCCTCGACCGTCATGATCGGCGATCCGCCGGTGGTGATGTTGACGACCGCGTCAGTCGCCTGCTTGACGCGCGGCAGGAACTGCATGAACACCGCCGGATCGCCGGTCGGGCGGCCGTCCTGCGGATTGCGCGCGTGCAGATGCAGGATGGCGGCGCCGGCCTCGGCGGCGCCGATCGCCTGCTCGGCGATCTGGTCGGGGGTGACCGGCAGGGCGTCCGACATGGTCGGCGTATGGATCGAGCCGGTGATGGCGCAGGTGATGATGACCTTGTCGGATTTGGCGGCCATTGGGCCCTCCCCGTTCGTTTCTATGGTTCGGTCGCGGCTTGATCAGTGTCGCGCAGCGCGTGCCGCGGCGCAATTCATGCCCGCGCCTTCTTGAGATGCGCCAGGACCTGCGCCCGCAGCGCCTGCTGCTGCTCCGGCGTCCAGCGGCGGAAGCCCTCGCCCGCCTTCATGCCGAGCTTGCCGTCGGCGACCAGCTTCTCCAGATAGGGCGACGGGCCGCCCCGGCGCTCGATGTCGGGCAGCACGGTCTGGTGGATCGCCAACGTGAGATCGGTGCCGACCAGGTCGGCGTTCTCGAGCGGGCCGAGCACGGCGAGCCGCCGGCCGAAGCTCGCTTTGATCACGGCGTCGACGGTCTCGGCGTCGCAGATGCCGTGCTCGACCAGCGCGATCGCCTCCCGCCACAGCGCGTGCTGCAGCCGGTTGCCGACGAAGCCCGGCACGTCCTTCTTCACGTGCACGGGCATCTTGCCCGCCGCCTTGTGCAGCGCGATGGTCCAGTCGATGGCCTGCGGCGACGTCCATTGCGTGCCGATCACCTCGACCAGCGGCACCAGGTAGGGCGGATTCCACCAATGGGTGCCGAGCGCGCGCGAGCGGTCGCGCAACCCCTCCATGATGCTGGTGATCGGGATCACCGAGGTGTTGCTGGCGAGGATCGTGTCCGGCCGCACGTGCCGCTCGATCTCGACGAACAGCTTCTGCTTGAGCGGCAGGTCCTCGAGCACGGCCTCGACCACGTAGTCGGCCTCGCGCACCGCTTCGGCCAGCTCGCCGCAAGGCCGCACGCGCTCGACCGCCGCCTG
>JBEVJH010000049.1:0-14373 GCA_040510355.1 Aestuariivirgaceae bacterium
TCGTGCTGACCATCATGACCGCCATGGCCGGCTCCTCGCGCACGCTCTATCAGGGTTCGGTCGACGGCTGGCTGCCGCGCTATCTCAGCCACGTCAACGAGCATGGCGCGCCGACCCGCGCCATGTGGACCGACCTCGGCTTCAACGTGCTGCTGCTCGCCATCGCCTCCGATGTCGCCGGCTATTTCTTCGTGCTCGCGGTATCCAATGTCGGCTACATGATCTTCAACTTCCTCAACCTCAATGCCGGCTGGATGCATCGGGTCGATTCCGGCCATGTGCCGCGGCCGTGGAAGGCGCCGAACTGGCTGATCGGCCTCAACACGGTCCTCGCCTTCGTCAACATGCTGTTCCTCGGGGCCGGCGCAAAGGTATGGGGCTATGCCAATGCCCTGTGGGTCGGCTTCGCCTTCGCGGCGCTGATCGTGCCGGTGTTCCTGCTGCGCCACTATCTGCAGGATGGCGGCCGCTTCCCGCCCAACGCCCTGGCCGAGCTCGGCCTCAAGGGCAACGACCTCGGCGAGCGCAAGGCCGGCATGCTCCCCTACCTGACGCTCGCCGCCGGCCTCGCCGTGGTGCTGCTGTCGAACTGGTACTTCCAGCTGCCGGGGTGATGGAAGGGCAGTAGGCAGTAGGCAGTAGGCAGTAGGCAGTAGGCAGTAGGCAGTAGGCAGTAGGCAGTAGGGAAGATCTCCGTCACTGCCTACTGCCTATTTGCCTACTGCCTCTTCTCACTGAAAATCCCGCGACTTCGGGATGATCCGGTTCTGCCGCGGGTGGCGGGCGAGCTGCGGGCGTGAGCCGCCGGGGCTGCCGCGCTTGACCTCGTCGGCCCGTGCCACCGGGTTGACCAGGAGATCGTCGGGCGCCAGCCGCGCCAGCCAGTGGCTCAGGTCCTCGATGCGCCGGGCGATGACATGGACGATGTCGTCCTGCCGCTGCACCTGGCCCTTGATCAGCATCAGCCGCGCCCCCATCACGGCCGCCCGACAGGTCTCGAGCGTCTTCGGCCACACCACGATATTGGCGATCGAGAACTCGTCCTCGAGCGTGATGAAGACCACGCCCTCGGCCGAGCCCGGCCGCTGCCTGACCAGCACCACCCCCGCCACCGTCACCGGCGCGTTGTTCCGCACGCCCTTGAGCGCCGCCATGTCGGTGACGCCGATCGCGCGGCAATCCTCCCGCAGGAAGCCCATCGGGTGGCCTTTGAGCGACAGCTTGAGCGTCTGGTAGTCGTTCACCACCTGCTCCGACAGCGGCATCTCGGGCAGCGTCACCGGCCCTTCGCCGCCCTGGCCTTCGACCCCTTGCGCCGCGAACAGCGGCAAGGGCTTCGCCCGCGACAAGGCCTTGGCCTGCCACAGCGCCTGCCGCCGGTCGATGCCGAGCGAGCGGAAGGCGTCGGCCGCTGCCAGCCTCTCGATCGAATGGACCGCGATGCCGGTCCGCTGCCTGAGCGTCGTGAGCGAGTCGTAGGGCCGCGCGCCGCGCCGTGTTGCCACCAGCCGCCCATCCGCCTCCTTGAGCCCGTCCACCGACCGCAAGCCCAGCTGCAGCACCGGCTGTGCGCCTTCGCCGGTGAGGGTCGCATCGAAATCGCTGCGATTGACGTCGGGCGCGCTGACCGGGACCCCATGCTCCGCGGCATCGCGCACGATCTGCGCCGGCGCGTAGAACCCCATCGGCTGCGAATTGAGGAGCCCCGCCGCGAACGCCGCCGGATAGCGGCATTTGATCCACGCCGAGACATAGACGAGATGAGCAAAGCTCGCCGCATGGCTCTCCGGAAAGCCATATTCGCCGAACCCCTTGATCTGGTTGAAGCAGCGCTCGGCAAAGCCGCGCTCATAGCCGCGCTCGACCATGCGGGCGATCATCTTCTGCTCGAGCCGGCCGATGGTGCCGCGTCGCTTGAAGGTCGCCATCGCCTTGCGCAGCTCGTTGAGCTCGCCGGGCGTGAAATCCGCCGCCACCATGGCAAGCTTCATCGCCTGCTCCTGGAACAGCGGCACCCCCTTGGTCTTGCCGAGCACCGCATAGAGCTCGTCGCGGTTGCCGAAGGCGGGGTCGGGTGCCGGATACTCCTCCGCCTCGAGCCCTTGCCGGCGCCTGAGATAGGGATGGACCATGTCGCCCTGGATCGGGCCGGGACGGACGATCGCCACCTCGATCACCAGATCGTAGAACGACTTCGGCCTGAGCCGCGGCAGCATGTTCATCTGCGCCCGGCTCTCGACCTGGAACACCCCGATCGAATCGGCCCGGCACAGCATCTCATAGACCTCGGGGTCCTCCCGCGGCACGCTCGCCAGCGTGTAATGCGCCCGGTGCCAGCCGGCGATCAGCGCGAAGCACTTGCGGATGCAGGTCAGCATCCCGAGGCCGAGCACGTCGACCTTGAGGATCCCGAGCTCGTCGATATCGTCCTTGTCCCATTCGATGACGGTGCGGTCCTCCATCGCCGCATTGCCGATCGGCACCGTCTCGTCGAGCCGCCGCTTGGTCAGCACGAAGCCGCCGACATGCTGCGACAGATGCCGCGGAAACCCGATGATCTCCTCGGCCAGCGCGATGACCTGGGACAGCAGCGGATCGCCGGGCTCGAGGCCCTTCTCCTCGAGCCGCGCCTCGGTCAACTCCTGCGACGGGCCGCCCCACAGCGTTCCGGCGAGCGCCGCGGTGACGTCCTCCGACAGGCCCATCGCCTTGCCGACCTCGCGCACCGCGCTGCGGCCCCGATAGCTGATGACCGTTGCCGCAAGCCCCGCCCGCTCGCGGCCATAGCGGTCATAGAGATATTGGATCACCTCCTCGCGCCGCTCATGCTCGAAATCGATGTCGATGTCGGGCGGCTCCTTGCGCTCCTCCGACAGGAACCGCTCGAACAGGAGGTCGATCTCGGTGGGATCGACGGCGGTCACGCCGAGGCAGTAGCAGACCGCCGAATTGGCGGCCGACCCGCGCCCCTGGCACAGGATCGGCTGCTCCCGCGACCGCGCGAAGCGCACGATGTCGTGGACGGTGAGGAAATAGCGCGCATAGTCGAGCTTGTCGATCAGCGCCAGCTCCTTCTCGAGCATCGCCCGGACCTTGGCCGGAATGCCGTCCGAATAGCGCTCTCCCGCCCCCGCCCAGGTCAATTCGGTGAGGTGCTCCTGTGGCGTCAGATGGGCAGGCACCGGCTCGTCGGGATATTCGTAATGGAGCTCGGCGAGCGAGAAGCTGAGGCGCTCGGCGATCTCGACGGTGCGCTCGACCGCCTGCTCATGGCCGCGAAACAGCCGCAGCATCTCCTCGGCCGGCTTGAGATGGCGCTCGCTGTTGGCCTCGAGCCGGAAGCCTGCTTCGGCGATCGTGCATTTTTCCCGGATGCAGGTCAGCACGTCCTGCAGCATCCGCCGGTCGGGATGGTGATAGAGCACGTCATTGGTGGCGATGAGCGGTGTGCGGTGCTTGCGCGCCGCTTCCGCCAGCGCGTTGAGTCGCGCCCGCTCGCCGGCCTTGCGCAGCATGCTCGCCGCGAGATGGACCGGCTGATCGATCCTGCTCCGGATCGCCGCCATGGCGGCAAGGAAGGGCGGCTTCGGCAGCCCCGGCGGCGGCACGATGGCGAACAGCGAGCCTTCCTGGAATTCCGCCACATCATCGAGGGTGAGGATGCATTTGCCCTTGGCGGCGCGCCGCTGCCCGCGCGACACCAGCCGGGTGAGCCGGCCATAGGCGGCGCGGTCCCTGGGCCAGGCGAGGAGGCTCGCGAAACCGGCCAGCGGCAGCGTCTCGCGCTCCATGAGGTCGAGCCTCACCCCGGGGATGAACTTGACGCCATTGGCCTTGGCGCTCGCATGCGCCCGGACCAGCCCCGCCATGCTGTTGCGGTCGGTGACGGCGAGCGCCGCCAGGCCGAGATGCTTCGCCTGGCCCACCAGCTCTTCCGCATGCGAGCCGCCTTCGAGGAAAGTGAAATTGGTGAACGCCTGGAGCTCCGCGAAGCCGGTCGTCATGGAAAGAGCCCGTGGATGAACCAGGCCGGCGGTGTCTCGGCCGCGTGATAGAGGCCCTGCCGGTAGAGCCAGTAGCGCCGGCCGATCTCGTCCTCGACCAGATAATAGTCGCGGGCCGCGCCAGCTTTCTTCAGGGCCCGCCACCACTCGCTGTCGATCCGCTCCGGCCCGTCCGCCCTGGTCACCCGATGGGCCGCCCGCCGCCAGGTGAAATGCATGGGCGGCCCGTCTGGCACCGTGGCGATGACCGCGATCGGCTCGGGCGGGGCGAGCAGCAGGAGCGGCCGGGGCAGGTCCGGCGGAATTGCCGGCGCTGGGCTGCGCTCCTTGCGGAACGGCGAGACCGGCCGCTCGGCCCGCTCCGGCAGATGGCTCGCAACCGGCAGAAAGGCGGAGAGCCGGGCACCGTCATGGCGATTGGCGATCCGGTCGGACAGCGCCGCCAGCGCCGTTCCGTCGCGCAACGGGCTGCCGCTGCCGCCCGCGCCGGCAAGGCTGGTCTGCAGCGGCTCGACGGCGGCGGTCTCGCTCGCCTCGAGCGTCGCCGCCTCGATGCCGAAGCCGAGATCGAGCGCCTCGAGCTTGGGCCCGAGCAGGCGCGCCATGTGCTCGCTGTCCCGCGATGGCGACGCGAGTCCCGCCTGGATCGCGACCCGCGAGCCGTCGACCCGGTAGAGCTTGAGCGTGAGCCGCGTGCCGCCGCGGCCTTGCGCGGCGAGCTGTCCGCTCAGCTGCTTGGTCATCCGGCGGAGCAGGAACACCACGACCTCGGCGGTGATGGCCGGCTCGTCGAGCGCCAGGCGGACCAGGAAGCGCGGCGGCGGATCGAGCGGCACGAGCGGCGTCCTGGTGAGGCCGAGCGCCGCGTCGAGCTTCTGCAGCACCTCGCCCGGCAGCGTGCTGTCGCGGAAGCGCCGGGCGAGCGCCGATCGGGGCAGCGGGTAAAGATCGGCGATTCGCTTCAGCCCGAGGCGCTTCAAGGTGCTGACCGTGTCCGGCATGAGGCCGAGCGCCGCCACCGGAAGCCTGCCCAGGGCGGTGCGCTCGCCCCCTTGCGGAACGATCACCGACGCGCCCTCGCGGTTGGCGAAGCGACTCAGGCCCCGCGCCGCTGCCGGATTGCCGGCGAGCGCCAGACGGACCGTCAGCCCGAGCTCCGACAGGCGCTGCCTGATGGTGTCGAGAAGGCGTGCTTCGCCGCCGAACAGATGCGGGATGCCGGTCACATCGAGCGTGATCCCGTCCGGCCGGTCGACCATGATGGACGGGCTCCAACGCTCCGCCCAGCGCGCTAGGGCGAGCAGCGCCGCCTCGTTCCTGGTCGTGTCATGGACCTCCGACAGGAGGTCCGGCACCCGCGCCCTTGCATCGGCGAGCCGGTCGCCCGGCATCAGCCCGAGCCGCTGAGCCACCCGGTTGACGGCGGCAAGGCGCATGCCCTTAGCCCCGGCCGTGACCAAGGCGAAGGGCGCTTCCGGCGGCGGCAGCGGCTCCCCGGCCTTCTGCCGTGACCGCATCAGCTGCTCCACCGGAAACAGCGGCAACCAGAGAGAAACGATGCGTCGCATGATCCCATTCCACTGAGAAGTTTCCCGGTTTCCCCCGCCGGCAGCGCCGGAGCTCGACCCTGAAGGCCGGCTTGCCCGGTGCCCGCTCGTCGAGCCGCGATGGCAGCGAGGGAAGGCTCGCCACCGCCCAGCGGCTGCGCGCCGCGCTCAGGCCCGCCGAGGCTTGCGCCATGACGATGAGGGCCGGCGTCTGCCCGGACTGCGCCGCGAGCTGCAGGCGCCTGATCGCCGTCACCGTGCATTTGGCCGGATCGAGATCGAGGATCACCCCGCTCAGCGCGCCCGATTTGAGGGCCTCGTCCGCCGTCCACAGGAGCGCCTGCTGCTTGCGCAGCGCCACCGTCACGATTCGCGCCGCCGGCAGCCCGATGGCATCGAGCCCCGGCCCGTAAAGCCCGCCCGCCTCCATCCCCATGCGGGCGAGGCGGCACCACAGCAGCGGCCGCCCTTCGGTGCCGGCCGACACGAGTCGCCGCGCCCCGAGTGCCGCCGCAAACCCCATGGCGGCCGCCACATCGCCCGCCTCCCGCGGGGCGATCTCATGCACCCCGGCAGGATCGAGGCCATCGGCCGGCAGCCGCGCGTCGAGGATATCGAGCCCGAGCACCCAGGGCGCGACGGGCGCCGTTCCGGCCGCGCCGCCGGCAAGATCGGGCATGCCCCCTTCCAGCTTCAGGACGCGCTCCCGCAAGCGCGCCAGCAGGGTCCGCCGCACCGCCGAATCCCCAGCAATATTCGGCGCTTGCCGGTCCATCGGAGTGACGGATGCCGCTTCCGCCGCAGGGCTCTGCGCCGGTCTCCTCGTCATTGATAAGATCCTTAAATGTTGCCGTTTTGTTCTACCGCAACGTCCCAGCCGGCGTCAAGTTCAGGCAGTAGGCAATAGGCAGTGGGGCCAAGGCTTTTTGAGCTTCGCCGGCTCCGCGCGTAGCTCGCTCTTACTCCCTTCTCCCCGCGCGGTGGGGAGAAGGTGCCCCGGAGGGGCGGATGAGGGGCTTTTACCGGGGAGATTGCGAGGAAACGCTGAGTCGTCCATCGCGCGGGGAGAAGAGAACAAGGGCCGTGGCCCACGGCAGTGAGTGGTGCTCCCCTACTGCCTACTGCCTACCGCCGACTGCCTAACGCCTACTGCCCCTTCTCCTTCTCCCCCACCTGATTGCGCAGCACGCCCACACCGTCGAGCTCGACCTCGATCACGTCGCCCGGCTTCATCGCCCGCGTCTTGCCCGGCGTGCCGGTGAAGATCAGGTCTCCCGGCTCGAGCGTGAATTGCTGCGACAGGTCCGACACGATCGCCGCCACCTTCTTGATCATCCGCGAGGTGCGGGCGCTCTGCACCACCTCGCCATTGAGCCGCGTCGTCAGCCGGAGATCGTCATAGAGCAGGCCCGGCACGATCCATGGGCCGAGCGGCGCGAAGCTGTCGCTGCCCTTGGCCCTGAGCACCTGCAGCGGCGAGAACGGATAGCCCCGCTCGGTGACGTCATTGCCCACCGTCACCCCGAAGACGTAGTCGAGCGCCTCCTTCGGGCTCACCTTGCGCGCCTGCTTGCCGATCACCACCACCATCTCGCCTTCATAGTTGAGATTGGTCGAATCGGCCGGCGGCACGATCTCGCCGCCCTCGCCGATGAGCGCGCTCGGCAGCTTGGCGAAATAGCCGGGGCCCGGCCCCGCCTTGTCGGGCAGCGGCGGATTGTCGGGATAGTTCAGCGCGATCCCGATGATCTTGCTCGGCACCACCGGCGGCAGCAGCTTCAGCCCGTCGAGCGGGAACACCCGGCCGGTCACCTGCGCCGCGGGATCGAGAAAGCTGCGATCGAGCTCATGCACGCCGCCGACCGACAGCACGCCGTAGCGCGCCTGGCCCTCCGCCTCGAACCGGCCGAACCTGAGCGGCGCATCATCGCCGAGCGTCGCCTGGGCCAGCGCCGGCCCGGTCGCGGCAAGCGCCGTCACCACCAGCGCGGAAAGGAGACGCAGCAGCTTCATGGCATCAACCGACCGGCATGCCGCCATTGAGCGTGCCCCAGAACAGGCTCAAGCCGACCAGCACCAGGAGCGCTCCGGCGCCTGCCTTGAGCACGACGGCGACCCCGCCGAGCCATGCGGTGTCGCTCTTGGCGAGCTGCAGGGCGAGCCGCCGCGAGCCGACCGCAAGGGCGGCGATCGCCGATACCGTCAGCGCCGTGCCGAGCGCCATCACGAAGGTCGACACCACGCCGGCCCAATAAAGTCCCGCGGCCGACGAGAACAGCAGCACCAGCAACGCGCCGGTGCATGGCCGGATGCCGACGGCAAGCGCGATCGACAGCGCCCGGCCGAGCGACCAGTCGCCGCCGAGCTCGGCGGCCGCCGGCAGATGGCTGTGGCCGCAATCATGCTCATGGGCGTCGTCATGATGGTGATCTTGCTGGCACTGGCTGTGATCGTGGTGATGATGGTGGTGATGATGAAGAGCGTGGTCGCCTTCCGCCACCGCCGGCACCAGCGCGCGGCTGAGCAACCGGCTGCCGAGCGCCTGCCACACCAGCCAGAATCCCATGCCGGCGATGAGCAGATAGCTCGTCGCTTCGAGATAGCGCGCCACCTGCCGCGTCAGCCCCGAAGCGGCGCCGAGCATCCACACCAGCACGCTGACGAGCAGGATGGCGGTGAGCGCCTGGATCAAGGAGGAGAGGAACGCGATGGCGATGCCGCGCCTCAGCCGCTCCCCATTGCCGACGAGCCATGCCGAGACCACCGCCTTGCCATGGCCGGGGCCGGCGGCATGGAACACCCCATAGCCGAAGCTCAAGCCGATCAGCGTCGCCGAGGCGAGCCACGGCGAGCTTCGCTTGATGTCGCGGATGGCGAGCGACATCGCCCGGTAATATTGCTGCTGCTTGAAGATGATCCAGCCGGCCGGATTGGCGAGGAGCGTCGGCGCGGTGGCTTCGTTGCGCGGACCGACCAGCAGCTTGCTGGGGTCGATCTTCGGTTTCACCGCCTCGGCGGCCGGTGTTGGCGCCTGTGCCCTTGCGGCGGTCATCGGCAACGCGGCGACGATCGTCAGCGCCAGCAGCAGCGTGGCGATCGCGCGCCATAGAACCGATTGTCTCTTCATCCCGCCGCTCCCGGCTTGCACACCACCGCCACCGGCTGTGCGAACATGATCCCGAAATCGTCCTCCTGGTCCGGTGTCCAGTCCTTCCCCTTGGTCGCCAGCATCGCCTTGGTGTCGTCCGTGTCGTTCGGATCGGGCGGCTTGCGGATTTCGATCCGGCAGGCCTTGGGCTTGTTGCCGAGCGCTTCCACCGGCTCCTTGCCGACGAAGTCGATCGCGATATAGAAGGTCGGATCATAGATCCGATAGATGAACTCGGCGGTCCGCGGATCGACCGGCTTGACGAACGGCACGACGAAATGCATGCGCAGCCGCCCGTCGTCGCCCATCAGCTGGCCGTAATCCGTGACGTCGGCCCATTTCAGCTTCTCGCCGTTGAGCCGGCCATAGACGAAATAGCTCCATTCCTTGAGATTATCGATGTTCTCCTTCGCCAGCGGCTCGAGCTCGTCGGTGCTCAGCATGCCGTCCTTGTTGGTGTCGAGATCCTCGGTCGCCATTGACGAATAGTCCGGATCGAACACCCATTCGACATTGATGGCATTGATCGAGCCGGCGTCGTTGAACACGACGTCGGAGGTCATCTCGATGAACACATGCGGATGCGCCCGCGCCTCGGGCACGGCCGCAAGCAGCAGGATTGCCGACACGAAAAGAGACCGCCCGATCATTCTGACCCGCGAATCCGGTTCGAATGCGGCGCGACCATGCGCACCGATTGTGCCGAAAACGTGGTTGCCTTAACCGCCCTGGTGGCGATGGTGATAATGCGGCTGCGGGAAGTAGCGCTTCACCAGCCCGCCATTGCGCCCGAACAGGATCGACCCGAGATAGGCGAGGCTCGCCACCAGGATGATCGACGGTCCCGACGGCAGATTGACGTGGAAGGAGATCAGCAACCCCGCCATGCTCGACAGGAAGGCGATCGCCGTGGCGACTAGGCACAGCGACCACACCTCGGTGGCCCACAGCCGCGCCGCCGCGGCCGGCAGCATCATCAGCCCGACCGCCATCAGCGTGCCGAGCGCCTGGAATCCCGCCACCAGGTTGAGCACCACCAGGATGAGGAAGATGATGTGGAAGAGCGAGCCGCCGCCGCCCATCGTCCGCAGGAAGCCGGGATCGAAGCATTCGCAGATCAGCGGTCGGTAGATCACCGCCAGCGTCAGCAGCGTCACCGTGGCGATGCCGCTGACGAGGAGCAGGCTCGGCGTGTCCACCGCCAGGATGGTGCCGAACAAGACGTGCAGGAGATCGATGTTGGAGCCGTATTTGGAGATGATCAGCACGCCGACCGCGAGCGACATCAGATAGAAGCCGGCAAGGCTCGCATCCTCCTTGAGCGCCGTGACCCGCGACACCACCCCGGCCAGGATCGCCACCGTCAACCCGACTATGAGTCCGCCGAGGCTCATCGACCACAGCGAGAACCCGGCGGCCAGGTAGCCGAGCGCCGCTCCCGGCAGGATCGCATGCGACATGGCGTCGCCCATCAGGCTCATCCGTCTCAGCACCAGGAAGATCCCGATCGACCCGCACCCCAGCGACAGCGCGAGGCAGGCGACCAGCGCCCGCCCCATGAACCCATAGGCGATCCATGGTTCGATCAGCAGTCCGTAGAGATCGGTCATGACAGCTCGGCCGCCATGGCGGGGAGCGCCGCCTTCGCCTCGCCCGGCCGGTCTTGGGCGAGGCCGCGTGCCTTGCGCAGATTGGCCGGTGTGAGGACCGACGCCGTCGAACCCCAGGCAATCGGCTCGCGCGCCATCAGCAGGCATGCGGGGAAATGCGCCTCCACCTGGTCGAGCTCATGCAGCACCGCGATCACCGTGCGTCCCTGCCGGTGCCAATCGAGCACCAGGCCGAGCAGATCCCCGGTGGTGCGCTCGTCGAGCGCCGCAAAGGGTTCGTCGAGCAGCAGCACCTGCGGATCCTGAACGATCAGCCGGGCGAACAGCAGCCGCTGGAACTGTCCCACCGACAGGGCGCCGATCGACCGCTTCGCCATCGCCTCGAGCCCGACCGTCTGCAGCGCCGCCTTGACGATCGCGCCTTCGCCACCCGTCATCGCCCGGAAGAGGCCGATCCGGTGCCACAGCCCGAGCCCCACCGCATCGCTGACGGTGATCGGAAAGCTCCGGTCGACCTCGGCGAGCTGCGGCAGATAGCCGAGCTCCGCCCGCGACAATCCTTCCAGCACCACTCGGCCCTGGTCGGGCTCGACGATCCCGACCATCGCCTTCAGCAACGTGCTCTTGCCGGCGCCGTTCGGCCCGACAATGGCTGTCATGCTGCCGCCCGCGAATGTTCCGCTGACATGATGCACCGCCGGCTCGCGATCGAACGACACGGTCAAATCGTCGAGCCGGATGCCCTTCATGGTCATGCAATCGTCCACCACACGGCCGCCCACAGCAGCACGATCGCCAGGCCGACCAGCACCAGCCGTCGCCCGGCACCGGCCATCAACGCAGATGGGTGCATCGGGACCCTCGATCGCCAACCCCTCGCCCGATTTATGCTATGTTATAACGTATCAAGTCAAGGCTCGTTTACGGGGAATTGACTGCCCACTGCCTATTGCCTACTGCCTTTCCAAAGGAGCCCGCATCGCCCGTGACCGACCACCTGCCGCTCTTTCTTCTCGCCGTTCCGGCAGGTCTGGTGAGCTTCCTCTCGCCCTGCGTGCTGCCGCTGGTGCCGCCCTATCTCTGCTTCCTCACCGGTGCCACGCTCGAGCAGCTGACCGACGGGGATGCGGCAGCTGTGGAGAGGCCGCGCGTGCTTTCGGCGGCCGTGTCCTTCGTCGTCGGCTTCTCGACGGTGTTCATCGCGCTCGGCGCCACCGCCAGCGCCCTGGGGGGTCTTCTGCGCCAGGCCCTGTCCTGGACCGTGACGCTTGGCGGCCACGAGTTCAACGTGCTGGCGAGCCTCGCCGGCCTTGCCATCATCGCCATGGGGCTGCATTTCATCGGCGCCTGGCGCATCGCCTTCTTCGACAGCGAGCTGCGCTATCAGCACGCCGCGCGGCCGGCGGGCAGTTTCGGCGCCTTCATGATCGGCGTCGCCTTCGCGTTCGGCTGGACTCCCTGCATCGGCCCGGTGCTCGCCACGATCCTGGCGGTGGCGGCATCCGAGGAGAGCGTCGCCCGCGGCGCCGGCCTCCTCGCGCTCTATTCGGCCGGGCTCGGATTGCCCTTCATCGCCGCCGCCTATGGCCTCCAGACCTTCATCGGCGCCTTCCGCCATCTGCGCCGCCATCTCGCCAAGGTCGAGATGATCATGGGGGTGACGCTCGTCCTTACCGGGATCATGTTCATGACCGGCGCCATGCAGACCTTCTCCTACTGGCTCCTCGAAACCTTTCCCGGCCTCGGCAAGCTCGGCTGAATTCGCTATGCTGGTTGTTTGAACGCAGCCACCATCCGATAGCGCAATGCCGACACCGCTTCAGGGCATCAAAGCCTGCATCTTCGACGCCTATGGCACCTTGTTCGACATCAACACGCCCATGTTGCGCGCCCTGGCGGCGCTCGACGACAGGGCAGAGCCGTTCGTCCTTCGCTGGCGCGACAAGCAGCTGCAATATGCCTGGCTGAGAAGCCTGATGGGGGTTCATGCCGATTTCTGGCAGGTCACCTCCGAAGCGCTCGACCACACCATGGAGCTCTACGGCATCCAGGATCCCGCACTCCATCAGAAGCTCATGGATCTCTATCTTCAGCTTGACTCGTTCGAGGATGCCGGAACTTGTCTCGGCGCCTTGCAGCGGCGCGGCATGCGCCTCGCCATACTCTCCAATGGCAGCCCGGCCATGCTCGATGCCGTGACCAAGGCTTCCGGCCTTGCCGGATGTTTCGAGAGGGTGATCTCGGTCGAGGAGGTCGGCATCTACAAGCCGTCGCGCCGGGTCTACCGGCAGGCGCAGGCCGTGCTGAAGCTCGCCGCCCCGCAAGATGTCTGCTTCGTCTCCGCCAATGGCTGGGATGCCCATGCCGCCGCCAGCTTCGGCTTCCAGGTGGCCTGGATCAATCGTGCCGGCGCCCCGCCCGACCGCCTTCCCGGTGCCCCGGCGCTCACCCTCGACACGCTCGAGGACCTGCCGGGCAACATCGCCTGATCAGGAGGCCCGCCGCATGCCTCGCGGTCGCGCCGCATAGGCGCGTGCCGCCGTGCCGAACGCCTCGAACAGCTTCACCGAATCGGGATTGTCGGCGGCCCGGTATTCGGGATGCCACTGGAACCCCAGAGCGAAGCCGCGTGCGCCCTTGACCGACACCGCCTCGACGGTCCCGTCGGGCGCCGTCGCCTCGACCGCAAGCTGCGGCGCCAGCGTGTCGACCCCCTGCCGGTGGACCGTGTTGACCATGGTCTCGCGCTTGCCGAGGATCTGCTCGAGCTGGCCGCCCGGCGTCACCGCCACCTCGTGGGCAGGACCGTAGCGCACCGCGATCTCGGCCGATTTCGGCGCCCGATGATCAAGGCGGCCGGGCAGATCCTGGAGCTCGGTCGCGAGCGTCCCGCCGAGCACCACATTGAGCTCCTGAAAACCCCGGCAGATGCACATGAGCGGCATGCCGCGCTCGATCACCTGGGCGATCAGCTTGAGTGTCAGCCGATCGCGCCGATGGTCATAGGGCTCGTGCCGCTCCGTCGCCACCGCCCCATAATGCGGCGGGTGCACATTGGAGACTGCGCCGGTCATCACCACTCCGTCGAGCCGGTCGAGCAGCCCTTCGAGATCGAAATCGGCATCGAGCGCCGGGATCATGATCGGGATGCAGCGCGCCACCTCGGCGACGGCGCGGAGATATTTGTCGCCGATCGAGTGAAAGGTGAAACCCCTGTCCTCATAAGTGTCGGCGGGGAGGCCCACCAGCGGATTGGCTTCGCTGCTCGTGATCGACATGCCCTTGACCTTAGCTGCACCGGCCTGCGGTTTCCATGCCGAGTGCCCGACCCTGGGCTGCTTGTCAATCATGAAGGCTTTCGTTTAAGTAGCGCCACCATAGCGAGAGGAACGACAGGATGGACCGCAGGAACTTCGTGCGATCGGCAGGTGTCGGCGCGATCGGATCTGGCATGCTCGCCGCCCCCGCCATCGCGCAGTCGCAGCCCGTGCTGAAATGGCGCCTGACCTCGTCCTTTCCGAAGAATCTCGACACCATCTTCGCCTGCGCCGAGACCTTCTCGCGGACCATTTCCGAGGCCACCGACGGCAAGTTTCACATCCAGGTCTTCCCGCCGAACGAGATCGTCCCCGGCCTCCAGGCCGCCGATGCCGTGACCAACGGCTCGGTCGAGATGTGCCAGACCTCCTCCTATTACTATGTCGGCAAGGACCCGACCTTCGCCTTCGGCACCGCGGTGCCCTTCGGCATGAATGCCCGCCAGCAGAATGCCTGGCTCTATTTCGGCGGCGGCCAGGACCTGCTCAACGCCTTTTATGAGAAGTACAGGATCTATTCGCTGCCGGGCGGCAACACCGGCGCCCAGATGGGCGGCTGGTTCCGCCGCGAGATCAAGTCGGTCGCCGATCTGAACGGTCTCAAGATGCGCATCGCCGGTCTCGCCGGCCGGGTGGTGGCGAAGCTCGGCGTGTCGCCGCAGCAGATCGCCGGCGGCGAGATCTATCAGGCGCTCGAGAAGGGCACGATCGACGCCACCGAATGGGTCGGCCCCTATGACGATGCCA
>JBEVJH010000050.1:0-3129 GCA_040510355.1 Aestuariivirgaceae bacterium
CGCCTGGGCCGCGCCACCGAAGCGGTTGACCAGGGTGCGAAAGGTCGCCGGCCCGACATTCTCGCTCATGATCAGGCGCAGCCAGTCCACCCGCTGCTCGTCACTCAAGAGCCTGTCCATTGCCCACCGCTACGACACGCATAAGTTGTAACATCGTACATACTAGACTTCAACGGGAAATCACGTGCTCAGGCGTATGCGCGGCTCGGTGCCGTGCCGCAGCCGCTCGATATTGGCGCGGTGGGTGAAGAAGATCGCCGTCGCCATGATGAGGACGGCGATGGCGGCCGGGGCAGGAGCGAGCATGGCGGCGGTGCCGGTCGCCACCACCGCCGCCGTCAGCGCCGAGAGCGAGGAGATGCGGAAGAGGGCGGCCATGCCGAGCCAGACCCCGGCGAAGACGAGGCCGGCCGGCCAGCTGAGGCCCAGCAGGACCCCGATGAAGGTGGCGACGCCTTTGCCGCCCCGGAATCCCAGCCAGAGCGGAGCGACGTGGCCGAGGAACGCCGCCAGGCCGGCAATGGCCGCCGCGGCATCGCCGCCGAGCGCGCCGGCGACCAGCACCGCCAGCGTGCCCTTGGCGGCATCGAGAATCAGGGTGGCGGCAGCGATCCCCTTGCGCCCGGTTCGCAGGACATTGGTGGCGCCGATATTGCCCGAGCCGATCTGGCGGATGTCGCCGAGACCGAATAGCCGGGTGAGGATCAGGCCGAACGGCACCGATCCGCAGAGATAGCCCCAGACGGCGGCCAGCACCAAGCTCATCAGCTGTCCCGATTCCATGGCGCGGATAGTAGAGCATGACGCCGTCCGGTCCACCCACGCTGCGTTGCGCTCAAGGGCCGCGTCGAGCACCCCGATCATTCCACCGTCGACTGTGCCGATCGGCACAGGAGAGGCGCGTCGCTCGTCCTAGTGTGCCGGCATTGCAGGAGGCAGACGATGGGTGGCGAGCCAAGCACATTGAGAGAAACCGGCGCTCGACGCGTCCCGACTCTACCGACGAACGAGGAAGAACGTTCCGACCGCTCCGATGAGGTGGTGGTGGCATATCGGCAGTTGGGGACAATCGTGCCGCCAATCAACACGCACACGACTCATGCGCCCGACCCGCAGCTGCACCGGGTCGGCAGCTCAGGATATCAAGAAGCACCTGCGCCCGCGCCGCAATCCGGCTCCTCGCAAACACTTCAGTTTCGTCGCGCGGAGTTCGGGACACTAGGGGTGAGGGCCCTGGACGGAGCGCAGCGGACTGATTTCATGCAGTTGGATCATTCCATATGGCAGCTGGGCGATGTGCTCATTGGCAAAAGCATAGGCGCCCGCTGTCTCATGTTCCCTGGGTCAAGCCGGGCGTTCGAGGAGCGCTTGGACAACGAAGTCATTCTCCCTCGGCAACGAAATCTCGCACCTTCTGACATGTTGCGGCATCAATGACCGACAGGGACGCGAAGCAATCGTCGAGGCGAATTATCACGCACCCGACTCTGACGACGAGTACCCTCTGCCGCTTGGCGGCGACAACAGCCTGCGCCTCTTCGCCGCCGCGGCGGAGGTCGACAGGCCTATGGGTCAATGCCTTGAAACGGCAATCGACGGCTGCCGATTCATCCAGGGCATGGTCAGCCGCTTTTTCATCGGTTCCGACGCCCCGCCGATCCATTCTCGAAGATTCTGCATCAAGCTCATGGGCGATTTCCTGCTCGAGTATCGCGACGCCGACCCCGCCTTTCTTGCGGATGGGCTCAGGAAGATCAAAGCGCGGCATCTGTTACCGCTGATTTGCGCTGCCGGCGAGATGATCCGCCGACCGCTATTGGAGAGCGGCGTGCAGGCCAATGTCCTGACGGCTCAGGCATTGAAGGAATCGATCGACCATATTCCCGAGCAGTTCTTTCTGGCGGTTCCGCGCCATCTTCACTGTTGCGATCGCGTTTTGCCGTTGGAGGAGGGCGTCGCTTCGATCATCACATGCTATCGTGGGAACAATCGGCAAAGGGCGCTGAGCCTCATCCAGCACACCCTCGGGGCGGTTGTCGCTCCGGGGAGCGAGGGGTTCGAGGCAGGGGTGGATCGGCTGGTCGAGCGCATCTTCACGCGCCTTATCGATCTCCCGGAGGCCCCTGCCACCCCTGACGAGGCAAGCACGTGGCTCCATCGGTTGCTCATCGAATACGTCGAGGAGAACACCTGGTTGCAGGCGCTCATCAGGGAGCGTCTCGGACGTGATCGGGATCCTGTCGCGTATTTTGGCGAAAGATTGATCGGAACCCTGCAGGCTCTATCGGAGACGTCAAAGGGGCAGCTTGCTCTTGCGTTCTATCAGTCGGAATTCAAGTCGCTGGGTCTCGATCTTAGCTTCGATGCCAATTTCGAAATCTATCAGGGCGGCGACGCTGCTGTGCCCAACAGCTCGGCCGTTCACGCCGACGCCGTGCTCCACTATGTGTCCCTGCTCGGCAAGATCGAATATTTCGGCGTCGACGAGATGATGTCGCTGCTGAGATTCGTCGCCAGGGACGCGCAAGGGGAGGAGGTCGACCATCGGCGCGATTTGTGCGCCGAGGTGATGGCAATCGCCGAAGCCCTCAAGGGGTTTGGACCCCACTACAAGGCGAAGGTCGTTGCCATCCGTGATTGGCTGGAGGCGAACCCCTTCGGATGATCAGCCCTCGGTGGCGGCGTTGCGCCACACGCTGCGGCCCGCCACCACCGTCTCGACAGCGCGGCCGGTCAGCGTGCGGTGCTCATGGGGCGAGTTCTTGGAGCGCGTCTTGAGGTCCTCGTCGCGCACCTGCCAGCTCCGGTCGAGGTCGACGATCACGAAATCGGCGGGGGCGCCCGGCGTCAGCCGACCGGTCTCGAGGCCGAGCAGCGTGGCGGGCGCCGCCGTCATGGTCTCGACCAGGCGGGGCAGGGCGACATCGCCGGAATGGTGCAGGATCAGCGCCGCCGACAGCAGCGTGTCGAGCCCGGACGCGCCGAAGGCGGCCTCCGCGAAGGGCAGGCGCTTGGTGTCGGCATCCTGGGGATCATGGCTCGACACGATGACGTCGATCGTGCCGTCGCGCACCCCTTCGACGAGCGCCTTGCGATCGTCCTCCGAGCGCAGCGGCGGCGACAGCTTGT
>JBEVJH010000051.1:0-6965 GCA_040510355.1 Aestuariivirgaceae bacterium
CGAGTCACATCGATCAGGACAGAGCACTGCACCAGAAATTTCCGATCCTTGTGCTTGAAGAGAATCAACGAACGGTTTTCCCAAGCCGACACATAGCCGGCCACCTCCCAGCCATCGGTGATCAGCGTTTCGAAAGGTTGTCGGTGAACTTCCACTCGACGCCACCGCCGAAGCTGATGCCATTGGCGCTGAAGTTGTCGCTGTTGTGGAAGATGTTCTCGTCGCAGCAGTCATGCCGGAGCCTGAAACGACCGCGGCTTGCTTGAGCGCCTTGCGCTGGGTTTCTCGGTAGACCATCACATGTTTTGATGGCTTGCTTCAACGGTGCGGTTCCGTGTCGGCGGCGAGCGGCACCAGCGGGTGACCCAGATGCGGTTCTTGCTCATCCGCATTCTGTGGCTGCGCTTCGCCTATGGTTGCTCCGAAAGGAGATTGCACGGCGGCGGTAGTCAAAGGTGGAGGAGTGAATATCCGCCAATTTAGCAGACCCTCGGGCCGGTGCCGCAGCGCCGGCCTCTCCTATCTCATGGTTTCGTAACGATCGATCTCGATGCGCTCGCCAATGAAAGCGGCGAACCGTTGCGCCTCGTCTTCGGAGAGGTGGAGATGATACCTCGCGTCGCTATCCTCGCTGCTGACACTGATCGAGAACCAGCCGTTACCAGCGGTGAAGTTCACATTGCCTTCGACGAGGGCGCCTGTGGAATGAGATCGAGTGAGTTTTGCCATGCTGACCATACGCAACTGACAAACTGATTGTTGCACATTCCGGGCAAGATTATTGATCGACACTGGACAGCAGTATGAACTCGTCGGAGTTGGGCACTGTCATTGTCCGTTGCCGCGTCTCACCCCGTTCCCAACGTTCGATGTCGCCGGCCAACCGTGTCAGGTCGGTCATATGCGCAAAGGGGGCTGTTCGATTTGTGGAGATGACATCCGAAAACTTAAAGAGCGCGGCGATGGTCAGCAGAATGAAGCATGCGCAGAGCAGTTGGCTCCATCCAGTCGTCCTGCGATCCTGGTAATCATCTCTCTCGCGACCCGGTAAATGCAGATCGCCAAGTGCGTCGTATGGTTGGGTCATAGCACTTCACTCCCATGCCTAACCTCAATCAACGCCTCCGCGGCAGAATGACCACTGAACGCGGTGTTCATCCAGTGTTCAGGTACGCGCCGAGGCCATCTCAAGATTTGAGGGAACTCGTTTGAAGGCGGGTGGCCGGATGCATTTAGGCCGCCGGCAGGCTGGTGGCGATCCGCCGTCTATTTCTTTTTTGCAATTCACGCTAGCGCCCCACTATGTTCAATTCCCGCTCTCATCGAGAGGGCGGTAAGGGGCCGGTCCTCCGGTGTAACCTAAGCCCCCTGACGGTGCCGGCCCCAATCTCATGGCTGGACTCGATCCAGCCAGGATTCCGTCATAGGTAAGTAGCGTAAATTGAAGGGCGCCCAGTTCGGGGCCGAGCGCCCTCGCGCTTACGCGCTTGCACCGGGAGGGGACTCCGGTGCTGTGCCGGCGGCCATGGCCACATTCGAGCGGGGAACTAGGATGGGCCACTTAAATGGCCGTCGGTACCTCAACTATTAAACTCCCCCTTCAACAGCGTTGGCAATGGACCCCACAATCCACCAGCGATCACCAATCGCCCCCCCGAGGCAGCAGGGACTGCCACCTAAACAGCTTCCCGATGATCGCTAGCAGCCCCTCGTTCTGAACTTGGGGCAGTCTTAACAGGGGTGTCATAGTGGCCCGCTAAACGTTGTATGTTGCTGGCATTCACGAACTACCCAACGTCACAGGCTGTGGCCTGCCGGCCCCGAACTGCTGCTGTCCAGGGCTTAATTTGAGGACCGCCGGAGGGCTGGCAGAACGAGGGCGGCACATGGCCGTACTCACGATGGCAGCAACTTCAGGAACGGGGCGGCTGACTGTGGGTACCGCCGCCCCGCCGCTCCCATGTTTCGGGGGAGACACGGAAGCCTCTAGGGGCGGAACTCGACAAGATATCCATCCCTAGATGCCGGTCGTCGTAGGAGGGGTCTCCGCGTCCAACCGGCAGTGCAATAACGCCGGTTGCCGCCAGGCGGTTCGGCCATGTTTTAACTCCCTGACCATTTGGCCGGGAACTGATGGGCGGAATACTTTGCGGAGGTAGACGGGGAGTGAATGTTATAGACTTGCCTTTCGTTGTATTCGCTCGACGGTTGCCCGATTCATCCTGAGCGTCCGCTTGCAGAACTCGAAATAATCGCGGCCCGCCGCCTCTATCGTCGATCGCAGCGATGCCATGCTCGCGGCCAATTCCGCCTCTCGTTCTTCGAGCAACAACTTGGCGCGAGTGACAGCCAGCATTCGTTCCTCGCACTGGTGGATTGCCAGCACCAACGGGTCAACATCGGCCGAGGCGGGTTCGCACCTCGCCCACCTCGGCCCGCCTGGTCCGGTCGTCTTGTCGAGAAAGCCCTTGCTTTTGAGGCTGGCGAGCGCGCGGCGGATGGCGAATTTTTCGGATGGCGTCGAACTCGGGCCTGCAATAGCGCTAACGATTTCCGACCCTTTCAGGCCCGGTTGCTTGTCCAAAAGTTCGATGACCTGCCGCTCGACGTGGCCCAACCCCTTGCTCATATACAGGTCCCCGATAAGACTTACCCAAGTGACGTTTTCCTTCCGTCGGGTTCTTGTGCGTTGCCGGCACACGTAGGTTGCGTCTGTTTGAGCACACCGCACGGCCCAACCCGAGAAGAACCGCGAAGGCTCATTATCCGGCAGTCAATTTCTTAATTGCAAAGCGAGCCAGATCGCAGCGAAATTTCACGTAGGCGTGTGGAGCAACGCCTGCATACGTCTCGTGAAATTCGGCTTAGTCGAGGTTGGCCTTGCTAGATTCCGCTAAGCCGATCTTTCGATCGTCCTCGCCTGCGGAGATGCCTTGGTCGAGGTCTCGATTAAGCCAAGCGAAATATGCGAGGCAATCCGGACAGGGTTCGGTGGGCTGACAACAGCGTTCGACGTTCAATTGAATCCCCTACATTTGGACTCCCCTGCCGTGCTGTAATCTAGCGACAACGCTGGTACAGATCCGTGGCTGCAAGAGCACACAACAAAAAAATTGTACACATGCTTTGCGCTCCCTCGAAAGTAGCTCGTATGAGAAGAACCACTATTTACTTAAACGACCCTTGGCAGGAGGCTGCAAAATCTGGCGTGGCTCATTAGAAAATAGATCTTGATGTTTGTGGCGGATTTGCCACATTCACTTCAAGTTCTCGGTAAGGCGTATCCAAATGGCCAAGTTGACTCGGACCAACAGCAAGGCTGCCTTGGCTGAAGGCAAGCTGACCTTCAGCGCCGGCCATGAGAGAGTGTCGATCGAATTGACCAGCCACGAGACCGGCCTAACCTACCATCTGAATATGAGCGAAGCCGAAGCTCACCGCTTTGCCGTGTTCCTTGCCGAGCGCAGCACGGTTCGGGCTTAGCCACGCCGTTGCCGGATTCAGCACTGCTTATTGGGCATCTATTGGGTAGCAGGCTGCATGGCCACTTATCTTTTTTGGCTAAGTATTTGATTTAATTGGCGCGCCCTACGGGAATCGAACCCGTGTTTCAGCCGTGAAAGGGCCGCGTCCTGGACCGCTAGACGAAGGGCGCCGCTCGTTTGAGGGAGGCGCGATTTCTATAGTGGGGCCCCTGTCCGAGCGCAAGCCTCGGCCGCAGGCCGTCAGGCGCCGACCAGCGCCACGTCGTCGATCATCAGCTGGGCGCCGCGGCGGCCATTGTAGTCGTCGACCGCGAGCCGTCCCGCCACATGCAGCGGCCGGTCGCGCTCCTTGAGCAGCGTCTCGCCCAAGAGCGTCGACAGCGCCCGGAACGCCATCGCCTTGAGCCGCGTGCCGTCGGCATGGACCAGCGTGCAGCGCACATGGTCATGGCCGGCGAGATCGGCATAGAGCACCCGATGCGCCGGAAAGGCGAAGACCGGCGCCGGATTGCCCGACCCGTAAGGCCCGGCACGCTCCAGGAGCTCGACGAGATCGAGCGTCGCGCCCGAGGCGGTCAGCGCCCCGTCGATGTCGAGCGCCGCGGCGCCCGAGGCATCGGCCACCGCCCCCGCCAGCCGCTCCTCGAGAAATGCCCTGAGCCGCCCGAGCTTCGCCCGCTCGACGGTGAGCCCGGCCGCCATCACATGGCCGCCGCCCTTCACCAGATGCCCCTCCATCAAGGCGTCGCGGATGGCGGCGCCGATATCGACCCCCGGCAGCGACCGCCCCGAGCCATGCGCCACGAGCCCGCCGGTCTGGTGCCCGAGCGCGAAGCTCGGCAGCCGGTAGCGCTCGGCGAGCCGTGCCGCCACGAGGCCGAGCACGCCGGGGTGCCAGTTCTCGCCGCACACCAGGAGCACCGGCAAGGCGCGCGACTGGCCGAGCGCCCGCTCCGCCTCGAACAGCGCCGTCTCCAGCACCCGGATCTCGATCGCCTGGCGCTCGCGATTGAGCGCCTCGAGCTGCTGGGCGAGCAGGTTGGCCTCGCCGCGGTCTTCCGTGGTCAGCAGCCTGACCGCCGCCATGGCATGGCCGACGCGGCCCGCCGCATTGAGCCGCGGCCCGAGCAGGAAGCCGAGCGCATGCGGATCGGGGCGCCGCTTCAGCCGCGCCATGTCGGCGAGCGCCGCGAGCCCGATATTCTCCCGCCGCGCCATCACCTTGAGCCCCTGCTGGACATAGGCCCGGTTGAGCGTGGCGAGCGGCACCACGTCGCACACCGTGGCGAGCGCCACGAGATCGAGAAAGCCGAGGAGATCGGGCCCGCCATCGCTCAAGCGCGCATCGCCCGCCTGCCTGAGCGCCCGGCTGGTCGCCGCCGCCAGGATCAGGGTGAGGCCGGCGGCGCAGAGATGCCCCTGCCCCGACAGATCGTCCTGCCGGTTGGGATTGATCACCGCATGCGCCTCCGGCAGCAGCGGCCCGGCAAGATGATGGTCCACCACCACCGTGTCGAGGCCGAGCGTCGAGGCCGCGAGCAGCGGATCATGGGCGTTGACGCCGCAATCGAGCGTCACCAGCAGCGTGACGCCCTGGCCCGCCAGCGCTTCGACGGCGGCCCGGCTCGGCCCGTAGCCCTCGGTGATGCGGTCGGGAATATGCACCTTCGGCACGACCCCGAAGGCCCTGAGATAGAGCACGAGCAGCGCCGCCGAGGAGATGCCGTCGACGTCGTAATCGGAGATGATGCCGATCGTCTCGCCGCTCGTGATGGCGCGGGCCAGCCGGTCGGCCCCCGCTTCGAGATCGCGGATCGCCGTCGGCTGCGGCATCAGCGCCCGCAGCCGCGGGCTCAATATGTCGGCGCAGCCGTCGATCCCGATGCCGCGTCCCGCCAGCACCCGGCCGAGGATCTCCGGGATGCCGAGGCGCTCGGCGATGGCGAGGGCGGCCCGGCCGTCCTTGAGGCGCGCACGCCAGTGGCGGCCGGTCAGCGACCGCCCGACATCGAGAAAATGCCCCGCCGGCGTCACGGCCGGGCAAGCAGGCGGCGATTGCGTATCCAGCGCACGGTCCCCGTTGCCGAACGCATTACGATGGTGTGGGTGGTGACATGCGAGCCCTCGAACCGGACGCCCGGCAGCATCGATCCGTCGGTGACCCCGGTGGCGGCGAACATCACATCGCCCGAGGCGAGCTCCGAGAGCTCGAATTTGTGGTCGGGGTTCTTGATGCCCATGCGAATCGCCCGCTGGCGATCCTCGGACTTCTTGAGCACCAAGCGCCCCTGCATCTGACCGCCGATGCAGCGCAGCGCCGCCGCCGCCAGCACGCCCTCCGGCGCCCCGCCGACGCCGAGATAGATGTCGATTCCGGTGTCCTGGTCGGCGGTGTGAATGACGCCGGCGACATCGCCGTCGCTGATCAGCCGGATCGCCGCCCCGACCTTGCGCACCTGATCGATCAGCTCGGCATGGCGCGGCCGATCGAGAATGCAGGCGGTGATGTCGCCCGGCGACACGCCTTTGGCCTTCGCCAGCCGCTTGATGTTCTCGCCCGGCGGCAGGTCGAGATCGACGGTCCCCGCCGGATAGCCGCCGCCGATCGCAATCTTCTCCATATAGCTGTCGGGCGCATGCAGCAGGCTGCCGCTCTCGGCCATCGCGATCACCGCCAGCGCGTTCGGCATCGCCTTGGCGCACAGCGTCGTCCCCTCCAGCGGATCGAGCGCGATATCCATCTTCTGGCCGCCGGACGTTCCGACCTTCTCGCCGATATAGAGCATCGGCGCCTCGTCGCGCTCGCCCTCGCCGATCACCACCAGCCCGTCCATGTCGACGATCTGGTTGAGCGCCGAGCGCATGGCATCGACCGCCGCCTGGTCGGCCGCCATCTCGTCGCCCCGCCCGGCCAGCCGCGCCGCCGCGATGGCCGCCGCCTCGGTCACCCGGGCGATCTCGATGGTGAAGATCCGTTTGAGCTTGGCCAGGATCAGGCCTCCTCGACTGACGCGGACGGAATCGTTTTTACCCCAGCGGCTGAACCGCTCAAAGCCGCTCGATGCGGATCATCCGCGGTTTTCCAGCGGAATGTCCCTCGTTCTCGATCTTTTCCAGGGCCGTCCGCATGGCGCTCTCGAGGGTCTCATGGGTGATCAGGATGAACGGTGCGGTCTGCCGCTTGCGCCGCTCCCCGATGCTCAGCATCGACAGCGACGGGCCGCGCTGCACGATGCTTTCGATCGAGATGTTCTCGCCCGCCAGCACCCGCGCCACCGCCGCCACCTCGCCGGGCCGGTCATGGAGGTCGAGCGCCACGTAATAGCCGCCCTCATGCGCCCGCATTGCCGCCCGCCGGCATGGCATCAGCGCCTCGGCCGGCACGCCGAAGGCCGGCGACCGCGCGCCGCGGGCGATATCGCAGATGTCGGCGATGACGCTCGAGGCCGTGGGGTGGCTGCCGGCGCCCTTGCCCTCGAG
>JBEVJH010000052.1:0-2610 GCA_040510355.1 Aestuariivirgaceae bacterium
TTCGTTACATCTTTTTGGTGAGTGATTTATTTCCTAGTCGCCGCTACTTTCGGTCGCCAGCACCGCCTCGACGCCCCGCGCCACCCGGAACAGGCGTCGGTCGCTGCCACCCCTCGCCATCAGCATGATGCCGGTCGGCGGCTCGCCCGGCGCAGCCATCGGCAACGAAATGGCGCAGACACCGAGAAAATTGCCGATGATGGTGTTTCGCAGAGAGCGCATATTGATCCGGAGATAGTCGTCGTCGCTGGAAAGCGCGCTGATCGGCGGCGCGATATTGGGAGTAGTCGGCAGGATCAGGGCATCGAAACCCTCGGCGACCTTGTGGAACTGCCGCATCATCTCGGCGCGCGCCCGATGAATGCCGATCAGATCGCCGCTGGTGATGGCGGCGCCGTGCAGGATCCGGTTGACGACCCGCGGGTCATAGGCGTCGCGGCGCGCCGCGATCATCGGTGCATGATGGGCATGCGCCTCGGCCGCGCTGATCCCGCCCTTGGCATTGAGCGCGGCGAACCGCGTCACCGCCTCGAACGCCACATCGTCGATCCTTACGCCCGCTGCGGCGAGCCGCGCCAGCACCCGCGCGAAATCGTGCGCGACCGGCGGATCGAGATCGTCGAGAACCAGGCTCCGCAGGACCCCGAGCCGCATCCCGCCGGGCGGCGGCGTCTCGAGGCTCGCGACCTCGTCATCGGCCATGATGGCGTCGGCAATGAAGCAGTCGGTCACCGTTCGTGCGAGCGGGCCGACCGAATCGAGGGTGGTCGACAGCGGATAGACGCCGCGGGTCGGCACCCGGCCGACCGTCGGCTTCCACCCGACCACGCCGTTGAACGCCGCCGGAATGCGGCATGATCCGCCGGTGTCGGTGCCGATGCCGAGAGCGCAGATCCGGTCGGCGACCGAGATTGCGGCGCCGGACGACGAGCCGCCGGGGATGCGCCCGGTCGCCCGATCATGAATGCAGAGCGGGGTGCCGTAATGCGGATTGAGGCCGACGCCGGAATAGGCGAACTCCGTCATGTTGGTGCGGCCGAGGACGATGAAGCCATGGGATTTGAGACGGGCGATCGCCAGGGCATCGAGGGTTGCCGGCGGCGCCTCCTTCAAGATCACGGAGCCGGCGGTCGTGACCTCGCCGGCGAGATCGAACAGGTCCTTGACCGAGATCGGGATGCCGGCGTAGGGCGACGGCGCGCGGCCGCGGCGCCGCAAGCGGTCGATATGGTCGGCGGTCTCCCTTGCTCCCGCCGCGTCGATCGCGATGAAGCTGCGCGCGCCTTCCCCGGCGGGATCGAAGGCGCGCCCCAGCGCCTCCTCGACGAGCGAGCGGGCCGAAACACGCTTCTCAGCAAGCTGGCGGGCCAGGCTTTCGACGACGCTCACCGGGATCTCCTGGAAATCTCAAGAACTCATTGCGTCCTTCACGGCTTCGGCCAGTTGCTTCAGCGTGAAAGGCTTCGGCAGGAAAGCGAAATCAGTCTGGCCCTCGAGGTTCTTCTCGAAGGCATCCTCGGCATAGCCGGAAATGAACACCACCTTGGTGCCGATCCCGCGCCGGCGCAGCTCCCTGAGCAGGGTCGGGCCGTCCATCTCCGGCATCACCACGTCGGAGAGGACGAGATCGATCGCATGGCGATTTTCCTCGATGACCGCCAGCGCCCGCTCGCCGGTTTCGGCCGTGAGCACGGTGTAGCCGCGCGACTGCAGGGCGCGCGATGCGAACGAGCGGACGGCGTCCTCGTCCTCGACCAGCAGGATGGTGCCCATGCCGGTGAGGTCGGCGCCGCCTTCATCGCGGCGGCTCTCCACTTGCTGCACTGCAGCAATCTCGCGCTCGACCCCGGAATGTCGCTGAAGATAGATTCGGAAGATCGTGCCGCGATCCACCTCGCTGTCGCAAAAGATGAATCCGCCGGTCTGCTTGATGATGCCGTAGACGGTGGAAAGGCCGAGCCCGGTGCCCTTGCCGACCTCCTTGGTGGTGAAGAACGGCTCGAAGATTTTCTCCAGTACCTCGGGCGGCATGCCGGTGCCGCTGTCCTCCACCTCGCAGATCACGTAGTCGGCGGGAGGCAGCAGCCCCGGCCTGACACTGCGCGCCTCCTCCTCGTCGAGATTGGCGGTGCGAATGGTGAGCGTCCCGCCTCCCGGCATCGCGTCGCGGGCATTGACCGCGAGGTTGATGATCACCTGCTCGAACTGGTTGATATCGACCTTCACCAGACCGATGTCGCGGCCATGGACGATCTTGAGCTCGACCTTCTCGCCGAGCAGCCGGCCAAGCAGATGGCCGAGATCTGAGATGATGTCGCTGAGCGAGGTGACCTCCGGCCGGAGTGTCTGGCGGCGCGAGAACGCAAGCAGCTGGCGCACCAGATTGGCGGCCCGGTTGGCGTTCTGCTTGATGTTCATGATGTCGAGGAAGGACGGATCGGTCGGCTTGTGGCGGGCGAGCAGCAAATCGGAGAAACCGATGATGGCGGTCAGCACATTGTTGAAGTCATGGGCGACGCCGCCGGCCAACTGGCCGATCGCCAGCATCTTGCGGCTTTGATCGAGCTGCACCTCGAGAGAGGAATGACGGGTTGTATCGGTTGCATAGAG
>JBEVJH010000053.1:0-7957 GCA_040510355.1 Aestuariivirgaceae bacterium
GCATGATCGCCCCCGAGGTGGCGAGCGCCACCCATCGGCTGCTCGCGCGCACGCCGTCGCGGCTGCTGGTGGCGCAGATCGAGGACCTGCTCGGCGTCGTCGAGCAAGTCAACCTGCCGGGCACGATACACGAGTATCCAAACTGGCGCCGCAAGCTGCCGCTGACCATCGAGCAGATCGCCGACGATGAATTGTTCCGCGCGGTAACCGCGGCCCTTCGCGAGGAACGGCCGAAGCCGTCATGACAGCGCCATTCGCCACCTACCGGCTGCAGTTCCGGTCGGGGATGGATTTTCGACGGGCCGCCGCGCTCGTGCCCCATCTCGCCAAGCTCGGCGTCAGCCATCTCTATGCCTCGCCGATCTTCGAGGCGACGCCCGGCTCCACGCATGGCTACGACGTGACCGACTATGGCGCGCTCGACACGGCGCTCGGCGGTGCGGACGGGTTTGCCGAGCTGGCAGTGGCACTGCGGGAGCATGGCGTCCGGCTCATTCTCGACATCGTTCCCAATCACATGGGGGCGAGCCCCGGCAACGAATGGTGGCGCGACGTCCTGGAATGGGGCCGCAGCAGCGCCTATGCCGACCATTTCGACATCGACTGGGCGGCGCCCAAGCTGCTCGTGCCGGCGCTGGCAAGCTCCTATGGGCAGGCCTTGACGAGCGGCGCCTTCTCGCTCGCCTTCGATGCCGGGACCGGCAGCTGCTCGTTCGGCTACAACGGGCTGCTCCTGCCTCTTGCCCCGCCCTCCTATGCCCATGTCATCGGCCGCCTCGATCCCGCGACCTGCGGTGCGCTCGCCCGCCGCTTTGCGGTCGCCAGCCAGGAGGACTCGGCGCAGCTCAAGGGCGATCTCGCGGCGCTGGCCGAGGACGCGGCGGTGCGGACAGCGATCATCGAGGCGACCGAGGCGATCGCCGCGGACCGCGAGGCGATCCACCAGCTGCATGAAAGCCAGGTCTGGCGGCTTGTCCATTGGCGGGCGGCGCGCGAGCAGCTGACCTATCGCCGCTTCTTCGAGATCGCCGACCTGGTCGGCGTCAGGGTCGAGCGCCAGAGCGTGTTCGAGGAGGTCCATGGCCTCGTCCTGTCGCTCATCGCCGCCGGCGACGTCGATGGCTTGCGGATCGATCACGTCGACGGCCTTGCCGATCCCCGCCGCTATCTCGAGCAGCTGCAGGCGACGGCCGGCATCGACGACGGGCTCTATGTGGTGGTCGAGAAGATCCTCGGGCGCGACGAGGAGCTGCGCGCCGACTGGCCGGTGGCCGGCACCACCGGCTATGAGTTCATCGCAGCGCTTGCCGGCCTGTTCACCGAGCCGCAAGGGCTGGCCGTGCTCGACGCACACTGGCAGCAATTCGCCGGGCCTGCCGATTTCGCCGCCGAGATCAAGCGCGCCAAGCGCGAGATGATGTGGCGCAATCTCGCGGGCGAGCTCGACATCCTCAAGGACATGGTGCTGTCGCTGACCGACCGCGATCCGATGACCCGCGATTTCGGTGCCGACACCATCCGGCGGGCGCTGGTCGAGTTCGTCGCCGCCCTGCCCCTCTATCGCACCTATGTCAATGTCGATGGCGCCTCGCCGCAGGACGAGGCGGTGATCGAGGCGGCGGTGGCCTCGGCGAAGGCGTCGCGGCAGGTCGACGACGAGGAGTCGATCGAATTCATCGGCCGCCTGATGCGGCTCGATTTCACGAGCCCCGAGGACCAGGCGGCGGCGCTGCTCTTCGTCACCCGCTTCCAGCAGACGACCGGCGCGGTGATGGCGAAGGCGGTCGAGGACACGGTGTTCTACCGCCTCAACCGGCTGATCGCGCTCAACGAGGTGGGCGGCGATCCCGACCCGAAGGATCTCGGTCTCGAGCCGTTTCATGCCGCGATGGCGCTGCGCCGGCAGAACCAGCCCTATGGCCTCAGCGCCACCGCCACCCATGACACCAAGCGCGGCGAGGACGCGCGGGCACGGCTCTATGGCTTGAGCGAGATGGCGGGCGAATGGGGCGAGGCGGTGATGCGCTGGCACGGGATGCTGGCGCCGGCCATCGTCGAGCTTCCCGAGGGGCTGGCGCCCGAGCCCAGTATCGAATGGATGTTCTACCAGGCTGCCGCCGGCGCCTGGCCCCTCGATCTCGGGCCTGGCGACGTGGCCGGGCTCGCGGCGTTCCGGCAGCGCCTCGGCGACTTCATGGCGAAAGCGGTGCGCGAGGCCAAGCTGCGCACCACCTGGATCGCCTCGCACCAACCCTATGAGCGGGCCATCCGCAATTTTGTCGCGCTGGCGCTCGATCCGGCGCGGAGTGGCGCATTTCTCGGGGATTTTACCGCGGTGATCAAACCGTTGACGGTAGCCGGCGCGCTGACAAGCCTGACCCAGACGCTCGTCAAGCTTGTCGCACCGGGAATACCTGATATCTACCAGGGCTCGGAAGGTTTTGACTTGAGCTTCGTCGATCCGGACAATCGACGGCCGATAGACTTCGTATTACGAGCGGCAATGGTGGAATCCGGCAAGATTGCGGAACTCGGTGCAATGACCGAGGGCTGGAAGAGCGGTGCCCTGAAGCTGCACCTGCTGCGCTGCGGGCTGTCGCTGCGGCAGCGCGCGCCCGCGCTGCTGGCCGAGGGCGCGTATCTGCCGCTCGCCGTCGAGGGACCGGAGCAGGCGAGCATTGTCGCATTTGCGCGGAATGCGGGCGACGACTGGGCCGTCGCGGTTGCTCCGTGCCGGACGCTGCGCCTGACCGCCGGCAACGACCGGCCTGCGATCCCGCGCGAGCGCTGGCATGATACCGCGGTCGTGCTGCCGACGCTTGCGGGTGCATCCTTCGTCAATCATCTGACAGGCGAAGCGCTGGGAGCCGGCGGGCGCATCGCGGTTGCCGAGCTGCTCGACAAGTTCCCGGTGGCTCTGGTCTCGACGGTTCCGCCATGACCAGCGATCCGCGCCTCACCATGCGTCCGGGGCTCAAGCAGGCAATTCTCGACCGGCTGAGGCTCGATCTCGGCATCCTGCCGGAGAATGCCAAGCCGGAGGACTGGTTCTCGGCGGTGAGCGAGGTCGTGCGCGAGCTGCTGATGCAGCGCTGGCACGAAAGCAACGCGCTCGCCAGGCGCCAGCGGCTCAAGCATGTCGCCTACATGTCGATGGAGTTCCTGATCGCCCGCAACCTCGCTTCCGCCTTGGCGGCGATGGGGCTCGAGAGCGAGTGCCGGACCGCGCTTGCCGCGCTCGGCATCGATCTCGACACGATCATCCGCCATGAGCAGGACCCGGCGCTCGGCAATGGCGGGCTGGGGCGCCTCGCCGCCTGCTTCCTCGATTCCATGGCGACGCTCGGCGTGCCGGCCACCGGCTACGGCATCCGCTTCTCCTACGGCATGTTCAAGCAGGAGCTGCGCTCGGGCTGGCAGGTCGAGCTGCCCGAGGACTGGTCGCGCGAGGCCAAGGTCTGGGAGGTGGTGCGCGACGAGCGCCGCTACCGCATCCGCTTCGGCGGCAAGGTGCATCATCGCGGCTATCGCGCCCATTGGGTGGACACAGAGGATGTGATCGCGGTCGCCCATGACCTGCTGGTCGCCGGCCAGGGCCAGGTCACCGTCAACACGCTTCGCCTGTGGGATGCCGAGGCCGGGCAGCCCTTCGATCTCGCCGCCTTCAATGCCGGGCGCTATCTCGACGCCTCGGCCGAGCGGATCAGGGCCGAGACGCTGACCCGGATCCTCTACCCCGACGATTCCACCCAGGAAGGGCGCGAGCTCCGGCTCAAGCAGGAGCACTTCTTCGTCTCGGCCTCGCTGCAGGACATCGTGAGCGATCTCATAGCCGGCAAGGAGAGCCTGAACGACATGGCGGAGCGGGTGGCGATCCACCTCAACGACACCCACCCGGCGCTGGCGCCGGCCGAGCTGATGCGGCTCCTGGTCGACGAGCACGGGATCGAGTGGGACGATGCCTGGACGATCACCCAGCGGACCTTCACCTACACCAACCACACCCTGATGCCCGAGGCGCTCGAGGTGTGGGCCTGCGACACGCTGCAGCGGATCGTGCCGCGCCATCTCGAGATCATCGAGGAGGTCGACCGGCGCTTCGTCGCCGATCTCCGGCGCGGCCGGCAGGCCGACGAGAGCTTCATCGACCGCACCCGCATCGTCGAGCGCAACGTCATGCCGCGGGTCAATATGGGCCGCCTGTCGGTGGTGGCGAGCCACAAGGTCAACGGCGTGTCGGCGCTGCACAGCGCCCTCATCGCCGAGCGGCTGTTCCCAGACTATGCGGCCCTCTGGCCCGACCGCTTCGAGAACGTCACCAATGGCATCTCGCCGCGGCTCTGGCTGATGCAGGCCAATCCGCGCCTGTCGTCGCTGATCGACGAGGCGATCGGCCAGAGCTGGCGCGGCAATTTCGACGAGATCGCCGATCTCAAGGGCTTCGCCGAGGACGCCGGCTTCCGCGATCGCTTCCTGGCGGTGAAGCGCGCCAACAAGGAGCGCCTGGCGCGGCTGGTGGTCGAGCGCACCGGCGTCAGCGTCGATCCCGCGACCATGTTCGACTTCCAGGTCAAGCGCATCCACGAATATAAGCGGCAGCTGCTCAACATCCTCGGGGTCGTCGCCCGGTGGAACATGCTGCGCGACGATCCTCATCGCTTCTATGCCCCGCGCACGGTGATCATGGCCGGCAAGGCGGCGAGCGCCTACCGCTTCGCCAAGCTCATCATCAAGCTCGCCTGCGACGTGGCGGCCCGGATCAATGCCGATCCCGTCACCAATCGCTACCTGAAATTCGTGTTCCTGCCGAACTACAACGTGTCGCTCGCCGAGATGCTGATGCCGGCCGCCGATCTGTCGCAGCAGATCTCGCTGGCCGGCACCGAGGCCTCCGGCACCGGCAACATGAAGCTCGCCCTGAACGGCGCGCTCACGCTCGGCACCTATGACGGCGCCAATATCGAGATCGCCGCAGCGGTCGGCGAGCAGGACCTGTTCATCTTCGGGCTCACCGTCGAGGAGGTCCAGGAGCTCAGGCGCCAGGGCTATGTGCCCTATGAATATTATCTCCAGCACGAGCCGATCCGCCGGGCCCTCGACCTGATCACCATCGGCGAGTTCTCGCCCGACGATCCCGGGCGCTTCCGGCCGATCGTCGACTCGCTGCTGCGCGGCGGCGACCATTATATGGTGCTGGCCGACTTCCCGGCCTATCGCTCGGCCAACATCCGCGCCGACCAGCTGTGGCTCGAGCCGACGGTGTGGGCCGAGAAGGCGGTGCGCAATGTCGCGGCCATGTCGCGCTTCTCCGCCGACCGGGCGATCCGGGAATATGCCGACCGCATCTGGCAGGCGGACATGCTCTAAAGCAGCGACTGGCGGATGGAAGGTTCGCTTCCTACATCTACCCTCGCTGCTTCTGGAGCTCTCCATGTCCGACCGTCTCATGCGCATCCTGCTGGTGGTGCTCGTCGGCCTGATCGCCGTCTATGTTGCGGAACCCTGGATCGACCGGCTGATGTTCACGCGGGGCGAGCCGCGGGTCATCACGCCGCGCGGCGAGCTTGCACCCGCCGAGCAGACCGCCGTCACGCTGTTCCAGACCGTTGCCCCTTCGGTTGTGCAGGTCGTCGCCGGCAACCGGGGCGGCGAAGGCGGCACCGGGACAGGTTTCGTGTGGGACGATGCCGGCCATATCGTCACCAACAACCACGTGGTGCAGGGCGCGAGCCGCATCGCGGTCAGGATGGCGAGCGGCGACGTCTACCGGGCCGAGCTGGTCGGGCGGGCACCCAATTACGATCTGGCGGTGCTGCGCGTCAGCGCCGGCGCGTCGCGGCTGCCGCCGCCGATCACGCTCGGCGAGTCGGACGATCTCAAGGTCGGCCAATGGGCGTTCGCCATCGGCAATCCGTTCGGCCTCGACCAGACGCTCACCACCGGCATCATCAGCGCCTTGAAGCGGCGGCTGCCGACCGCCGAGGGGCGCGAGCTCGCCGATGTCATCCAGACCGATGCGGCGATCAATCCGGGCAATTCCGGCGGGCCGCTTCTCGACTCGGCCGGCCGCCTCGTCGGCGTCAACACGGCGATCTTCTCACCGTCGGGCGCCAATGCCGGCATCGGCTTTGCGATACCGACCAAGGTGGTGAACCGCATCGTTCCCGAGCTGATCGCCAAGGGACGCGTCCCCACCCCCGGCATCGGGATCACGGTGGGCGACGAGCAGTTCGCCACCCAGGCCGGCGTCCATGGCCTGGTCGTCGAGCAGGTGCTGCCCGGATCGCCGGCCGAGCGCGCCGGCCTCAAAGGCATCGACGAGCAGGCGGGACGCCTGGGCGATGTCATCGTCGCCGTCAACGACCAGCCGGTGAGCCGGCTTTCGGATTTCACCGAGGCGCTCGAGAAGGCGAAGATCGGCGAGACCGTGTCGCTTAAGGTGCAACGCCACACGGGCACGCTCAGCGTGCCGATCCAAGTGGTGGATATCGGGGATAAGAGTGGGCGGGAATAGGCAGTAGGCATTAGGCAATAGGCAGTGAACGGTGCTCTATTGCCTACTGTCTATTGCCTCATCCGGAAAATGCTGAAACAACCACGTCTCCGTCAGCGCCCGCCCGCGCGGGTCCTTGAGATAGGCGCGCAGCTCGACCGGGTCGCTGCCTGATGCCTTGAGGTCGAAGACCAGCCGCCATTTGGGCGTGCCGTTGACCCGCAGCGCATAGGGATCGGCAACGATGCCGCGCGATGTCTCGACCACCGGGATGAGCCCATCGGTGCTCTCGAATTTCTCGAGGCCGCCGCCGGCGAAGTCGATGGCATATTTGGTGAAGCCGAGCTTGCCCTTCTCGGCGGGCCGGCCGCCGCGGCCGCGCCGCGTCGCCACCACCTGGCCGGCGGTCGGCGGCTTGGGCTCCGCCGCCGTCCAATAGAGGCGATAGGCGAAGGTGAAGGCGCCGCCCGCCCGCGCCGGCTCGGAAGGCACCCAATAGGCGACGATATTGTCATGGATCTCGACATCGGTCGGGATCTCGACGAGCTGCACCGCGCCCTGCCCCCAGTCGCTCAACGGCTCGACCCACACCGAGGGGCGGCGGTCGTAGAACACGCCGTCATCCTCGTAGCTGTCGAACTGGCGGTCGCGCTGCAGCAGGCCGAAGCCCTTGGGCGAGCGATCGAGGAAGGTCGAGGTCATCACCCGCGGCGGGTTGTTGAGCGGCCGCCACAGCCGCTCGCCGCTGCCGGTGGCGATGGCGAGACCGTCCGAGTCATGGATCTCCGGGCGCCAGTCGGGCGCATTGGCGCGGTTGGTCTCGGAGTACCAGAACATGCTGGTGAGCGGCGCGATGCCGAGCCGGCCGACGGTGCGGCGCATGAACAGGCGCGCTTCGATATCGCCCCACACGCCCTTGCCATTGTGCCAGATGAAGCGATAGGCGCCGGTGACGCTCGCGCCTTCGAGCAGCGCATAGACGGTGATCGCATCGCGCCCCGGCTCGAGATAGAAGCGCGAGAAGCGGGGAAACTCCTCCGGCGTCGGCAGCGCCGTGTCGATCGCCAGGCCGCGCGCCGACAGGCCGTATTGCTGGAGCTCGCCGGCCGAGCGGAAATAGCTCGCGCCGAGATAGGCGAGCCAGTCGCCATGGAGGTCGGCATTCATGATGCGAAAGCCGGCAAAGCCGAGATCCTCCGGCAGGTTGCGGGCGAAGGCGGCCTTGGGACCGAAGGTGAAGAGGTCGGGCGAATAGACGATCTCGCGCGCCTGCCCCGCCTCCACCACCGCAATATGGACCGGCTCCTGGAAGAACTTGCCGGGATGGAACAGCCGCACCGGAAAGGGCTGGCCTTGATAGAGCGTATGGTCGGGACGATAGGTGATCTCGATATGCTGCTCGAAATCGATGCGCTCGAGCAGCGCCTGGGCGCGCGGCGGCTCCGGCACATAGGGCGATGCGGC
>JBEVJH010000054.1:0-28334 GCA_040510355.1 Aestuariivirgaceae bacterium
CCCGCGGCGAAGGCGCAGCCCATGTGGTGCGATCCGGCGAAACCCTGTTCTCGATCGGTCGGGCCTACAATGTCAGCCCCTTCGAGATCGCCGAGGCAAACAATCTGCCGCGGAACTATTCGGTCAAGACCGGCGAGCAGCTGCGCATCCCGGGCGGCGGGCACCAGATCGCCCGGAACGACGCCGATGCGGCACCCGTCGAGCAGAAGAGCTGGCGTCAGAAGCCGCAGCTCGAGCAGGCCGAGCCTGCCGAGGAAGCGGCCACCGCCGAGTCTCCCGCGGAGCCTTCCGCAGAGACTGCCGACAGTGGCGACCAGGCTGACGAGCAGCCGGCTCCCGAGCAGCAGGCAACAGCCGAATCCGAGCCGGAGCCGGCGGCCGACGCCGGATTCCGCTGGCCGGTTCGCGGCAAGGTGATCGCGACCTTCGGCCAGAAGCCGAATGGCACCCGCAATGAGGGCATCAATATCGCGGTGCCGGAGGGAACGAGCGTGCGTGCCGCCGAGAGCGGCGTCGTCGCCTATGCGGGCAACGAGCTGAAGGGTTATGGCAATCTCGTTCTGCTGCGTCACGAGAATGGCTGGGTCACCGCCTATGCGCACAACAAGGACCTGTTCGTGCGGCGCGGCGACACCGTCAAGCGCGGCGATGTCATCGCCAAGGCCGGCCAGACCGGCTCGGTGACCAGTCCGCAGCTCCATTTCGAGCTGCGCAAGGGCGCAACCGCAGTCGATCCGACGAAGTACCTCTCATCGGCGACGGCGTCCAATTAAGGCAGTAGGCAGTAGGCAGTAGGCAGTAGGCAGTAGGCAGTAGGCAGTAGGCAGTAGGCAGTAGGGAAGATCTCCTATTACTGCCTATTTGCCTACTGCCGACTGCCTCAATTACAGGGCTTGACCGCCCGCTCCGCCCGTGGGGATAACAGCCCCCCAACTACCTTCGGAGACAGGCATGATCACGCTTTGGGGTCGGCGGAATTCACTTAACGTCATCAAGGTCTTATGGGCTGCAGCCGAGGCCGGGGTGGAGCTTGAGCGGCACACTGTCGGCGGCTCCTTCGGCGGGCTCGACGACAAGGCCTTCCTCAAGCTCAACCCGATGGGCCTGGTGCCGGTGATCCGCGACGGGTCGATCGTGCTCTTCGAATCCCAGGCGATTGTCCGCTACATCGCGCGCCGCTACGGCCGCAAGACCATCCAGCCGCGCGGCCAGAAGGCGATGGCGCTGGCCGACCAGTGGATGGACTGGTCGACGAGCACCGCCCAGGCGGCGATCGGCCCACTGTTCATGAACACGGTGCGCAAGGAAGAGGACAGTCGCGATCCCGCCTTCATCAAGGCTGCCGCCAAATCTGCTGCCCAAGCCTTCAAGATCGCCGACCGCTGGCTCGGCCGCAAGCCGTTCTTCGCCGGGCGCAATTTCTCGACCGCCGACATCCCGCTCGGCAGCGTCTATTGGCGCTACCAGAATCTCGAGATCGACCGGCCGCAGTTGAAGAATCTCGACCGCTGGCTCGACGGCCTCAAGCAGCGCGAAGCCTACCGCCAGTGGGTGATGCTGCCGATCGGCCGCAATCCCGCCGAATGGCTGAAGAACGAAGCGGAGCTTCGCTGATCAGCGCTCGGCCAGCCGCACCCCTTTGCGACCTGCCAGATCCTGCACGAACTGCCAGGCCACCCGTCCCGACCGGGCGCCCCGCGTCGCCTGCCATTCGATGGCGGCGGCATGAAGGGAAGCCTGGTCGCCGGGGATTCCGAAGTGATTCACATAGGCATCGACCATGGCGAGGTAATCGGCTTGCGAGCAGTGATGAAAGCCGAGCCACAGGCCGAACCGGTCCGACAGGGACACCTTCTCCTGCACCGCCTCCGATGGATTGATCGCGGTCGAACGCTCGTTCTCGATCATGTCGCGCGGCAAGAGATGCCGGCGGTTCGATGTGGCATAGAAGATCATGTTCTCGGGTCGCCCCTCGATGCCTCCCTCGAGCGCCGCCTTGAGCGACTTGTAGGAGGTGTCGGCGGCGTCGAACGACAGGTCGTCGCAGAATACCAGGAATTTCCATTGCGGCTGCCTGCGGATGATTGCCATCAATTCCGGCAGCGCCTCGATGTCCTCGCGGTGGATCTCGATCAGCTTGAGGCGGCCGGAGCCACTATCGACATCGGCGTGGACCGCCTTGACGAGTGAGCTCTTGCCCATCCCCCGTGCACCCCACAGCAGTGCATTGTTGGCCGGCAGACCGTCGGCAAAGCGCCGGGTGTTCTCGAGCAGAATGTCGCGGACCTGGTCGATGCCCTTGAGCAGCTCGAGCGCGACCCGGTTGACCTTGGCGACCTCGCTCAACCGGTTGCCGGCGGCATGCCAGACAAAGGCGGCATGGGCGCCGAAATCCGGCGCCGTCGGCGGGGCGCCGGCCAACCGCTCGAGCGCCGTGGCGATGCGCTCGAGCCGCTCGACAATCTGCTGTTCCGCCTCGCTTGCCATGATGAGTCACCCGGATGGTCGCCGCCGCGGCGTGAATAGCGTCCGGAAGGGGAGGGGACAAGCGTCCCTCGGCGGGTTGCAAATGGGAGAGCCGCCGTTATATTCCGGCGCCAGTTGCGCCACAGGCTTGGGTCGAGCCGGTCGGCGGAAGGCACTGCCCCAAGGTAATGCCGCTATTCCGGAGATTTCTCTAGATGTTCATTTCCCCTGCCTTCGCCCAGGCTGCCGGCGGAACGCCCGGCGGCGACATCATCTCGATGATTCTGCCGCTGGTGATGATCATGGGCGTTTTCTGGTTCCTGCTCATCCGCCCGCAGCAGAAGCGGCTCAAGGAGCACCAGGAGCTGGTCAAGAACGTCCGGCGCGGCGACACGGTGGTGACCGGCGGCGGCATCGTCGGCAAGGTCCACAAGGTGCTCGATGACAATGAAATCACTCTGGAAATAGCCGAGAACGTCCGCATCCGGGTTCTGAAATCGTCGATCTCCGAGGTGCGCGCCCGCGGCGAGCCGGTGAAGGAGGAGGCGCTGACCAAATGAGGCAGCCGGAAATGTCCTCGCCACCAATCATCGCGGGATAGGCGGCAATGCTTTTCTTCAGCAAGACGAAGATGATCGCCACCCTCGCCATGGTGGCCTTGAGCTTCTATCTGGCGTTGCCCAACGTCCTCCCCGCCCATGTTCGGTCCATGCTGCCGCTGTTCAACGGCCCGGTGGTGCTCGGCCTCGACCTGCAGGGCGGCAGCCATGTGCTGCTCGAAGTGGACCAGGCCACGCTCAAGGATCAATACGCCAAGCAGCTCATCGGCGACATCCGCCAGGCGCTCCGTTCCCAGAAGATTCCCTATTCGGGTCTCGGTCGCTCCGGTGATTCCGTGGCGGTCCGCATCACCGATCCGTCCCGGATGGATGCCGCGATGACCGAGCTGCGCAAGCTCCAGCAGCCCCTCGATACCGGGCTCTTCGGCAGCGGCGGCACCACCCGGCAATATGACATCCGCCAGGACGGCGATCAGATCATCTTCACCTTCACCCCGGCCGGCCTCGAATACCGGATCGGCCGTGCCATCGAGCAGTCGCTCGACATCGTCGGCAAGCGGATCAACGCGCTGGGCACCACCGAACCGATCATTCAGCGCCAGGGGGTGGACCGCATCCTCGTCCAGGTTCCCGGCCTGCAGGACCCGGGCCGCCTCAAGGACCTCCTCGGCCAGACCGCCAAGCTGCAGTTCCGGCTGCTGTGCGACAGCCAGCCGACCAGCGCCACCGACCGGCCGCCGGCCGATTGCGAGGCCTTGCCGGACCAGAAGCAGCCCAACCAGATCTACTGGGTGCAGACCTCGAGCCGCGCCACCGTCGATGGCGAGGACCTGAACGATGCCCAGCCGGCCTTCGACAACCGTACCAACGAGCCGATCGTCAGCTTCCGCTTCAACCAGCAGGGCGCGCTCAAATTCGGCCAGCTCACCCGCGACAATGTGGGTCGCCCCTTCGCCATCGTGCTCGACAACAAGGTCGTCTCCGCTCCCCGCATCAACGAGCCCATTCTCGGCGGCTCCGGCCAGATCTCGGGTCGCTTCACCACCCAGGAGGCGAGCGATCTCGCCATCGTGCTGCGCTCCGGGGCGTTGCCGGCCAGGCTGAGCGTGGTCGAGGAGCGTTCCGTCGGCCCCTCGCTCGGCTCGGACTCGATTCGCGCCGGCATCATCGCCTCGATCATCGGGCTCGTCACCGTGCTGCTGTTCATGGTGCTCTGCTACGGCCTGTTCGGCGTCTTTGCGGTGATCGCGCTCGTGGCGCATACGATCATGATCATCGGCATCATGTCGTTCTTCGGCATCACCCTGACCTTGCCCGGCATTGCCGGCCTCGTGCTCGGCATGGGCATGGCGGTCGATTCCAACGTGCTCGTCTATGAACGCATACGCGAGGAGATGAAGCTTGGGCGCTCGGTGATCGGCTCGATCGAGACCGGCTTCCGCATGGCGTTCGGCACCATCTTCGATTCCAATGTCACCACGCTGATTGCCGGCATGGTGCTGTTCGGCCTCGGGTCCGGCCCGATCCGCGGCTTTGCGGTCACGCTGGTGCTCGGAATCCTGACCACGATTTTTACCGCTTTCACCTTGGTGAGGCTCATTGTTGCCACTTGGGTCCGCATGGCACGGCCCAAGGTCGTGCCGCTCTGACCCGGGAGCTGATGCATGAAGTTCAAGCCCATCCGCTTCATTCCGGAGAGCGCCGGCATCCATTTCATGCGGGCCGCGCGCTACGGCTTCATCGGCTCGGCGATCCTGATCGTCGCCACCATCATCATCTACTTCGCCATCGGGGTTAATCTCGGCATCGATTTTCGTGGCGGCACGCTGATCGAGATCAGGACAGCGGCCCCGGCCGACCTGCCCCTGCTGCGCGAGGAGCTCGGCGCGCTCGAGCTCGGCAGCGGCGTCGAGCTGCAGGAATTCGGTGCGCCGACCGACGTGCTGATCCGCCTGCCGACCCAGGGTGACGAGAAGGCGGAGCAGGTCGCCGTCGAGAAGGTCCGCCAGGCCCTTGGCCCCGGCATCGACTATCGCCGCATCGAGACGGTGGGGCCCAAGGTCTCGGGCGAGCTCGCGCGCGGCGGCGTCATCGCGGTGGTCGTCGCCATCTTTCTGGTGATGATCTATCTCTGGTTCCGCTTCGAATGGCAGTTTGCCGTTGGCGCGGCGGCATCGCTGGTGCATGACGTGGCCCTGACGATCGGCCTGTTCGTCTTGCTGCAGCTCGACTTCGACCTTTCCATCATCGCCGCGATCCTGACAATCGTCGGCTATTCCTTGAATGATACCGTCGTGGTCTATGACCGGGTGCGCGAGAACCTGCGGCGCTACAAGCAGATGCCGTTGCCCGACCTCATCGACCAGTCGCTGAACGAGACGCTGCCGCGCACCATCATGACTTCGCTGTCGGTGCTGCTGGCTCTGCTGTCGCTCTACTTCTTCGGCGGCGAGGTGATCCGCGGCTTCACCTTCACCATGATCTGGGGCGTCATCGTCGGCACTTACTCATCCATCTACATCGCCGCACCATTCCTGATCTTCACCGGGGTCAGCACCGGCGGGCAGACCGACCGCGCCAAGACCGGCGCCACCCCCGAGGCGGCGCGGCCCTGAATGCGATGGCGGAGCGGTCGGGACAGAGGTTCTATCCCGGCCGGGCGCCGATCGACGCCTATGGCGATGGCGGCTTCCGCTTTGCCGGCATGTCGCATCGCGGCTCGCTGTTGATCCTTCCCTCCGGCATGCACGCCTGGCCGCCGACGTCCATTACCGAGATCGAGAGCGGCAGTTTCGCACTGGTCTTTGCTGAGCAGGCGCCTATCGGCCTCCTGTTGCACGGCACCGGCCCGAGCCAGGTCTTTCCTTCGGCCGACATTCGGCGTGACTTCGTCTCGCACAAGATCACGCTTGAGGCGATGGACACGGGCGCTGCCGTCCGAACCTACAATGTGCTGCTCGCCGAAGGTCGTGACGTTGCCGCCGCATTGATCGCCGTCTGATCATGGCGACCACGCTCGAGGATGCGGCACATCATTGCGACGAGCTCCTCCGCAGCGAGGACAAGGACCGCTGGCTGACCGCCTTGTTCGTTCCTGAGGATCGCCGGCCGCTGATCCACGCCCTTTACGCCTTCAATGTCGAGCTCGCGCGCATTCGCAGCCTCGTTCGCGAGCCGATGCTCGGCGAGATCCGCCTGCAATGGTGGGAGGACGCGGTCACCGGCATCTATACCGGCGACACTCCCGACCATCCTGTCCTGCAGCTGCTGGCGCGTGCCATCGCGGCCGGCGACTTGCCGCTCCATGCCTTCCGCAACATGATCGAGGCGCGGCGATTCGATCTCTATGACGATCCGATGCCGTCGATGACCGATCTCGAAGGTTATCTCGGCGAGACCTCCTCGGCATTGATCCAGCTCGCCGCCCTGGTGCTTGCCGGCGAGGAGGCGCTGCGGACCGCGACCATTTCCGGTTATGCCGGCGTGGCGGTCGGAATTGCCGGACTCATGCGATCCCTGCCGCAGCATCGGGCCCGCGGCCAATGCTACGTCCCGCTCGACCTGCTGGCCCGTCGCGGGCTCTCGCCGGCGCATGTGCTGGCAGGCCGTGCCGATGCCGCCATGGCGGTGGTGCTCGCCGAGCTGCGCCACGTGGCCGAAAGCCGCCTCCGCGAGGCCCGTGCTGCAGAGACCGAGATGCCGGTGGCGGCGTTGCCGGCCTTCCTGCCGGCGAGCCTTGCCGAAACCTACCTGCGCAAGCTCTCCCGGGTGGGTGCTTCGGTGCTGACCGAGGGCGCGCCGGTGCCGCAGGTCTGGCGCCAGTTGAGGCTCCTCAGGGCCTCATGGGCCGAACGTTTCTAGCCAGCCGCGGAACGCCTCGATCGCGCGCGCCGTATAGGCTCGCTTGCGCGCCTCCTGCTTGGCCGTGCCGCGCAGCCGCTTGCCGGCGCCGTCGCGGGGCAGGGCGACCGGCGGGAACAGACCGAAATTGACGTTCATTGGCTGGAACGACGAGCGGCTCGCACCGTCGGTCAGGTCAATATGGCCGCCGGTGATGTGGTTGATCAGCGCACCATGGGCCGTGGTGGCGGGCGGCGCGTGGAACGGCCGTGCCAGGGCTTGCGCCGCCGCCAGCCGTCCGGCGATCAGCCCGGTGGCGGCGCTCTCGACATAGCCCTCGACCCCGGTGATCTGGCCGGCGAAGCGCAGCCGTGGCAGCGCCCGCATTCTGAGCTCCTGGTCGATCAGCCGCGGGCTGTCGAGGAAGGTGTTGCGGTGAAGCCCGCCAAGCCTTGCGAACTCGGCGTTGCCGAGGCCCGGAATGGTCCGGAAGATCCGAACCTGCTCGCCATGCTTCAGCTTGGTCTGGAAGCCCACCATGTTGTAGAGCGTGCCGATGGCATGGTCCTGACGGAGCTGCACCACCGCATAGGGCTTGACGTCGGGCGCATGGGCGTTGGTGAGCCCGCGCGGCTTCATCGGCCCGTGCCGAAGGGTTTCCGGTCCGCGCTCCGCCATGACCTCGATCGGCAGGCAGCCGTCGAAATAGGGCGTGTCCCTCTCGAAATCCCGCATCGCCGCCTTTTCCCCTGTCAGGAGCGCATCGATGAAGGCCTGGTACTGCGGCTTGCTCAGCGGGCAGTTGATGTAGTCGGCGCCACTGCCGCCCGGCCCGGCCTTGTCGTAGCGCGACTGGTACCAGGCCACGCCGAAATCGACGGTGTCGCGATAAATGATCGGGGCGATGGCATCGAAGAAGGCGAGCCCGCTATCGCCCGTCGCCCGGGCGATGGCTCCGGCCAGCGCGGCCGAGGTGAGGGGGCCGGTGGCGATGATGCTGTTGCGCCACTCGGGCGGCGGCAGGTCGTCGACCTCGCCCCGCTCGATGGCGATCCGCGGATGTGCCGCAATCGCGCTCGTGACCGCATCGGAGAACCCGTCGCGGTCGACCGCCAGTGCCGACCCGGCCGGCAGCCGGTGGCGATCGGCGCACGCCATGATCAGCGAGCCGGCCAGCCGCATCTCCTGATGCAAGAGACCGACGGCATTGTGCTCGGCATCGTCCGAACGGAAGGAATTGGAGCAGACAAGCTCGGCGCAGCCGCCCGATTTATGGGCGTCCGTCATCCGGTCTGGGCGCATTTCATGCAGCACCACCCGGCAGCCGGCATTCGCCGCCTGCCAGGCCGCCTCCGACCCGGCGAGGCCTGCTCCGACGATGTGGACAACGTCTGTTTGGTCCATGACCCGGGGTAGCATGACAGCGTCAAGACGAGCAATCTGCCGGCTTTGCAGCCGGCTGCGCCTCAACTACTGTTCAGGCCGAATTTCCATTCGATATCGGACAGATCCTCATGCTGACTGTCTATGTCCATGACAAAGGAACCCTCGTGCCCTCGGACTGGAAGGGCGGCGCCTCGCTGCCGCCCGAGACAGTCTGGATCGATCTCCTGCGGCCAACCTCGAACGAGGAGGCCACCATCGAGGCGGCGCTGCGGATCGACATTCCGGTGCGTGAGAAGCTTGCCGAGATCGAGGCCTCGAGCCGCCTCTACACCCAGGGCGATGCCATCTTCATGACCGCAACGATCATCAGCCGGGCCGATGGCGACAAGCCGGAGATCGATGCCGTCACCTTCATCGTCAAAGGCCAGCTCCTGGTGACGGTGCGCTATTGCGAGCCGCGCTCGTTCGACATCTTCATCGCCCGCTCGCAGCGGCCGGAAGGGTGTCCGCCGACCGGCGACGCCGTGTTCATCTCGCTGCTCGAGGCCATCGTCGACCGCGCCGCCGACCATCTCGAACGGGTCGGGACCATCGCAGCCATGACCTCGAAGGAGGTGTTCCAGGCCGCCGACGGAAAGTCGCGCAACTTCACGAGCCTGCTGCGCCGCATCGGCGAGGAAGGCGACTTCACCTCCGACATCCGCGAAAGCCTGGTGTCGCTGTCGCGCCTCACCGCCTTCTACACCGCAGTCCTCGATCTTGATCGCAAGTCCGAGGGCCGCAAGGTCCAGCGCTCGCATTTGAAGACCCTGCAGCGCGATCTGAGCTCCTTGACCGATCATGCCTCCTTCCTGTCCGACAAGATCAGCTTCATCCTCGATGCCACGCTCGGCATGATCACCATCGAGCAGAACGCCATCATCAAGATCTTCTCGGTGGCCGCCGTGGTGTTCCTGCCGCCGACCTTGATCGCCTCGATCTACGGCATGAACTTTCATGTCATTCCGGAGCTCGACTGGCTCTGGGGCTATCCCTTCGCGCTCGGCCTGATGGTCGCTTCGGTCGTTGCCACTTTCATCTATTTCCGTCGCAAGGGTTGGTTGTAGGCAGAAGGGGAGGGCACCACTCACTGCCGATCTGCCTAATGCCGACTGCCTACGTCTGCGCCGGCCGCTTGGCCTCGTCGAGCAGCCAGTCGTGGAACAGCCGGGCGCTGTGGCTCATGGTGGTCTCGCGTGGCCGCACCAGGTAGAATCCGCGATCCGATTTCATCGCTTCCTCGATCGGCCGCACCAGGTCGCCTTGCGCGATGAAGTCTTCCGCCAGCCGGCGGCCGCACAGCGCGATTCCCTGGCCGCTCAGGGTGGCCTGGATGAGCACCATGTAATTGTCGAACACCTGCCCACGCTGCACCGGCTGATCGCGCACCCCGAAGGCCTGCAGGAAGCTTTCCCAGGTCACCCAGTTGCGATCGAATTTCGTCAGATGCAGCAGGGTCTCCGACAGCAGGCCGGCGACCCCGCGGACCGGCCCGCGACCCTTCAGATATTGCGGCGAGCAGACCGGCCAGATCTCGTTGTCGAACAGGCGCACGGCATCGACGGCCGGCCATTCGCCGCTGCCGTAGCGCACGGCGAGATCGATGCCGGCGGCGGCGAGATCATAGACCGGCGACGACGCGACGAGCCGCAGCTCGACCTCGGGATGGGCTGCCCGGAACTTCGCCATGCGCGCCATCAGCCAATAGGACGCGAAGGTGACGCTCGTCGCGACCGTCAGCTCGGCCGGCCCGCGGTGGCGTCTAATGTCGGCCGCGACATTGGCGATGTGCTCGAGCCCCATCGACACCGCGCGGTGCAGCCGCTCTCCCTCGCGCGTCAGCTGCAGCCCGCGGGCATGGCGTTGGAACAGCGTGGTGCCGAGGAAGTCCTCGAGCAGCTGGACCTGGCGACTCACCGCCGACTGGGTCACCGACAATTCCTCTGCCGCCCGCGTGAAGTTCATGTGCCGTGCCGCCGCCTCGAACACGACGAGGCTGTTGGTCGGCGGCAAGGTGCGGCGTAGGGCGACGGCCATCTAGTCCGCGAAGTCGGGACTCTGCTTGGCGAGAATGGACTTCATCTCCTCGAAATGCGCAAAGGACTGGCCGCGATACTCCTCCCATTCCTGCGCCGTCTTCTCGGCGACGCTGTCGCTCATGACGTTGAGCGGACGGCCGGTCGAATAGGCAAGCACCAGCGTCTGGCATGCCCGCTCGAGGTAGTACAACGTGTCGAATGCTTCGGCGACCGTCTCGGCAGCGACCAGGACGCCGTGATTGCCCATCATCATGGTGGTGCGGTTGCCGAGGATCGAGGCCAGCCGGTCGCCTTCCTCCGCGCTGTTGGCCATGCCGCCATAGCCCGTGTCATAGGCAACGCGGTTGAAGAACCGCGCCGTGTTCTGCTCGATGGGCTTGATCTCGGGATCAGCGAGAGCGGCGAGCGCCGTGGCATAGGGCGGGTGCAGGTGGAGAACGCAGCGCGCCTGCGGCAGCGCCGCATGCATCCGGCCGTGAATGTACCATGCAGTCGGATCGGGCGCGTCCTGCCGCTCCATGGTCGATCGATCATTGGCGTCGAGCAAGAGAAGGTCGCTGGCCTTGATACGCGAGAAATGGCGCCAGCGCGGGTTCATCAGGAATGATGTGCCATCCGGCGAGACCGCCAGGGAGAAATGGTTGGCAACGGCCTCATGCCATCCGTGCATCGCCGCAAGGCGAAAGGCCGCCGCAAGATCGACACGCAAATGCCACTCGTCACTGGCACTAGCCTGTTGCGGGCGAAATTCGGCGACGCGGGTCATTCGGGTCCTCCAGATTTGCTGAAACGCCTCAAGGCCGGGCAACCGGCTCGGGAAAACCATAGACCTCCGAGGGGAACCGCTCAACCGCATGGCCGAGGCGACCGCGATCATCGTCGACTGTTGGCCGGGCATGCAAGACCCTGTGTGGGAAGGCGCGCGTTGGAAGCATCTAAGATGAGGTCGGACCTATGCGGAAAGTGTTAGTCCTGACGGCGTTGGTTGCGCTGGCAGCAATACCGGCGACCGCAAAAACGACGGACCCGGTCGGGTTCTGGTCGGCAGGGGAGGGGCGGTCGCAAATCGAGATCGCGCCCTGCGGCGAGACATTGTGCGGCAAGATTGTCTGGCTGTCGGAGCCCAACGACAAGAAAGGCAATCCGAAGCTCGACCGCCGAAACCCGGATTCGACCCTCAAGGCGAAGCCGCTGGTCGGCCTGACGATTTTGTCGCAGCTCAAGCCGTCCTCCGACCGGGACGACCAGTGGGAGGGCAATGTCTACAATCCCGAGGATGGCCGCACCTACAGCGTGTATCTTCGGCCGAACGACACCTCGATGGAGGTCGAAGGCTGCCTCGCGTTCCTTTGTCGCACGCAGGTCTGGCCGCGCGTCCAGCAGGATCAGCAACAGAGCCAGTCCCAGCAGCAGAGTCAGCAGCAGTAGGCCGCGCGATTCACTCTCTGAGCTCCTTCTTCGACAGCTTGCCGATCAGCGTCTTCGGCAGGCTGTCGCGAAATTCGATCGCCGACGGGATCTCCATGCGCGAGAGCTTGCCCGACAGGTGGGTCATCAGCGCCTCCTTCGTCAGCTCGTGCCCGTCCTTCAGCTTGACGAAAGCCTTGGGCGCTTCGCCGCGATAGGGGTCGGGCACACCGATCACCGTGACCTCCGACACGGCAGGGTGGCTGTAAATCGCCTCCTCGACCTGCCGAGGATAGACCTTGAACCCGGAGACATTGATCAGGTCCTTGATGCGATCGATGATGAAGACGAAGCCGTCCCTGTCCAGATATCCGACATCGCCTGTACGCAGGAGCCCGTCGATGAACGCCGCTTGCGTGTCTTCCGGGCGGTTCCAATATCCCTTCATCACCTGCGGACCTCCGACGCAGATCTCGCCCGGCTCGCCGAGCGGCATCTCGCGTTTGGGATCATCGAGATTGCGGATCGAGATGATGGTGCGCGGCAATGGCTGTCCGATCGAGCCGTCCTTCTCCGTCCCGCTCAGCGGGTTCAAGGTGACGACCGGCGATGTCTCGGAAAGACCATAGCCCTCGACCAGCCGGCATCCCGAGAATTGCTGAAACCGGTTGCGCAGCTCGGTGGCCAACGAGGCGCCGCCCGAGATGCCGAAGGACAGCGACTTGAGATCGCTGCGGCGCAGCCGCGATGACTGCAGGAGCGCGGTGAACAAGGTCGGGACGCCCGGCAGGATCGTCGGCTTCTGGCGCCGGAGGATCGCGATCGCGGCCGCCACGTCGAATTTCGGCATCAAAATCATCGTCGCCCCGATGGTGATCCCGAGATTCATCACCGCCGTCATCGCGAACACATGAAACAGCGGCAAGATGCCGAGAATGCGGTCCTTGCCGGGCTCGCGTCCACCGACATAATGCAGAATCTGCTGAACATTGGCGGTGAGATTGGCATGCGTCAGCATGGCGGCCCGCGGCCGGCCGGTGGTGCCGCCGGTATATTGGAACAGCGCCACGTCCTCCTGCGGATCGATCGCCACCGGCTTGGGCGTGCGCCTCTCGCGCAGCAAGGCTTCGAAGGACAGCACGCGGCCGCGCCGTCGCCTCCCGGTCCTGGCGATCTCGCGCCGCCGAAACAGGCGGAACATCACGCGCTTGACGAAGGGGAGCTGCTGCGCGAAGGACGACACGATGAGCTGCGACACGCTTCCCGACCGCAGCAATGCCGCGGCCTTGTCGTGGAGCGCAGTGAGATCGAGAGTGACGACGGCGGCAACGCCCGAGTCGGCCGCCAGCGCCGACAGCTCCTCGGCCGTGTACAATGGATTGAGGTTGACCACCACGGCGCCGGCCTTGAGGATTGCGAAATAGGCGATCACATAAGCGGGGCAGTTCGGCAGCAGCAGGCCGATCCGGTGGCCTTTGCCGATGCCGCGTCGCTGCAGCGCTGCGGTGAGGCGCGACACCTCCCGACCGAGATCGCGATAGCGGGTTCTGGCACCGAAGAATTCGATGCACACGCGCTCGCCGTTCGCCCGTATAGCGTCATCGAACAAAGCAACGAGGCTGCGCGGCTCTATGTCCGCGGCCCAGTCAATCCCGGGTGGATAGTGGTCAAACCATGGCATTTGCGACCTTTGCGCCACAACTTCGCCCTGATCTTCGGCTGGAGAGCTTGTTTCGCTCTTGTCTTCCATGTTGCTCCCCCTACTTTGATTGATGAAACGGTAATGTCGCGACCAAAGTTATGGCATAAGACTCGCACGATGGTTTTGGGAACCACTGCAACCTAGAGGCCCGGCAGGCAAGCCGGATTGGACATGTTCCTGGTGACGACGTACCCCCGGCTGCGCGGGTGGGCCCTTTTCGGCTCGCTCATCCTGCTGTCTCTTCCCGGCCCGACTCTGGCCCAATCCACTCTAGATACCCTGAGTTTCGAGAAGAAGGAAAAGCTGGCAAAGGCGGGCGACGACGAAGCGCAGTTCGCCATCGCGCGCGCTTTCGAGGATGGCAAGGAGGGCCAGCGCCAGGATGTGCTGAAGGCCGCCCAGTGGTATCGCAAGGCAGCGCAGCTCGGCAATCTCGATGCTCAATTCAGGCTGGCGCGGATCGTTCACAACGGCGCCGACGGCGTCAAGAAGAGCCCCGAGACCGCCGTGAAGCTCTATGAGGCGGCCGCCCAGGCGGGCCATCTCGAATCGGAATACTGGACGGCCTATTCCTACGAGAAGGGCAGCGGCGTCACCGCCGATCAAACCAAGGCGGCCGAGTGGTACCGCAAGGCGGCGGAAGGCGGCCATGCGGGTGCCCAGAACAATCTCGGGCTCATGTATCTGAACGGCAAGGGTGTCACCCGCGATCTCAACCGCGCCTTCGATTATTTTTCGCAGGCCGCCAAGGGCGACGATGCTTTCGCCATGAACAATCTCGGCGGCATGTTCGAGATGGGCTGGGGCACGCGCACCAACAAGCAGCGGGCCATCGAGATGTACAGCAAGGCCGCCCAGAAGGGGAACCAGCTCGCGCGCGACAATCTGCGCCGCCTCGGCGTTGCCGTGCCCGACACCGCCGATGCCGCAGGTGTGATCACCACCGGTGCGCCCGCGACGCCAGCACCGCCGGCCGCCGCGCCGTCGGCGCCGACGACCACGCCGAAATCCGACAGCAGCCTGCCGACCGGCAGCGCCGAGCCCTCGGCCACAGCACCGGCGCCGACGGCAGCAGCGCCGGCTGCGAACCCACCGGCCACTCAGCCGTGACCGGCCGGCATCGTTAACCAACATCCTCAACCGCCTTTTAACGCATTGCGGACAATTGTCTGGGCATGCGCCCGCAAGCGTGTGGGCGGGTGAGGAGCGTGGGGTCGGCGTGGGTGGGCTGTGGTGCAAATCTCTCGGCGTCGTGACCTTGCTGATTGCGGCGGCCTTGCTCAATGGCTGCTCGTCCGGTCCCGCCAAGCGCAACCCGTTCGCCGGTGTCGGCAGCCCGGTCTATCCCGGTTCGGGGCCGCTGCCCAAGGGCGGCGGCAAATACCTCATCGGTGAGCCTTACGAGGTTGCCGGGTGGAAATATCACCCGCGGGCGGATCCAGGCTATGACAAGGTCGGACAGGCCTCGTGGTACGGGCCGCAGTTCCACCGCCGCATGACCTCCAATGGCGAATGGTTCGACATGGACTATCTGTCGGCCGCCCATCCCACGCTGCCATTGCCGAGCTACGTCAAGGTCACCAATCTCGAGAATGGCCGCACGGTGGTCGTGCGGGTGAACGATCGCGGCCCCTTCGTCGGCGACAGAATCATCGACATGTCGCGCAAGTCGGCCGAGGTCCTCGGCTTCCGGCAGAGGGGCAAGGCCAATGTCCGGGTGCAATATCTCGGCCCGGCCCCGCTCAACGACCGCGGCGGCGACCTGATCGCCATGAATCGACGGGTCCGTGACGGCGGCGGTCCGGTCGAGGTTGCCACGACCAACCCGGCCGTTGCGGTTGCCGGCCCCGCAACGCTGCCGCAACGTCAACGCTACTATGTCCGGATCGGCGCCTATTCCGACCCGCGTAATGCCGAGCGTGCCCGTGACGCGCTCCGTCCTGTCGGCCCGGTCTCGGTCACGTCGATTGCCGGCCAGCTCGGCACCCTCTACAAGGTCGAGCTTGGGCCGTTGGACGATCAGGAGAGGGCGACGGCCGCGCTGGACCAGGTGGTGGCGCAGGGTCATGCCGACGCCCGCTTGGTCCGGGCGACGAACCTTTCCTATTGAGCAGGATAATTCCGGCCGTTTGGTTGATTTCGGGGGGTCTTGCCGATAGCTTTTGGACACTCTGCGAAGGTGGACGGCATGTGGGATCGATGGGTGAGGTGGCTGCCTGCGACTGGCCTGGCGGCGATTTTGGCGTTTGCCGGCCTTGCCACGGGATGGGCGGCTCAGGAGCCGGCCGAACCGGCGAAGTTCGAAAGCAAGGCTCCCTACGCGATCCTCATGGATTCGCGTTCAGGCAAGATCTACTACGAGAATCATGCTGACGACATGATGGCGCCGGCCAGCATGAGCAAGGTCATGACCATGATCATGGTCTTCGAGGGCCTGAAATCGGGGCGCCTGCACCTCACTGACGAGTTCACCATCAGCGAGAACGCCTGGCGGAAGGGCGGGGCGTCGTCGGGCGGCTCGACCATGTATGCCCAGCTGAATTCCAGGGTGAAGCTCGAGGATCTCATCCAGGGTGTGATCATCCAGTCCGCCAACGACGCCTGCATCGCCATTGCCGAGGGCATAGCCGGCTCCGAGGAGGCGTTCGCCGACCAGATGACGCGCCGCGCCCGCGAGCTCGGGCTGCAGAAGACCGTGTTCAAGAACGCCACCGGCCTGCCCGATCCCGAGCACAAGACCACCGCCCGGGAGCTCGCGCAGATCGCCCGCTATCTGATCGAGGTTTATCCCAAGGAATACAGCATCTACAGCCGCCCCGACTTCACCTGGAACAACATTCGCCAGCAGAACCGCAATCCGCTGCTCGGGTCCTATCCGGGGGCGGATGGCGTGAAGACCGGCCATACCGACGAGTCGGGCTACGGCCTGATCGGTTCGGCGGTGCGCGACGGCCGCCGCCTGATCGTGGTGGTGAACGGCACCAAATCGACCAGGGACCGCGCGTCCGAGGCGCAGAAGCTTCTCGACTTCGGGTTCCGGCAGTTCCGCTCCTATGAGCTGTTCGGGGCCAACGAGACAGTCGGTGACGCCCGGGTCTGGGGCGGCACATCGTCCTGGGTCAAGCTGGTCGCGCGCGACCCGGTGCGGGTGCTGCTGTCCGATCAGGAGAAGCACAGCGCGCGCACGGAGATCGTCTATCGCGGGCCACTGATTGCACCGGTCAACGAAGGCCAGGAGGTCGGCTTCATGCGCCTGACCATCGACGGCAAGGTCATCAGCCGGGTGCCCCTGATCACCGGCGCCAATGTGTCCACCAGCCCGGACATGTGGCGCAAGGCATTGGACAGCGTGATGTTCATGGCCTTTGGCGGCTAGTGGGCCAATGCCACATGGGATTTTCATCACATTCGAAGGCGGGGAAGGGGGTGGCAAGAGCACCCAGGCGGCCCGCCTCGCCCGTCATCTGGAGGAGCGTGGCCGGCGCGTCGTCCTGACGCGCGAGCCCGGCGGCACACCCGAAGGCGAGGCGATCCGCTCGCTCCTCGTCACCGGCGATCAGCGGCGCTTCACGCCGCTCTCGGAAGCGCTGCTCAACAATGCCCAGCGGCTGGAGCATCTGGAGCGGGTGATCCGACCGGCATTGGCATCAGGCTCGGTGGTCATCTCGGACCGCTTCATGGACTCGACCCGCATCTACCAGGGCGTGGTCGGCGGCGTCGATGCGAAGCTCATCGCCGTGCTCGAGGATGCCGTGGTGGGCGAAACCCGCCCGGACCTCACCTTGATCCTCGACGTGCCCACGCAAACCGGCCTCGCCCGGGCCCGGGCCCGCCAGGCGCAGGCCGACCGTTTCGAGAGCCGCGACCTCGCCTTCCACGAGGCATTGCGGGCAGGCTTCCTGGCGATTGCCGCGCGCGAGCCGGAGCGTTGCGCCGTCTTCGACACGAGCCGCGACAAGGAGGAGGTCTTCGCCGCCATCGTCGCCGAGGTCGGGTCACGGCTTGGCGACCGTCTAGACCGGCTATGACCGACGACACGAACGACCCGCGGGAGTCCCTCACCCATCCGCGCCGGCGGACTGTTCTCTATGGTCATGAAAGGGCCGAGCGGCGCATCCTCGAGGCATGGTCGGCCGGGCGCCTCCACCACGCCTTCCTGATTGCCGGACCTGAGGGAATCGGCAAGGCCACCTTCGCCTATCGGGTCGCGCGCTTCCTGCTGCGCCATCCCGATCCGGCTGCGGCAACGCCGTCGCAGGGACTCGAAATTTCCGGGACGGACACGGTGGCGCGCCTGGTCGCGGCCCGGAGCCACCCCGACCTGGCGGTGGTCGAGCCGCGCTTCGACGACCGGACCAAGCGTATCAAGCGCGAGATCGCCGCCGACGATGCCCGGGTGCCGAGTGCATTCTTCGGCTTGACGGCCGGCCTCGGCGGCTACCGGGTGGTCATCGTCGATGCTGCCGACAATCTGAACAAGACGTCGGCCAATGCGCTCTTGAAAATCCTCGAGGAGCCGCCGCCGCGTGCGATTTTCCTCATCGTCACCCACGCCCCGGGGAGTCTCCTGCCGACGATCCGCTCGCGCTGCATCCGGCTCGATCTGGCGCCGCTCGACACCGCCACCGTGGAGCGGATCCTCGGTGAGATCATCGAGGAGCCGGGCGGCGATCCCGAGCTCGTCAGGCAGGCCGCCGAGCTCTCACGCGGCTCGCCCGGTCGGGCGCACGAATTGCTGAACGCCCATGTGACCGGCCATTTCAGCCGTTTTCGCAAGCTGGTCGCCGCCGGCCCGCCATTCAACCGCAAGGATGCGCTCGAGATTGCCGCCGGCGTCTCGGGCCGCGGCAGCGAGGGCGACGAGGGCTGGGACATGTTCTGCTGGCTCCTGACCGACTGGCTCACCGCCCATGCCCGCGCCCTGGCGCTGGCCGGCGAGGTCCAGGCGCCGGCCTTTGCCGCCGCCCATGAGGAGATCACCGGTTCACTTCGCCGGACGAATGCCCTAAACCTCGACCGCCGCCAAACCGTCCTGGAAGCGTTCCAGGCCGTGGAGCAGGCGGCGGCTGGACGACGCCCGACCGCATCATGACGAAGACGACATACTACCTCACCACGGCGATCTCCTATCCGAATGGAGACCCGCATATCGGCCACGCCTATGAGGCGCTGGCATCGGATTCGCTGACGCGCTTCAAGCGGCTGGACGGCTTCGACGTCTTCTTTCTGACAGGCACCGACGAGCACGGCCTCAACATGCAGCAGACCGCTGCCAGAGAGGGCGTGACGCCGCGGGAGCTGGTGGAACGGATGACCCCCAAGTTCCGGCGCATGGTCGAGCTGCTCGACTGCTCGATCGACGATTTCATCCGCACGACGGAGCCGCGGCACCGCAAGACGGTGGAGGCGCTGTGGCAGCGGATGGTCGCGGCGGGCGACATCTATCTCGACAAGTACACCGGCTGGTACTCCGTGCGGGACGAGGCCTATTACGGCGAGGACGAGATCGAGGAGCGCGACGGGCGCCGCTTTGCGACCAAGACCGGAACGCCGGTCGATTGGGTCGAGGAGGAGAGCTACTTCTTCCGGCTCGCCTCCTACCAGTCGCGGCTGCTCGCCCATTATGACGCGCATCCGGAGTTCATCGCCCCGCCGGAGCGGCGCAACGAGGTGGTGAGCTTCGTGAGCAGCGGCCTTCAGGATCTCTCGGTGTCGCGAACCACTTTCGATTGGGGCATTCCGGTGCCGGGAGCGCCGGGTCATGTCATGTATGTCTGGGTCGATGCCCTCATCAACTACCTGTCGGCCACCGGCTGGCCGGACCAGAGCCCGTTGAACCGCTTCTGGCCCGCCGATCTCCATGTCATCGGCAAGGACATCGTGCGCTTCCACACCGTCTACTGGCCGGCCTTCCTGATGTCGGCCGGGCTTCCCTTGCCGAAGCGGGTGTTCGGTCACGGCTTCCTGTTCAACAGGGGCGAGAAGATGTCGAAGTCGGTCGGCAACGTCATCTCGCCCGACGAGCTCGTGGCCCGCTACGGCGTCGATCAGCTGCGCTATTTCTTCCTGCGCGAGGTCCCGTTCGGACAGGACGGCAACTACAGCCACGAGGCCATCACCAACCGCATCAATGCCGATCTCGCCAACGACCTCGGCAATCTCACGCAGCGTTCCTTGTCGATGATCGCCAGGAATTGTGCCGGCCGCGTGCCGGAGCCCGGCGCGAAGACCGATGCCGACCGAAATCTTCTGGCCGCGGCCGACGCGCTGCTCGAGGTGGTGCGCGCCCAGCATGAGGTGCAGGCGATCAACCGCGCCCTCGACGCCATTTGGAAAGTGGTGGCCGATGCCAATCGCTATTTCGCGGCCCAGGAGCCCTGGGCATTGCGGCGCAGCGACCCGGCTCGCATGGCGAGCGTGCTCTATGTCACCGCCGAGGTCCTGCGGCAGGTCGGCATCCTGGTGCAGCCCTACATGCCGCAAAGCGCCGGCAAGCTGCTCGATCTCCTGGCGGTGGCGCCCGACCGGCGGCGCTTCGCCGATCTCGCGACGCGGCTCGAGCCCAAAATCGAGCTGCCCGAGCCGCGGGCCATCTTCCCGCGGTTGCCCGGGCTCGAGGAGGAGTCCGCGGCGGCCGGGCCGGCGGGCAGCTGAGCGGCTTGGCCATGGACACGCCGCTGATCGTCGATAGCCATTGCCATCTCGATTACGAGGGCCTGCGCGAGCGCCTGCCGGAGGTGCTGGCACGCGCCCGCGACCACGGGGTGCGCCTCGTCGTGACCATCGGCACGCGGGTCAGGCAGTTCGCGGCGACGCGGGCGCTTGCCGAGGCTCATGACGAGGTGTGGTGCACGGTCGGCACCCATCCTCACAACGCTGCAGAGGAGGCCGATATCGGCCTCGATGAGTATGTCAGCCTGGCATCCCACCCCAAGGTGATCGGGATCGGCGAAGCGGGCCTGGACTATCACTATGATTTCGCGCCGCGCGACGTGCAGCAGGCGGTGTTCCGCACCCAGGTCGCGGCCGCGCGCCTGACCGGGCTGCCGCTGGTCGTCCACAGCCGCGACGCCGAGGAGGACACGGTTGCGGTGCTCGAGAGCGAGAGAGAGCAGGGGGCCTACACGCCCCTCCTCCATTGCTACTCTTCCCGCCCCATCCTGGCCGAGCGGGGTCTCGCGCTCGGGGCCTATGTGTCGTTCTCCGGCATGATCACCTTCAAGGGCGCCGATGCGATCCGCGAGGTGGCACGCGCCGTGCCGCTCGACCGGCTGCTCGTCGAGACCGACGCGCCGTATCTCGCGCCGGTGCCTTATCGCGGCAAGCCCAACGAGCCCGCTCATGTCGTCCACACGCTCGAGCGCCTGGCGCTCGTCAAGGACGTGAACGTCGAGGCGATGGCGCGGCAGACCTCGGCGAATTTCTTCAGGCTCTTCACCAAGGTCATCCGTCCGCCGGCCTATGAGGAAGCTTCGTGAGCCTCAGCCTGACCATCCTGGGCTGCGGATCGTCGGGAGGCGTGCCGCGGATCGGCAATAATTGGGGCGCCTGCGATCCCGATGAGCCGCGCAACCGGCGCCTCCGCTGCTCGCTTTTGGTCGAGCAGTTCGGTCAGAACGGGACCACGCGCCTGTTGATCGACACGGCGCCGGACCTCCGCGAGCAGCTGCTGGCGAGCGGCGTCGGCGCGCTCGACGGCGTGTTGTGGACTCATGAGCATGCCGATCACACGCACGGGATCGACGAGCTGCGCGTCGTCGCCATCAACATGAAGCAGCGTGTCGCAGCCTTCGCCGACGATGCAACGGCCGCCATGCTGCGCGCGCGCTTCGGCTATTGCTTCGCCGCGCCGCCCGGCTCCGACTATCCGCCCATCGTCACGCTCGGGCGCCTGGCCGCCGGCCAGCCGATTGCGATCGAGGGCAAGGGCGGACCGATCGAGGCGGTGCCGTTCACCGTGCGGCACGGCACCATGGAGGCGCTCGGCTTCCGCATCGGCGATGTCGCCTACACGCCGGACATCAGCGGGCTTGCCGATGCGAGCCAGCGCTGGCTCGCCGGCCTCGATCTGTGGATCGTCGACGCCTTGCGCTACACGCCGCATCCGAGCCATTTCACCGTCGCCGAGGCGCTCAGCTGGATCGAGCGGCTGAAGCCCCGCCGCGCGATCCTCACCAACATGCATGTCGATCTCGACTACGCCACGCTGCGCCGGGAGCTGCCGAACGGCGTCGAGCCGGCCCATGACGGGTTGAAGATCGAGTTGGAAGACCACTGAACCATTCACAGTTCTTGAAATTTAACGATGTGTGTGTTAAATAACACACATGAAGGCCGGGGAATTGGTCAGCCTGCTGCGGCGGGCTGGATGGGACGAAGCGCGTCAAAGGGGCTCTCACCGCACCTATAAGCACCCGGACAACCGACACCTCGTGACCGTTCATGCATGGATCGAAGGACTTATCTCCTGGAGTGTTGAGGTCGATCGAACGGATTACGGGATTGAGACTCAGGTAGAGCTTCGTAGAGATCGGAGGGCATATGGCACGGATGACATATTGGGCCGTGTTGGAGAAAGGCGAAAACGGCGGCTTCGGCGTGTTCTTTCCCGATCTCGACGGCTGTGTAACGCTCGGCGACACTGCAGCGGAAGCCGCGGAGAATGCTCGCGAGGCGTTGTCGCTTCACCTGGAGACAATGGAAGAGTCCGGCCAGGATCTGCCCGCACCACGCGATCTACAACAGCTAAAGGCCGAGTTCGAGCGTGATCGCGCACTCGACATAGAGGCTTATCTTTTGGTTTGGGCCGATACTCACTCCGGAGAGCGGGTGAATGTCTATCTGCCCAAGTCGCTGCTCGAGCGCGTTGATCGTTTTGTGAGCGCGGCGGGCATGAATCGATCAAGCTTCTTCGGCTTGGCGGCTCGACGCATGCTTGACCAGGAGAAAGGCAAAGCCGTGCGGTGATCCCTAATAGGGACGCTGGCCGCAATTTTGGCGACGCTAGCTTCTGACGGCCTCGTCAATGACAGCTATCGCGTCGACCTCTATGAGGTAGCCGGGGGACATTATCGCGACCCCGACCACCACATTCGCTGGTTTGTGATCGCCAAACAGCGAAATCTGCGCTTCTTCGATGATTGGAACGTGTTCATCGCGCTTGTAATCGACAATGTAGATCGTGATCTTGCAAACTTGCTCAGGCCGCGCACCTGCCGCACTGAGCGCTCGACCGAGATTGCCGAATGCCAGTCGCGCCTGCGCCGCGAAATCACCATGCCCAACGAGCTTGCCGTCGATGTCTTCGGGCTGCTGACCGGAGACGAATACCAGCTTGGATCCCGTCGCGACGACAACCTGTGTGTACATCTCTGGAACTGGCAGATCATCCGGGTTGATGAGTTCGAGCGACATCAAATAATCTCCTGGCGGTGGCGACAGAGCCCGATCCGAGCACGGCTCGAAATATTCCATAATATCCATTATGCGAATGGGCTAACCTCGATTGGAGGATAAAATGTACGAGCATATTCTCATATCCACCGATGGATCGGAGGTGGCGCAGAAAGGCGTCGATCAGGGTCTGTCGCTTGCCAAGCAGCTCGGAGCCCGCGTCACCATCGTCATGGTCACCGAACGCTTCCCCGTCCCCGTGCATACCGGGATTGCCGGCGGCTGGATTCCCGGGCCGGAGGAAATGGCCCGGTACGAGGCCGCTCAGAAAGACATGGCCCGCGAGGTGCTGGCGGCGGTCGCGGCGGCGGCAAGGAAGCTCGGCGTGCCGGCGGACACCGTTCATGTCCCGGACGGCTATCCGGCCGAAGCGATCATCGAAGTGGCGAAGGCACGCGACTGCGGCCTGATCGTGATGGCATCCCACGGCCGCCGCGGTCTCCGGAAACTGCTGCTCGGGAGCCAGACGGCGGAGGTCCTGGCAGACAGTCCCGTGCCCGTGCTGGTCGTGCGATAGGTCGATGTCAGGCACCAAGGACAGAGACCCGCGCGACATCGACACCCTGCTCGCCGTCATGCGCGACCTGCGCGATCCGGTGACCGGTTGTCCCTGGGATCTCAAGCAGGGCTTCGACACCATTGCCCCCTACACCGTCGAGGAAGCCTATGAGGTCGCCGATGCGATCGCGCGGCAGGATCTCGACGAGCTGCGCCAGGAGCTCGGTGATCTGCTGCTGCAGGTCGTTTACCATGCCCAGATGGCCGAGGAGCTGGGCCGCTTCGGCTTTGCCGATGTGGTCGAGGCGATCACCCGCAAGATGGTCGGCCGCCATCCCCATGTGTTCGGCTCGGACGCCGAGCGCGCCATGCCGCCGCCCAAGGGCTTTTGGGAGGCCGCGAAGGCCAAGGAGCGGGCCGAGCACGGCACCGCGCCCAGGGGCGTGCTGGACGGCGTTCCGGTCGCCCTGCCTGCCCTCACCCGCGCCGTCAAGCTCCAGGCCAAGGCGGCCCGCGTCGGCTTCGACTGGCCGTCCAGCGACGAGGTCCTGACCAAGATCGCCGAGGAGTGCCGCGAGCTCCGGGACGCCGCGCGCGAGCATGACGCCGATGCCCACACCGTCGAGGAATATGGCGACTTGCTCTTCGCCATGGCAAATCTCGCCCGCCATCTCGGCATCGATCCGGAAGCCGCCCTGCGCGGCGCCAATGGCAAGTTCGAGCGCCGTTTCCGTCATATCGAGACGGAGCTCGAAGCCCGCGGCCGGACCCCGGCGCAGTCCGATCTCGCCGAGATGGACGATCTGTGGAACGACGCCAAGGCCAGGGAGCGGGCCTGAGGCCATGTTCCCATGCCATTGATTTCACTGGATGAACTCGCCGTCACCCTGCCCTCGGCGGGGCCCTTGATCGGCCTCGACCTCGGCACCCGCACCATCGGAATCGCGGTGTCGGACCGCCTGCGCAAGGTGGCAAGCGCCCGGACGGTCCTGCGCCGCATCCGCTTCCAGCAGGATGCCCGCGCGCTGCTCGAGCTGGCGACGCAGGAAGCCGCCGCCGGCATCGTCATCGGCCTTCCGCTCAACATGGACGGCAGCGAAGGGCCGCGCGCGCAGGCCACCCGCGCCTTCGCCCGCAATCTCGCAAAGCTGACCGACATCCCTTTGATTTTCTGGGACGAAAGGCTGTCGACCGTGGCCGTCGAGCGGATGCTGATCGACAGCGACACGAGCCGCGCCCGCCGCGCCGAGCTGGTCGACAAGCTGGCCGCCGCCTGGATTCTCCAGGGCGCCCTCGACCGACTCGCTAGATTTGCGGCATCGCCCGGTCGATGAGCGCGTCAATCTCCGGCCTTTCGAGACTGTAGCGGCGGCCTCCCCCGCTCTCGAGGCGGGTCCGTGCATAGGCGTCGACCACCACACCCGGCGCATGGCGCGCCAGCAGCGAGGCGGCAACCACCTGGACGAGCCGCTCGACATCGCGGCGCAGCGACACCGACTCCGCCTCCAAAAGCGGCTCAAGCAGCGCCCGCTCGGCGCTCGACGCCAGCGGGGAGAGATCGAGAACCCGCTCCAGGGCCTCGGGATTGCTTCGCACCGCCCGCTGGACATCGAGGCACATGATGTTGCCCGAGCCCTCCCAGATCGCGTTGATCGGCGCCTCGCGATAGAGCCGCGCCAGCGGCCAGTCCTCGACATAGCCATTGCCGCCGAGGCACTCCATCGCCTCGAAGGCAAGTCCCGGGAGGGTCCTGCACACCCAATATTTGATCGCCGGCGTCATCAGCCGCGCGAAGGACTGCTCCGCCGGATCCGCCTCCTGGCGGTCGAAGGCGCCGGCCAGGCGGAACACCAGCGCGGTGGCCGCCTCGACCTCGAGCGCGAGATCGGCGAGCACCTGGCGCATGAGCGGCTGCTCGATCAGCGGGCGGCCGAACACGACGCGCTGGCGGCAATGGTTGAGCGCCACCGCCAGCGCGAACCGGGCGAGCGCGGCCGACGACACCGCACAATCGAGCCGGGTCCGCGTCACCATCTCGATGATCGTGGCGATCCCGCGTCCTTCCGTGCCCATCAGGAAGCCATGGGCGTCGTCGAACAGCACCTCCGAGGAGGCGTTGGACCGGTTGCCGAGCTTGTCCTTGAGGCGGCGGAAATGAATGGCATTGCGGCGGCCATCCGGCAGCCAGCGCGGCAGCAGGAAGCAGCTGAGACCGGCCGGCGCCTGCGCCAGAATGAGAAAAGCGTCCGACATCGGCGCCGACATGAACCATTTCTCGCCATGGACGAGATGGTGGTCGCCCGCCGGCACCGCGCGCGTCGTGTTGGTGCGCACGTCGCTGCCGCCCTGGCGCTCGGTCATCCCCATGCCGAAGGTCACGGCGCGCTTGTCGGCCGCCGGCAGGAACCGCGGATCATAGTCGCGCACCATGGCGCGGCGGGCGAGATCGGCGGCGAGCCCGGAGCCCTCCCTGAGCACGGCAAGCGCCGCGTTGGTCATGGTGACCGGGCAGCAATGCCCCGCCTCCATCTGGACCGCGAGATAGAAGCCGGCGGCCCGCGCCAGATGGCCGGTTCCCGGCTCGAAGGCGCCGAAAGTGAGCCCCTGCCCGGCGCTCAGCGCCATCAGACGGTGATAGGCCGGGTGATATTCGACCGCATCGAGCCGCTCGCCGATGCGGTCATAGGCGTGAAGCACCGGCGTAACCGTGTTGGCGAGCTCGGCGAGATGCTGCGCATCGGCGCTCCCCGCAACCGCGCCGAAGGCCACAAGCCCGTGGCCTGCGAGGTCGAGCCCCTGGGCCTCCAGAACCTGGCGCAGCACCCGATCGCTGGTGAACAGGTTGACGTCGCTGAAGGGTGCCGGCTGGTTGGCGTCCATGAGCGACGGTAACACGCCGCGGCGGCTGCTGTCCGGACCGGGGAATCTGATCCCTATTGCCTAATCGCCTGCCTCTCCCTATAGAGCAGGCTTTGATGACCCAGGCCGCCGAGTCCCCCTCCCCGACGCCGCCACCGATCCTGAAAAGCCGGCATATTCTCTCCATCGCCCCCCTGTCGCGTGGCGAGATCGTCGCGATCCTTGATCTTGCCGACCGCTATGTCGAGCTCAACCGGCAGATCCGCAAGAAGCAGTCGGTGCTTTCGGGGCGCACCCAGATCAACCTGTTCTTCGAATCTTCGACCCGCACCCAGAGCTCCTTCGAGCTTGCCGGCAAGCGGCTCGGCGCCGACGTCATGAACATGTCGGTGAGCAGCTCCGCGGTCGCCAAGGGCGAGACCCTGCTCGACACCGCCATGACGCTGAACGCCATGCAGCCGGACCTCCTGATCGTGCGCCACCATGCCTCGGGCGCCTCCGAGCTCCTGTCGCGCAAAGTGTCCTGCGCCGTCATCAATGCCGGCGACGGACAGCATGAGCACCCGACCCAGGCCCTGCTCGACGCCCTGACCATCCGCCGCCGCCTCAAGCACATCGAGGGGCTGGTGGTGGCGATCTCGGGCGACGTCGCTCACTCCCGCGTGGCGCGCTCGAATCTTCTGCTTTTTCAAAAGCTTGGTGCCGAAGTGCGGCTCATCGCGCCGTCGACCCTGCTGCCCGCGGGCGTCGAGCGGCTGGGCGCCACCATCTACCGCGACATGCGCGAAGGTCTCAAAGGCGCCGATGTGGTGATGATGCTGCGCCTCCAGCTCGAGCGCATGAGCGGCGCCTACATCCCCTCGACCCGCGAATATTATCGGTTCTACGGGCTCGATGCCGACAAGCTCGCCCTCGCCAAGCCGGGCGCGCTGGTCATGCATCCTGGCCCGATGAACCGCGGCGTCGAGATCGACTCGGCGGTCGCCGACGGCGTCCAGTCGGTGATCCGCGAGCAGGTCGAGATGGGCGTGGCGGTGCGCATGGCGGTGCTCGATGCCCTTGCCCGCAACCTGCCGGGCGGCGGCAACCGATGATGGCGCCCCAGATCCGAGGCGATGCGACCAGGCGCGCCTTCGTCAATGCCCGCCTGGTCGATCCCGCCGCCGGTCTCGACCAGCAGGGCGGCATCATCATCGCCGATGGCCGGATCGTCGCCGCCGGCCCGTCGGTGTCGGGAGCCGCTGCCGGCGCCGGCACGCCGGTCACCGACTGCCGCGGCCGGCTGCTGATCCCCGGGCTGATCGACATGCGGGTGTTCACCGGCGAGCCCGGCAACGAGCACCGCGAGACCCTCGCCTCCGCGTCGGCGGCGGCCGCCGCCGGCGGCGTCACCACCATGATCGTCATGCCCTCGACCGATCCGGTGATCGACGATGCGGCGCTGGTCGATTTCATCCTGAGGCGGGCCCGCGACACCGCCATCGTCCGGGTCGCGCCGATGGCCGCCATCACCAAGGGGCTGAACGGCCTGCTGATGACCGAGATCGGCACCCTCAAGGAGGCGGGCGCGGTGGCGGTGACCGACGGCCGCCGCGCCGTGACCAACGCCCGGGTGTTCCGCCGGGCGCTCGCCTACGCCAAGGATTTCGGCATGCTGGTGGTGCAGCATGTCGAGGAGCCCGAGCTCGCCACCGGCGTGATGAACGAGGGCGAGATCGCCACCCGCCTCGGCCTGCCCGGCATCCCGGTCGCCGCCGAAGTGATCATGCTGGAGCGCGACCTGCGGCTGGTCGAGCTGACCGGCGCTCCCTATCACGCCGCCCAGATCTCCTCCGCGACCGCGCTCGAGGTGATCCGCGCCGCCAAGGCGCGCGGCCTGCCGGTGTCATGCGGCGTCTCGATCAACCATCTCACGCTGAACGAGCATGATGTCGGCGCCTATCGCACCTTCTACAAGCTGTCGCCGCCGCTGCGCTCGGAGGACGATCGCAAGGCGCTCGTCGAAGGGGTGCGCGACGGCACGATCGACGTCATCGTGTCGAGCCATGATCCCCAGGATGCCGACACCAAGCGCCTGCCCTTCGC
>JBEVJH010000055.1:0-10414 GCA_040510355.1 Aestuariivirgaceae bacterium
GGCAGTCGGCATTAGGCAGTCGGCAGTGTACGGAGCATATTCCTACTGCCTACTGCCTACTGCCTACTGCCTACTGCCTATCTTACGATCCCTGGTAGAAAATGTGACGACCGATCTGGCCGGTGCGTTTCAGCTTGCGCGACCAGCTCGGCGTGACCGAGGTTGCATGGTAATGCGTCGACTGCGCCAGCAGTCCCCTGGGGAGATCGGGGCTCAGACAGTCGCCGCCGCCGCACAGCAGCAGGAAGGCGCTGCGCTGCAGGATCTGCTGCCACGGCGCCCATTCGGTGATGCGATCGACCTTGCCGTCGCAGCGATAGGAAAATTGACATCGATTGACGCGATGAGCGTTCTGGTTGACGACATCGCAGATGGTGCGGGGATAGGCCGGGTTCTTGGCCCGGTTGATGATCACCTGGCCGACTGCCATTTGCCCCGGCGCCGACTCGCCGCGGGCCTCGAAGTAAATCGCCTCAGCCAGGCAGAATCGCTCCGAGGCGAATGTCGGCGGCGTTGCTGACGTAAATGTCGGAGGTTTTGCAAACGCCGGATTTGTCGTACACGCAACAGCTCCCAGTCCCGCGGCGCCGATCAGCGCCGCCATCCGAAGCCAGCCCATTTGCCACCCTCATCGCCGTAATGAGAAAAGCGCCATGTCCCCTCAGGGGCGAGGCTAGATGCCCGGGCAAAAAGGCAAGAACTTGCATCGTAGATGACGATTTTGGGACGATCCACGTCGCAAAATGAGCGGTGGATAGCGGGGATTACCGCGGCTTGCGTGCAGTCTTACGCAGCGAAACGCTCGTCGAAGGAGTAACCCATGCCGCGCACCGTCCTGATCGGGTCAGGCTCGCGGCCGCGCCTGATCGCCTTTCTAAGCCGCCCGACATGAACATCGACTGTACGCTCGTCGATATAGATGTCGCGTCCCCACACCGCATCGAGCAGCTGGGCGCGGCTATAGACCCGGCCGGGACTTTGCATCAGATGCTCGAGCAGACGGAACTCGGTGGGCGACAAGTTGATGTCGCGGCTGCCGCGCGTGACGCGGCGATTGCGCCGGTCGAGGTTGATGTCGCCGGCGCGCAACGTATCGGCCACCGCGTCGGGATTGGCGCGCCGCAGGATGCCGCGCACCCGCGCCATCAGCTCGGGCACCGAGAACGGCTTCACCACATAGTCGTCGGCGCCGGTGGCGAGCCCGCGCACCCGCTCGGTCTCCTCGCCGCGCGCCGTCAGCATCACGATGGGGATGTCGCGCGTCTCGGGGCGCGCCCGCAGCAGGCGGCACACCTCGATGCCGGAGATCCCGGGGAGCATCCAGTCGAGAATGATGAGATCAGGGCGCTCCTCGGTGATGAGGAGCGGCACTTCCTCGCCGCTGGCTGCGGTGCGCGGCCGATAGCCCTCGGCCTCGAGATTGTAGCTCAGGAGGACCTGAAGCGGCTCTTCGTCCTCCACGATCAGTATCGAAGCAGACACGGGCTTTGATCCTCTAGCGGGGGTCGATGGCCGTGATCGAGGTGACATCCTTCTTGGGACGCTCCTCGCCGATCAGCTTGCCATGAACGAGATAGTAGACATTCTCGGCGATGTTGGTCGTATGATCGCCGATACGCTCGAGATTCTTGGCGGCGAACAGCAGGTGTGCGCACAGCCCGATCGTGCGGGGATCCTCCATCATGTAGGTGAGGAGCTCGCGGAACACCGAATTGTACAAGGCATCGATCTCTTCGTCCGAGCGCCACACCTCGAGCGCCCGCGCGGCATCCTTGCGGGTATAGGCATCGAGCACGTCCTGCAGCTGCTCCTGGGCAAGCGTGCTCATGCGCTTCAGCCCGGTGATGATCTGCCGCGGCAGGCTGTCCGACATCGCATGGGTGCGCTTCGCGAGGTTCTTGGCGAGATCGCCGATCCGCTCGAGATCGGAGGAGATGCGGATCGCCGACATCACCTCCCGGAGATCGCTCGCCATCGGCTGGCGCTTGGCGATGGTGGTGACCGAGCGCTCCTCGATCGCGAGCTCGAGCGCATCGATCTTGGCGTCGTCGGCGATGATCAGGTCGGCGAGCTGGGTATCGCGGCGCGACAGGGCATCCATCGCCCGCGCCAGCTGCTCCTCGGCGAGCCCTCCCATTTGGGCCAGCATCGTCTTCAGCCGGCCGAGATCGTCGTCATAGGCTTTTACGGTATGGTCGCTCATCATTCATCCTGACTCAGCCAAACCGGCCGGTGATATAGTCCTGCGTGCGTTTTTCCTGCGGATTGGTAAATATCGCATCGGTGTCGCCGACCTCCACCAGATTGCCGAGGTGGAAAAAGGCGGTGAGCTGCGACACGCGCGCCGCCTGCTGCATCGAGTGGGTGACGATGACGATGCAGAAATTCTGCCGGAGATCGTCGATCAGCTCCTCGATCCTGGCGGTCGCGATGGGGTCGAGCGCCGAGCATGGCTCGTCCATCAGGATGACCTCCGGGTTGACCGAGATGGCGCGGGCGATGCAGAGCCGCTGCTGCTGGCCGCCCGACAGCCCGGTTCCAGGCGCGCTCAGCCGGTCCTTCACCTCCTCGAACAGCCCGGCCCGCTTCAGGCTCGTCACCACGATCTCCTCGTGCTCATTCTTGGAGGAGGCGAGGCCATGGATGCGCGGGCCATAGGCGACATTCTCGAAGATCGATTTCGGGAATGGGTTCGGCTTCTGGAACACCATGCCGACCCGCGCCCGAAGCTGCACCACATCGAGGCTCTTGTCGTAGATGTCCTGGCCCTCGATCTCGATCTTGCCCTCGACCCGTGCGATCGGGATCGTGTCGTTCATCCGGTTGATGCAGCGCAGGAACGTCGACTTGCCGCAGCCCGACGGCCCGATGAACGACGAGACCGCCCGATCGGGAATGTCGATGTCGAGATCATGGATCGCCTGCTTTGCCCCGTAATGGACTGTGACATGGCGCGATTTGATCTTGATCGGCCGCTCCTGCAGGATGATCGGCTCGGGCGGGGTCAGTACGGCATTGCCGAGCCGCGGTGCAGAACTGTCCATGGTCATTTCCTCACCAGCGGCGCTCGAAGCGCTTGCGTAGCATGATGGCGGCCCCGTTCATCACGAACAGGAAAAGCAGGAGAACGATGATCGCCGCCGAGGTCTTGGCGCGGAACGCCACCTCCGGCAGATCCGACCACAGGAAGATCTGAACCGGCAGCACCGTTGCGGCATCATTGACGCTGTGCGGAATGTCGACGATGAAGGCGACCATGCCGATCAGGAGCAAGGGTGCGGTCTCGCCGAGCGCATGCGCCATGCCGATGATCGTGCCGGTCATGATCCCGGGCATGGCAAGCGGCAGCACGTGATGGAAAACCGCCTGCTGATGCGACGCGCCGATGCCGAGCGCGCCCTCGCGGATCGATGGCGGCACCGCCCGGAGCGCCGCCCGCGCCGCGATGATGATGGTGGGGAGCACCAGCAGCGCCAGCACCAGCCCGCCGACCAGCGCGGAGGAGCGCGGCATCCCGAAGAAGTTGAGGAAGATCGCAAGGCCGAGCAGGCCGAACACGATCGACGGCACTGCCGCGAGGTTGTTGATATTGACCTCGATCAGCTCGGTGAAGCGGTTCTTCGGCGCGAACTCCTCGAGATAGATCGCCGCCGCCACGCCGACGGGGAGGCAGATGCCGAGCGTCACCAGCAGCGTGAGCGCCGAGCCGACAATGCCGCCGAGCACGCCGGCAAGCTCCGGCTCGCGCGAGTCGCCGGTGGTGAAGAACGACCAGTTGAAGCCGCTGGTGATCATCCCCTTCGCTGCCATCGCCTCGAGCCACACGACCTCGCGGTCGCCGAGCCGCCGGGTGGATTCCGGCGTCAGGATGTTCTCGGTCGACCAGCTTCCGGCAGCCGCCGGAGCCGCGGAGCCGAGCGGCGCGATGACCGTGCCCTTGATCCGGTCGCCGGCGACCTCGGTCGCCTTGACGATGCCGCCATTGATGTGCACCAGCAGCGACGGGAGGTTCGGGTCGAGCGCCTCGGGAGCGGCCGGCTGGGCCGCCTTGGCCTTGAGCTCAAGCATGCGGCCCTCGAGCTGCCTTCCGTTGGCGGAGACGCTTTCGAGGTCGCCCGAAGCCTTGGCGAGCGCCTGCTCCAGCGTCGGCGCTGCTTCCTTGTCACCGGCGGCGCGCGCCTGGGTCAGCCGGGCGGTCAGGTCCTGGACCTGCGCCTGATAACGGGCCCTTAGCTGACCGTTCGCATCGACGTCTTGGCGCACCGATCTGAGCTGCGCCGAGATCTGCCGCTTGACCTCGCCGAGCTCGGACGCGAAATCGGGACCGCTCGATGAGATCTCGATCGTGCCTTCGGTGCCGCTCGGCGTCGCCGCACCCTTGGCCGGCTGGACCTGCACCTCGGTGATGCCGCCCTTGAAGAACAAGTCGGCATCGTCGGAGAGGAGCAGCGGCAGGGTGACCTGATTGCCAATGAGGTTGGGGTCGGCCATGGCGGCGTCGCGCAGCTGGTTCGGCGCCGCGCTCGAGAACAGTGCCATCAGCTGGCGCCGCGACGCCCGGTCGCTGGCATAGGGGAACATCGCCACCAGCAACTTGCGCAGCGCCGCCGCAAAATCCGCCTTGGCGATCTCATTGAGGTTGCGGTTGCCGGCCGGATCGATGTCGGCCGCCGCGAGCGTCACCGGGATGGCCGCCCGGGCGACGAAGAACGCCGGAATGCCCTTGGTGAGAATGTCGGCCAGCAGCACCACCAGGAACAGCGCCGCAAAGCCGATGGCGATCAACCCATAGGCCCGGAACCGCGCCTCCTTGCGGTAGCGCGCCCGGACGCGGGCCCGTGCCCGGTCGGACGTGACGTCGAGAACCCGCGACGGTGCCGGTGCGGTCGTGTCAGTCATATTGCTCTCGATATCGCTTGACGATGTGGAGGGCGATCACGTTGAGGATGAGCGTGAAGAAGAACAGCACGAAGCCGAGCGCGAAGGCCGACAGCGTCTTGGCGCTGTCGAACTCCTGGTCGCCGACCAGCAGCGTCTTGATCTGCACCGTCACCGTGGTGACCGCCTCGAGCGGGTTGAACGTCAAATTGGCGGCTAGCCCCGCCGCCATCACGACGATCATGGTCTCGCCAACCGCCCGCGAGATGGCGAGCATGAATGCCGAGACGATGCCGGGGAGCGCTGCCGGCAGCACCACCCGCTTGATGGTCTCCGACCGGGTTGCCCCCATCGCATAGGAGCCGTCGCGCAGCGATTGCGGCACCGCATTGATGACGTCATCCGACAGCGACGAGACGAAGGGGATGATCATCACGCCCATCACCAGGCCGGCGGCCAGCGCCGATTCGGAGGCGACGTTGAGGCCCATCGCCAGGCCGAGCGAGCGCAGGGTCGGCGCGACCGCGAGGGCTGCGAAGAAGCCGAACACCACTGTCGGGATGCCGGCCAGGATCTCGAGCATCGGCTTGACCCAGGCGCGGAACCGCGGCGTCGCATACTCCGCCATGTAGATGGCGGCGAACAACCCGACCGGACCCGCCACCAGCATGGCGATCACCATGATCAGCATGGTGCCGGCGAACAGCGGCACCGCCCCGAAGGCGCCGGAGGACCCGACCTGGTCGGCGCGCAGCGCCGTCTGTGGGCTCCATTGCAGCCCGAACAGGAAGTCGCCGGGCGGCACCTTGGCGAAGAACCGCATGGTCTCGAACAGCACCGACATGACGATGCCGAGCGTCGTCATCACTGCGACGAAGGAGCAGGCGATGAGCAGCCCCTTCACCGCTCGCTCGACGACGTTGCGGGCGCGGAACTGCGGATTGATGCGCTGCAGTCCGAAATGGAATCCGAGGGCGGCGAGTCCGAGCCCCACCGCCAGCAGCCCTGCGAACGACCAGCCACGCATGCTGGCGGCGCTGCGTCCGGCCTGCACCACCGACTCGGGGTACGCCGCGAGCTGCTCGTCGGTCATTCCGCCTTGGGCGATCCGATCGATATCGCGCAGCCGCGCCTCGCGGGCGAGCGGGTCCTTGGGCTGAACATCGCCGGCGAGCCGGGCGATCGCGCGGTCGTCGATCACCACGCGTGCCGTCGGCATCCAGACGATGAAGGCGACGACCATCGGCAGGCCGACGCACAGCGCCAGGAATGCACCGTGATAGGAGGGCAGCGAGTGGAGCGGGGAGCCGCCGGCCTTCAATGCCCTGGCGCGGTTTCTCCCGACCATGAAGGCGATGGCGACGGCAATGACGAGAAGGCCGAAATACACCATGGTCATCGGCCATCCCTCCCGTCGGCCGCTGCACGGCTAGTCAGGCGACGGCAGCCCCCGTGGAGGCTGCCATCGTCGGTGTTGTCAGAGGCCCGCGGCATCGAGCTTCGAGAGCTCGGCTGCGACCTTCCGGCTCGCCTCGAGATCATCCTTCGGCAGCGCGATCAGGCCCTTGGCCACCAGATAGCCATCCTCGCCCAAGGCCTTCTCCGACACATATTCGGCAACGAAGTCCTTGAGGCCGGGGACGATGTCGACTTGCTGCGACTTGACATAGATGAACAGCGGACGCGCCACCTTGTACTCGCCCGATGCGATCGTCTCGTAGGTCGGCGTCACGCCGTCGATCGGCACCGCCTTGATGGAGTTGAGGTTCTCCTCGACGAAGGAATAGCCGAAGATGCCCAGCGCGTCCGGATTGGCGGCAAGCTTCTGAACGATGAGATTGTCGTTCTCGCCGGCCTCGACATAGGCCCCGTCCTCGCGGATCGACTTCCACGCCTTCTCGAAGGCCTTGGCGTCGGCGCTCTTGAGCGCCTTCATGGCATCGATGCCTTCGGCACCCTTCTCCATCACCAGCTCGACGAAGCTGTCGCGCGTGCCGGAGGTGGGCGGCGGTCCGAGCACCTCGATCTTCTTGCTGGGAAGCGAGGGGTCGACATCGGACCAGTTCTTGTTCGGATTGGCGACAAGCTTGCCGCTCGCATCCGGGATCTCCTTGGCGAGCGCCAGGAAGATCTGCTTCTTGGTGAGCCCGAAATCGGGGGCGCCCTTGGCATGCGCCACGCTCAGGCCGTCGAAGCCGATCTTGAGCTCGACGATGTCGGTGACGCCATGCTTGGAGCAGTCGTCGAACTCCGATTTCTTGATGCGCCGCGATGCGTTGGCGACATCGGGATGGTCGGCGCCGACGCCGGCGCAGAACAGCTTGAGGCCACCGCCGGTGCCGGTCGATTCGACCACCGGCGTCTTGCCGCCGGCGCGGCCATATTGCTCGGCGACGGCGGTCGTGAAGGGATAGACCGTCGATGATCCCACAACACGAATCTGGTCGCGCGCGAATGCGCCCTCGCTGCCGAATGCCGACAGCGACGCCATCGCGACGAATAGTGCGAGCGTCGTCTTTCTCACTGGAAAAATCTCCCTGTTGCCCTGGGGGCTGTGCCACGTGCAAAAGCGGTGTCAGAACTAGCCGTTGTCCAAGACAAAAGAATTCCTGTTGCATGACAGTATGATGACAGTTCAAGCGCTTGAATTCATGCTGCTAAATCGGATGGCGTGGTTTGGTGGCCGGCAATTGTGAAGGTCCGGGTAATCTGGGCCTTTGTCGCCCCGGGGCGATTTGGAAAGCTGGACACAAGCCGGGCGGGACGCGATTCTAACGCTCTGCAGAGAGCTTCAGGGCGGAGGACACATCGGATGGCGGCGGGAGGTGGGATGAGGCGTGTGGCGGCCGGCCTCATCGCCTTGCTTTCATTTGCGGTCGGCGGTGCGCTCGACAAGGGCTGGGCGGCCGGCGAGAGGGGCACCTTCCTGCATGTCTCCGACATTCATTTCGACCCGTTCGCCACGCCGGGGATCGCCCGCGCGCTTCTTCCGCTGAATGTCGATCAGTGGCGGGCGCGGCTGCTGCGCGAGCCCGACCAGGCGATGGCGGGTTTCGGCAAGGACTCGAATTTCCCGCTCTTCGAGTCGGCGAGCGAGGCGCTGCGCGCTGCCGCGCCGCAAGCCGATTTCACCATCTTCACCGGCGATCTGCTGGCCCATGATTTCGAGACCAAGGCTGCCGAGGCATTCGGCGTCGACGAGCGCTCGACGCTGGTCGAGGCCTTCGCGGTCCAGACCACCAACTTCGTCGCGAGGACCCTCGGCCGCGCCATTCCGGGCCGCCCGGTGATCATCGCGCTGGGCAACAACGACTCGGCCTGCGGCGATTACCGCATCGTTCCCGGCGGGCCCTATCTGGCGGCGACCCGCGCCATGGTGCGCGAGCTTCTCGGCAATCTCGAGGTCGATGCCGATTTCGACCAGACCTGGCTGGCCGGCGGCTATTACGGGGTGCGCCATCCGTCCCGCCCCGGCATCACCATCGTCGTCATCAACGATATTCTGTGGTCGCACGATTATCGCGATGCCTGCGGCGCCGACGGGCTCGCGGCCGGTAAGGCGATGCTGGAATGGTTGCGCGCGCGTCTCGAGCACCACGGCAAAACCGGCGGCAAGGTCTGGCTCGTCCATCACATCCCGATCGGCTACGATGCCTATGGCACGTCGAAGGCCGCCGGCGCGCGCTGTCCGGCGCGCCCGGTGCCCTTCCTGCGCCAGCCCTTCGCCAGGGACTTCATCGAGCTGATCCGCGACCACAGCGCCGTCATCGATGCCGGATACTCAGGTCACATTCACTTCGACGATTTCCGCCTCCTGCTGTCGCGTCGCGGCGAGGCAGTCGCCGCCGAGAAGATCGCGCCCGGCATCAGCCCGATCTTCGGGCAGAACCCCGGCTTTCACGTCTTCACCTATGATCGCCTGACCGGCCGACCCACCGACTACAGCACCCATTATCTCGCCAATCTGGCGGCCGGCCTCGCGGCGCGCGACGGGCGCTGGGAGAAGGAATACACCTTCACCCGCCGCTACGGTCAGCGACGCTTCAGCGCGACGACCCTCGCGACCGTATGGCGCCGCCTGCAGCGCAAGGGCACGACCGAGCGGGATTTCCGGACGCTCTACAATGTCAGCCGCGGCGCGCTCCAGGCCGACGTGTTCCCGGCCTATGCCTGCGCCATCGGCCATCTCGACCAGAAGTCGTTCGACGCCTGCTATTGCCGGTGAGGCAGCAGGGAAGGGCTCCACTCACTGCCTATGCCTGATGCCGACTGCCTTAGATTTCAGAAGCCTGCCAGCGCCCGCTGCTTCAGCACATGCAGGTCGGACTCGCCGCCTTCGGCAGCCCTGAGGATGCGCGATGCCAGGGTGCGGCGAAGGGAGGATTGGGCAGTGCTGTCCATGCCGGCCGGGAAGCGTGCCTCGAACTCCGCCCATGCTTCATGAAAGACGCCTCGCAGAACATCGAGAGTCTCGGGGCCGAGGCCAAATCCCTGGTGCCGCATTTCTGCCATGAAATCCTCCCTGACAGAGCCGTTTTTCGCTCCTGCCGGGAACATACCACACTTGCCCCTGCGTCGGGGTCTGCTCACGAAAAAGTCAATTGCCAAACCGTCAGGCAGATCGGCAACGGCGCGAGTGAGCACGCCTCTGCAACTCCCCTCATGCGGGAGCAATCCGCTCACATGGACTTGTCGCCGACGCGCCTTTACAGTCCGTGCAACCGGTCAGCGAACTTGCAAAATTCATGACAGAGAGACCTGTGCAGCGGCGCCTCGTTGCGATCCTCGCGGCGGACGTGGTCGGCTTCAGCCGGCTCATGGAGCGCGATGAAGCCGGGACATTGTCGCTGCTCAAGGACCGCCGCGAGCAGATACTCGATCGCGCGTTCGCACGCCATGACGGCCGCATCGTCAAGGTGATGGGCGACGGCCTGCTCGTCGAGTTCGCCAGCGCCGTTCAGGCGGTCGACTGCGCGATGGCGGTGCAGCGCGCGATGGCGGCAGCCAATGCCGAGGTGCTGCCCGATCAGCGCATCGTGCTGCGCATCGGCATCAATCTCGGCGATGTCATCATCGACGGCGAGGACCTCTATGGCGACGGCGTCAACATCGCCGCGCGCCTGCAGGCGCTTGCCGAGCCGGGCGAGATCTGGCTGTCGCGCAACGTCCACGACCAGGTGGAGACCAAGCTCGATCTCGCCTTCGAGGATCTCGGTCCAAAGGAGCTCAAGAACCTGGTTCGCCCGGTGCATGTCTTTCGCATCGCCGGCGCCGGGCAGGAGACCGCGGCGGCCGGCACGGTCGGGACACAGCTGCCGTCGGTCGCCATCCTGCCGCTGGCCAATATGAGCGGCGATCCCGAGCAGCGCTGGTTCAGCGACGGCATCACCGAGGACATCATCACCGAGCTGTCGCGCTTTCGCCAGCTCAGGGTGGTCGCCCGCAACTCGTCATTCCGTTATCGCGACCTCGATGTCGACATCCGCCGCGTCGGCCGCGAGCTCGGTGCGAATTACGTGGTCGAGGGCAGCGTCCG
>JBEVJH010000056.1:0-10051 GCA_040510355.1 Aestuariivirgaceae bacterium
GGTGTAACTGTCGAGCGCCTTGGGCAGCCCGCTTACGTGTTTTAGGGTCTGCACGTCTTTGGCAACATCCGCTACCGTGGCTTGGTTCGCGGTGCTGCCTGGGTAGAATTCCTTGATTAGCGCCAAGCCGCCCAGCTTGCCCAATCCCAGGGCGCCGGCGGCGGCCACCGTCACGAAGCCGACAATGGCGATCAGAATTTTTCCATTAAGTCGCATGCTTCCCTCCCCCCTCATTTCGAGCCGTCCTGGGCTTCCGGAGCATAGTGGGCGGCCAATACAGCCGCTCGGCAACCCTCGTTCTACAGAAGCACTCGGGCCGGCGATGGGCTAGAATTCGTCACCCTTGTGACCGTAAACGCTACGGTTCACGGGGTGGGAGGGGAGGCCAGTCTCCCCCGGCATGGCGGCCCCTTTCCAATTCTAGCTAGGGATCGGCTGCGGCTCAGGATGCAGCGGTACGGGGCGTTAACGGATTGATAACGCCACGGCGCCATGTCGGAGGAAGTCAGAGACTCGCTGGCACTCGGCCCTGAATGGCAAGGACCCCATCGTCCTTCGACCGGAGTCCCGTTTCCTTGCCACCCCGAGCGTCGCTTTAAGCAACGGGTTTGCCCCGACCCACGGGAACTGCTGCAACTTGACGGGATGATGATTGCAGCATGGGGTCCGCGTCACAGTGAAGCTGCACGTAAGGCCCGACAGCGTGACCCCAGCCTCCTCTTAGTTTAGAAGCGTCGACTTTTGCTCCCGATGCTGACCCGACGCTGACCCAAAATCCGACGACCTCGGAAAAATGGCAGATTTCACGAGGGAAATCGGCATAAATGGTAAAGAGGCTGTTAACTTCGCGCCGTATTGAAACAGCCCGGCGCGCAGGCTAGAGCATGGGCGTCGTTCGCAGCGTCATGTTCAAAGGATCCCCGGCCGATGCCCCGACGTGCCGAAAACACCGCATTGTCGCGTTTCGTGCTGGCGCTCTGCGACGCCGCCGGCGCGGCGATCCTGCCGCATTTCCGCAATCTGCCAGGCATCGACAACAAGCTCGAAGGCGGCTTCGACCCGGTCACCGAGGGCGACCGGGCCGCCGAGCGGGCGATCAGGGCGATGATCGAAGCGACCTATCCGGATGACGGCATCCTCGGCGAGGAGTACGGGCCAAAGCCGTCCCGGTCGGGACGGGTGTGGGTGCTCGACCCGATCGACGGCACGCGCGCCTTTGTGTGCGGCCTGCCGACCTGGATGACGCTGATTGGGCTGGTCGAGGACGAGAAGGCGGTGATCGGGGCGGCACACCAGGCGTTTGTCGGCGAGACCTTCCTCGGCAATGCCGAGGGCGCCTTTGGGTATCGCAACGGCAAGCGGGTCGCAAAGCTGCAGGCGGCGGATATCGGCACGCTCGCCCAGGCCCGTTGCGGCACCACCGGCCCGGCGCGCTACAACGCCGGCAGCAAGCAGCAGATCTATGCGGCATTGCGCAGCCAGGTGCGCGAGTTCCGCCATGACGCCGATGCCTATTTCTTCGCCATGGTGGCGGCGGGTCAGATGGAGATCGCGATCGACACCGGCCTTCAGACCTATGACATCGCAGCCCTGATTCCGATCATCACCGGCGCCGGCGGCTGCGTCACGAGCTGGAGCGGCGGCAGCGCGCTTGGCGGCGGCGATGTGCTCGCCACGGCCGGGCCGGCGCTGCATGAGACGGTGCTGGCGATGCTGGCGGACTGTCGCTAGCGCAATGCATCGGTGAAGGCGTCGAACGCCGCCCAGAACTGAACGCGGAACTCGTCGCGCTCCTGCAGCAGCTCGTGGCGGGCGTGGTCGATGACGACCGCGGCGACGCCAGGCACGTGGCGGGCGAAGTCGCGGGTTGCCTCGGTCGACACCACGCGGTCGGCACCGGCGGCAACGATCAGTACCGGTGCGGTCAGCGGCCGCTCGCCGCTCAGCCGGTGAAGCTGGCGCATCGAGGAGAGTGCGGCATTGAGCCAGGAGATGGTCGGAGCACCGATGCCGAGGGCGGGCTCGGCCTCGATGATCCGGTTCGAGAGGGCGAAGCGGCGGCGGTCACTGGTGAGCGCATTGCCCTCGAAATCGTCGAGGCTGAGCGCGTTCCGGCCCCGCCCGGGAACCGCAAGCCAGCCGAGGCCGGTCATGATGAAGAGCGGTGCGAGGAGCCTGAGCATCCAGGGGGGCAACGGCGTCTGGCCCAGTCCGAGAAACGGCGAGGAGAGGACCGCTGCGCTGAACCAATGGTGGCGACGGAGCGCCCGGAGCAGAATCTGGCCACCGGTCGAATGGCCGATCGCGTAAAAGGGGGGCGGACAATCGGGCAGCACGATCTCGCGGACGAAGGTCTCGAGATCGATGTCGTATTGGCGGAAGCTGCGGATATGGCCGCGCCAGGGCTGACGAAGCAGGCGGGCGGAGCCGCCCTGACCGCGCCAATCCAGCGTGGCGACGGTGTAGCCGCGGGCCCGGAGGTCGCGGACAGTCTCGAAATATCGCTCGATGAACTCGCCGCGCCCCTGGAGAATGCAGACCGTGCCCTTGGACAGGCTCGGACCCGGCGCCACCGCATAGCGCAAGGCCACGCGGTCGCGGGTGACCAGGCGGCCACAGCTCATGCCGGCCGGGATCTCGTTGCCGGGCACGGCGACGAGCTTGGGGGACAAGGATGCGACGGTGGCGTCGCTGACCGGCGACAAGGCCGGTGCCGACCCCGGCACCATGGCGCGCATCACACCCTCGAGCGGCGGCATGCTATTGGCGCCTGACCTCCGCCAGCTCGCCATTGGACGCCACGATCTTGATCAGAAAGGGCTTGCCATCACGGGTCGCGCTGAAGCCGTAGGTCTTGCCGGAGCAGCTGTCGGCCTTGATGTCCTTGAAGCCGAAGTCGGCGACGATGCCGCGGGCCTTGTCGCAGCTCACCGCTCCCTGCCCCGACGGCGCGGCGGCGGTGCTGGCGGTGGTCACGTCATCGCTTTCGGCGCCGAGCGCCGCGGTGCCGGATTTCGGCTTTTTCGGCGCCATCGGCTGGGCGGCCGGCGGCTTCATGCCGGGCTCGGCCTCGATCGCCGGGTCGAGGCCCGGCGGCTGGTAGGCATGGCGCTGGCGCGGCGGGCGGGCTGGCGGCGCCTGATCGGCATACGGATCCTGATAGTGGCCGGCGGCCGGCGGATAGGCGGGCGGCGGTGGCGGCGGCGGGAAGGCTCCCCAGGTCATCCCGTCATAACGGCCATAATTGCCGTAGAACCAGTGACCGCTCTGGGCCGAGCCCTCGGCGGAAAGAAGGCCAAGAAGCAGCGACGCGCCCCCTGCAACCATCAGTAATCTCGAGGTCTCTCGCATGACCTAGCTCCAGATCGCGATATTTGCGCTCGACTTACAAGCCCGCCAGCCTGGAATCATTCAACTTAACAGTTATTTCCGATTTGAGGCGAGATCGCGGCCCGCCGCCACGCAATCCCGATCGCGGCGTCAGCGGGTGCGTCCGACGCTCAGGATCGTTCCAGACCAGGGATCCATGACCACCCGATACGGCTTGCCGCGGCGCAGCGCCACGAAAGCATAGGTGTTGCCCTGGCAGTGGATCTGCTGGACCACCATGAAACCACGCGCGATGAGCGAGCGGCCGGCATCGACGCAATTCAACTTGTACATGTATTTCCAGGCATCCGGGTTGTACGACCGGCTGCGCGGATTGAGGTCGGGCGAAGGATAAGGGCCGAAGCCGCCATAGAAGAAGCCGCGGTCGAAATACTGGGCAGCCGCAGGTCCGACGACAGCCGTCAGGACGAGGACGCCGAGGGCGCTGGCGATCAGGGACTTCAAGGGCATGCGTTTCTCCATCGATGGCCTCTTGAAGGGCAGAGGCAGGCGCCTAAATCAGGGATGCGGTGCCAATAAGGGCCGCAGAGACAGCCCGGCCGGATGTCCGGCGGGATAATAGCAACAGAGCTCAAGGAGGTTGTTGCCATGTTGTTCGATTTTACCCCGCTTTATCGCAGATCCGTCGGTTTCGATCGCCTCGCCAAGATGCTGGACGAGGTCAGCAACGTCGAAGCCCCGACCTATCCGCCCTACAATATCGAGCGCACCGGCGAGGATGCATACCGCATCACTCTGGCGGTGGCAGGATTCAGTGCCGACGACCTCAATATCGAGGTGAAGGAAGGGACCCTGACCGTCTCCGGCAAGCGCCAGGAGAAGCAGCAGAAGTCCGAGGTTCTCCACCAGGGCATTGCCGGCCGAAGCTTCGAACTGCGCTTCCGGCTCGCCGACCATGTCAAGGTGACCGGTGCCGAGGTCGAGAACGGGCTCCTCCATGTCGCGCTCAAGCGCGAGATCCCCGAGGCGATGAAGCCGCGCACCATCCAGGTGACGCAGGCCTCCGACAAGAAGGTCATCGAGGGCCATAAAGAGGCCGCCTAACCTCTAGCGCCCGACGTCCAAGCCGAGCAGCCGACGGTCACGGCCGTTGCTGCTCGGCTGCCTGTTGCCGGCCGGCCGACAGCAGCTTGACCGCGCCGGCCATCCGCAAAAGCTTGACGACGTCCTCCTCTGTGGTGCGGAACGAGCAGACGAACCGCACCAGCGCCTCGTCGGGACCCGGCGAGACGAGGCCCGAGCCCATCCCCGGCCATTCATAGCAATGCGCCTCGCCGGACAACGCCTGGAACAGGCTCCGCGGCATGATGGCGAAGACCTCGCTGGCCGATACCTCCACCGCCAGCCTGATTCCCGAGATGCGGGCGAGCCCATCGCCCAGATGCTTCGCCATGGTGTTGGCATGGCGGGCATTGTTCAGCCACAAATCGCCGTCGAGATAGGCCAGCATCTGAGCGCCGAGGAAGCGGCCCTTGGAGAGCAGCTGGCCGGCCCGCATGCGGCGATAGATGAAGTCGTTTGCAAGCTTGTCGTCGAAGAAAATCACCGCTTCGAGCGCCATTGCGCCATTCTTTGTGCAGCCGAAGGACAAGGCATCGACCCCGGCCCGCCAGGTGATGTCGGCGGGGGCGCAATCGAGCGCCGCCACCGCATTGGCGAAGCGGGCGCCGTCCATATGGAGCTTCATGCCGCGGGCCCGGCAAAGCTCGGCGAGCCTGCCGACCTCGGCCGGCGTGTAGACGGTGCCGAGCTCGGTCGACTGGGCGATCGATACGGCGGCAGGCTTGGGGTCGTGCTCGCCGCGTATGAAGCCGGCAATCACCCGGGCGATGGCCTCGGGGGTGATCTTGCCCTTGGGCTCGGCAATCCCGATCAGCTTGGCGCCGCCGGTGAACAGCTCGGGGGCGCCGCATTCGTCGACCATGACATGGGCATCGGCATGGGCGAAGACGGCGCCATAGGGCGGCACGAGCTGCGACAGCGCCAACGCATTGGCGGCGGTGCCGGTCATGACGAGAAAGCTCGTCACCTGCCGCTCGAACAGCTCGGACAGGCGCTGCTCGGCCTCGCGGGTCCAGGGATCGACGCCATAGGACGGCGCGGTCCCGGCATTGGCGGCGATCAGCGCATTCATGATCCGCTCATGCACGCCGAAGACATTGTCGCTGGCGAAATTCATGATCTCCCCTTCCCTCAAAGGCCGCCGGAATCCGCGATGATCGCCTTCAGAGCCTCGCGGAAGGCCGGGCCGAGATCCTCGCGGGCCAGCCCGTAGGCGACATTGGCGGCGAGAAAGCCGACCCGGTCGCCGCAATCATAGGTCTTGCCGTCGAATTTGAGGCCGAAGAAGCGCTCGTCCGCCATCAGCTGGATCATCGCGTCGGTCAGCTGGATCTCGCCGCCGGCGCCGGGATGCTGGGCGGCGATCCGGTCGAAGATCTGCGGCTGCAGGATATAGCGGCCAGAAATGATGAGATTCGACGGGGCGTCCTCGAGCTTCGGCTTCTCGACCATGCCGTCGATGCGGAAGCCGCGGCCGAAGGCGGGCCCGACCTTGACGACGCCATAACGGCTGACATGGTCGCGCGGGACCTCCTCGACGGCAATGACATTGCCGCCGGTGTCGGCATAGACCTCCATCATCTGCTTCAGGCAGCCGGGCTTGGCATGGATCAGCATATCGGGCAGAAGCAGCGCGAAGGGCTCGTTGCCGACGAGCTCGCGGGCGCACCAGACGGCGTGGCCGAGCCCGAGCGGCTCTTGCTGGCGGGTGAAGCTGGTCTGGCCGGCCGACGGCAGGTCCTGCTCGAGCAGGACCAGCTCGGCATGCTTGCCACGCCGCTTCAGGGTCTCCTCCAGCTCGAACTGCTTGTCGAAATGATCCTCGATGACCCCCTTGTTCCGCCCCGTGACAAAGACGAAATGCTCGCAACCGGCCTCGCGGGCCTCGTCAACCGCAAGCTGGATCACCGGACGGTCGACAACGGGAAGCATTTCCTTGGGGACCGCCTTGGTGGCGGGCAGAAACCTGGTGCCGAGGCCGGCGACAGGAAAAACGGCCTTCTTGATGGGGCGTTTCATGACGAGAACCTGGTTCGAGGATCAAGGCTAATGGCCGGTAACCATTTGGGAAGCGTTTTGCAACAAAGTCTTGCAGCAGTGAAGCGTTCAACGCGCTGACAGCCGACAGAGAGCGAGCTCATGGCGATTCTGGTCACCGGCGGGGCGGGTTACATCGGCAGCCACATGGCGCACGCCCTGGTGGAGCGCGGCGAAGAGGTCGTTGTGCTCGACAATCTGGCGACCGGTGCCGACTGGCTCGTGCCGCATGCCGCAAGCTTCATCCGGGGTGATATCTCCGACCAGGCGCTGGTGGGTGCGCTGATTCGCGACAGGGCGGTGACCGAGATCATCCATTTCGCCGGATCGGTGGTGGTCCCCGATTCGGTTGCCGACCCACTCGGCTACTACTTCAACAACACGGCCAAATCGCGCGACCTGCTGGAAGCGGCGGTCAAAGGCGGGGTCCGGCGGTTCATCTTCTCCTCGACCGCGGCGGTCTATGGGCAGCCGGCGGTGGTGCCGGTGCTCGAAGATGCCCCCCTCACGCCGATGTCGCCCTATGGGCGCTCCAAGCTGATGACGGACTGGATGCTGCGCGACACGGCGGCGGCGACCGGCCTCGCCTATGTGGCGCTGCGGTATTTCAACGTTGCGGGAGCCGATCCCAAGGGGCGGACGGGTCAGACGACGCCGCGGGCCACCCATCTGATCAAGGCGGCCTGCGAGACGGCGGTCGGTTTACGACCCTATCTCGACATATTCGGGCGCAATTATCAGACAGCGGATGGGACCTGCATCAGGGATTACATACACGTGAGCGACCTCATAGCAGCGCATGACGCCGCGCTCGTTCACCTGCGCGGCGGCGGGGACAGCGGCATCTACAATTGCGGCTATGGCCGCGGCCATTCGGTGCTCGACGTCATCGCCGCGGTGGAGCGGGCGAGCGGCCAGAGGCTGCCGGTCAGGGACGCGCCGCCGCGGCCGGGCGATCCGCCGGCGATCGTGGCAGGCGCCGAGCGGGCGCGCCGCGAGCTGAACTGGTCGCCGCGCCATGACGATCTCGATTTCATCGTTGCCTCGGCGCTCGAATGGGAGCGGCGGCTCAGGCGGCGGAATGCGGCAGACTAAGCGTCAACCAGGTGAGTCGCGTCAGGTCTCGAGGGAGGGGCATGAACAGGGGTAGAACCATCAAGCTCGTCGCGGCGGTCATCCTGGCCGCCACCTTGTCGGGACCGCCGGTCAGGGCGGAGCTGCCATCCACCAGCAGCGGGGTCCTCGGCCAGTTGATGGGCGATGTCGCGTCGGACCGGTTCGACCGCTTCGTCCACGACTTCTGGCCGCAGGCGCGCCATGCCGGAATCTCGCGGCGGGTCTATGAGCGGGCGTTCCGCGGGATCGGCCCCGATCCGAGCGTGCTGCAGCTGGCGCAGGACCAGCCGGAGTTCAAGACGCCGGTCGCCGACTATCTGGCGAAGCGGGTCACGCCGCAGCGGATCGCCGCCGGGCAGGGCATGGAGCAGACCTACAACGCCACGCTCGACCGGATCGAGCGACGCTATGGCGTCGACCGCGAGATCCTGCTGGCGATCTGGGGCATGGAGTCGAATTTCGGCAGCCACAAGGGCGAGATGAGCGTCATCCGCTCGCTTGCCACCCTCGCCTATACGGGCACGCGGCGCAAATTCGGGCGCTCGCAGCTCGTCGCGGCGCTCAAGATCCTGCAGCGCGGCGATATCGACGCCGACGGCTTCACCGGCTCCTGGGCCGGCGCCATGGGGCACACGCAATTCATTCCGACGACCTACAATGCCTATGCGGTCGACTGGACCGGCGATGGGCGGCGCGACATCTGGAACTCGATCGAGGATGCGCTCGCCTCGACCGCCAACTACCTGGCGCATTCCGGCTGGCAGCGCGGGTTGCGATGGGGCTACGAGGTGCAGCTGCCGCCGCGCCTCGACCGGCGGCTGATCGGCGAGCAGGGCCGCCGCAGCCTCGCCGCCTGGGCGCGGCTCGGCGTCAGGCCGGCGAGCGGCGAGGGGTTCGGGGCGAGCGATGCAGGCGCCTATCTGGTGATGCCGGCGGGAAGCGAGGGACCGGCGTTCCTGGTGACCCGAAACTTCAAAGCCATCTTGAAATACAATGCGTCGGTGTCCTATGCGCTGGCGGTCGGCCATCTCGGCGACCGGATCGGCGGCGCCGGCGGGCTCGTCGCATCATGGCCGCGGGACCAGCGGGCGCTCGGCCGGGTGGATCGGCCGCCTGGATAGTGAGTAGGCAGTAGGCAGTAGGCAGTCGGGAAGAGCATAATTCACGGCCTGCTGCCTAAATGCCTACTGCCCTCTACACTGGAGTTCCAAATGATGCTGCGCGCCCACGCCCTGTCGCTCGCCGTGATCCTCGGCATGGCGCTTGCGAGCGCTGCGGCCGGGCTTGCCCAGACGACGCAAACGGAGAAGCAGGACCAGGCGGCACCCGCGGCGCAGCCCACGGCACCGTTCATGGGAAACAGCGACCCGGCCGAAGGCGGTACCGGCAAGCAGGACAGCGAGACAGCCCCGGCGCCGGCGCAACCACCGCCGGAACAGCCACAGCAGGCGTCCCCGCAGGCGCCGGCCGGCCAGCAGCTGCCATCGATGGGCTCGGCAAGTTCACCGCTGCCGTCGCGCGGCTATCTCGGGCAGCCGCGGGAGAGATGGAACGTGTTCGTGATCGGCGACATGCTGGCGGAGGGCGTGTGGGGCGGCCTCGAACGCGCCGGCGCCGATACGCCATTCGAATTCAATGGCCGCTTCAAGGAGGATTCCGGTCTGGCGCGGCCGGAGATCTATGATTGGGAGAAGGCGCTGCCGAAGATCCTCGAGAGCAACGAGGTCGATGTCGCGGTGGTGATCATCGGCACCAATGACGGCCGGCCGCTGAAGTCCGCGGACAAGTCGAGCACCATCCCGTTCGGCTCACCGGAATGGCGCTTCACCTATGGGGCGGCGGTCGATCGCTTCATGGGGATTCTCAAGTCCGCCGACATTCCCGTCTACTGGCTCGGCGTGCCGCCCATGGGCTCGCGCGAGCATGATGCCGCGGTGAAGATCGTCAACGACGTGCAGCGCGACAGGGCGGCGGCCAACGGCGTGCGCTTCCTCGATTTCCGCAAGCTGTTCGCCGGCGAGGACGGCGGCTTCGTCGCCAACATCACCGATGAGGACGGCACGGTCGAGCGGCTCCGGTCGCGCGACGGGATCAATCTGCTGCGGGCCGGCAACTCCAGGGCGGCCACGGCGGTGCTGGCGGCGCTCAATGACGATGCGGCGGTGGCGAATGGCGAGAAGGCGGTGGCCGATGCGCCCTTGCCGGCACAGTCGGGAGGCGTGCCGATCGCCGCCGATTCGGCGCCGGCCGGGCCGGCATTCGGCAGCATCACGGCGAGCGGCGATGTGCGGCTGATAGCACCGGAGGATCTGCCCCAGAAGGGGTTGGCGAGCGTGGCGCGCGGCGATGTGAACACCGCGCTCGAAGGGGTCAAGTCGAAGCTCGCCCCGGGCACGGCGGCGGCCAATCTCTATGGCGGCGGCGTGTGGCCGGAGGCGCGGCAGGG
>JBEVJH010000057.1:0-6828 GCA_040510355.1 Aestuariivirgaceae bacterium
TGGACGGTCTATTTCCTGATGCTGCCATTCAAGATCGGGCTGCCGGCCAGCGTCAGGCCCAGCTTCTGGGGCTTTGCGATGTCGCCGACGGTCACCATCGTGTTCGCGGCTATCGCGACGGCGCTGACCGGACTTGCCTGGTGGCTCGAGGGCTGGCGGGCGGCGGTCGCGGTGGCGGTGATCGCAGGCTTCTATTATTTCGGGACGCTCGGCATGCCATGGCCGGTGGTGGTGATCATCGCCGCGACCCTGGCGCTCAGCACCGGCGGCGTCCGGATCGCCGTCCTGACGCTCCTCAGCCTGCTGTTCATCCTGGTGAACGGCCTATGGGCGGGCGCCATGGTGTCGGTGCAGCTGGCGGCGATCGGCGTGCTGTTCTCGTTCCTGATCGGCGCCGGGCTCGGCATCTGGGCGGCGCTCGACGACCGGGTGTCGGCGCTGCTGCGGCCGATCTGCGACACGCTGCAGACCATGCCGATCTTCGTGTTCCTGATCCCGGCGATCATGGTGTTCCTGGTCGGCGAGTTCACGGCGCTCATCGCCACCATCCTCTATGCCGTCGTGCCGTCGATCCGCTACACCGAGCACGGGCTGCGCAGCGTGCCGCCGGAGATCGTCGAGGCGGCGCGCGCCATGGGAACCGGGCGGCTGCAGCGCCTGCGCCAGGTCGAGCTGCCGCTGGCGCTGCCCGAGATCATGCTGGGCCTCAACCAGACGATCATGATGGCTTTGGCCATGGTCGTGGTGGCGGCGCTGGTCGGGGCGCGCGGGCTCGGCGAGCAGGTGATGATCGCGCTCAACCAGGCCAATACCGGCACGGGGCTGGTATCGGGCCTCGCCATCGCGCTGATCGCCATTTCGACGGACCGGATCATCCAGTCATGGGCGGCGCGGCGCAAGGAGGCGCTCGGTCTTGGCTGACCGGATCGCCAGTATCGAGACCTTCGTGCTCGAAGGGAAGGGCGCGCAGGGTGCCTATGGGGCGCCCTATGGCTTCGTCGTGAAGGTGACGAGCGAGGACGGGCTCACCGGCTATGGCGAGAGCGACACCATGCCGGAGGTCGCGGCGGCGGTGGTTGATGCGCCCTATCTCAACGGAATGATGAGCGGGCTCAGGGCGGTGCTTCTCGGCATTGACAGCAGCGATCCCGCGACGGTCTGGCAGATCATGCGGGAGGCCACCAGCAATTGGGGGCGCGACGGGGTGACCCGGCATGCCATGGCGGCGATCGACATCGCGCTGTGGGATATCGCCGGCATGCGCGCCGGGGTGCCGGTCCATGCGCTGCTCGGCACGGCGCGGCGGGATCGGATCGAGGCCTATGCCAGCCATCCTCTCGGCACGACGCTGGACGAGACCGCGGCGTTCGCCGCCGAGCTGGTCAGCCGCGGATATCGAGCGGTCAAGTTCGGCTGGCACCCGCTCGGGCGCGATGAAGCCGGCGATGTGGCAATCGTCCGGACGCTGCGCGAGGCGATCGGCGACGGGGTCGGGCTGATGATCGATGGCGGCATGGCGTGGGACGCCGAGACCGCATTCAGCCGGGCAAGGCTGTTCGAGCCGTTCGATATCCGTTGGCTCGAGGAGCCGCTCGCTGCCTATGACCTGGCAGGCTATCGGGAGCTGGGCTGTGCGGATGTGCCGATCGCTGCCGGCGAGATGGCGGCGACCTATGAGGAGCTGGCGCTGCTGATGGCGACCGGGGGGATCGACGTGCTGCAGGTCGACATCTCGCGGGTCGGGCTCACCGAGGCGATGCGCGTCGCCCAACTGGCCGAGGAGCTCGACATACCGTTGGTCAACCACACCTACTCCTATGTGCTGAACGCCGCGGCGTCGCTGCATTTTCTCGCAGTGGTGCATCGCACGTCGCTGTTCGAATGCCAGGTGACAAAGAACGAAATCCGCGCGGCGCTCGATCGCGACCAGCTGCCGCTCGTGGACGGGTGCGTGGCGGTGCCGCAGGGGCCGGGGCTGGGGGTGGCGGTCGATGACGAGGTGCTGGGAAGGTTTCGAGCGAATAGCGAATAGCGAATAGACCAAAAGAACAACTATTCGCTATTCGCTACTCACTATTCGCTCATGGACAGCTTTCCCGCCAGGGTGCCGGTGCTTTCGCCGCCGTCGAGCGTGAAGACCTGGCCAGTGGCATAGGCCGCCTCGTCGGAGGCGAGATAAGCGAACAGGCCGGCGAGCTCCTCGGGTCGGGCGTGGCGGCCCATCGGAATCGCGTCGTTCACGGTCTTCAGCATGGCCGGGCTGTACTCGGCCTCCTGCATCGGGGTGAGGGTGTAGCCGGGATTGACGGCATTGACCCGAACCTTCGGGGCGAGCTCGAGCGCCATGGTGCGCATCATGGCGATGATCGCCCCCTTGCTGGCATTGTAGTCGGCATAGAAGCGGTAGCCGGCAACGCCGCTCGTCGAGGCCGTAAACAGAATGGTGCCGCCGTTCTCCTTCAGCATTGCCCTCGCGGCGTGCTGGCTGGCGAAGAAGGAGCCGTAGAGATTGACCTTCATGACACGGTCAAACTCCGCCGGTTCGATGGCGATGAAGTCGTGACGGATCGAGATGCCGGCATTGCAAACCATGACGTCGAGGCCGCCGAGCGCCGACAATGACCGGGTGAAGGCGGCGGCAACCGCGTCGCCGTCGGCGACATCGGCGAGCACGACATCGGCGAGCTTCGGCAGGGCCGCCTTGATCGCCTCGCCGTGGCCGCGGTCGCGGCACCAGGCGATGACGGAGGCTCCCTCGTCGAGGAAGCGGCTGACGATGGCGGCGCCGATCCCGGTCGATCCGCCGGTGACGATGATGCGTTTGCCCTGAAGCTTGCCCATCCTGCCGCTCCCCTGTCAGATCGCGAAGCCGCTCGGCATGGGGTCGATCGAGGAGACGACGACCCGTCCGCCAGCGGTGTCGATGCTGGCACGCATGGCGGGGCGGCCGCCGCGAGATACCGGAATTTTCAGGCCGAGACCATCGAGAAAGGTTTGCAGCCGCTCGGCTTGCGGGTGAACAAGCTCGACGCCGGTCAGCGTCCCGCCGCGCGGCGCAGTGCGGGCGGGATGGCGGCTTTCACCCCAATCGATGAAGAAGGGGACGAGGCCGCCATAGGGGTGACCAGCGAGGCCGAGCACGCGCCAGCCGAGCCAGCTGCCGTCGGGACGCCGGCGTCCACTCTCGCTGATCGCGCCGGGCGTCGCGCCGACATCCCGGCTGCGGGAGACGATGTCGTCGAGATCGACGGCAGAGACTGCCCAATGATAGATGCCCTGACCGGTCAGGTCGCGAAGCTCGCCGCTGCGATTGGAGGCGGGCTGCCCGGGATCGCGGGCGAGGATCTCGAGATAGCTCGCATCGCCAAGCGACAGCAGGTTGTTGCAGGTGCCATCGCCGGGATGGGCCCCGCCAAAGACCGGCGCGGCGTCCAGACGTTCGGCGAAGTAACGCTCGCCGGCGGCGAGATCGGGCGTGAACCAGACAAGGTGGTCGATGTTCATGACTGTCCTCTCGTCGCGCGTTCGAATGCGCCGTTGCGTTGACGACGGCGGTCGGCGCTCGGGGTGGCGCCGAACAGCTGGCGATAGCGCCGGCTGAAATGCGAGGCGGAAACGAAGCCGCAAGCGGTGGCGATCTCGAGGATCGACTCGGAGCCGTGCAGCAGCAGGTTGCGGGCATGTTTGAGCCGGAGAGTGCGGTAGAACTCGCTCGGGCTCTCGCCCAGCTGCTCGTGGCAGAGACGCTGGAGATGGCGCTTCGACAGATCGGAGGCGGTGCAGATCGCGCTGAGCTCCAGCGGGTCCTCGAGGCGCGCCTCCATGGCGGCGATGGCATTGAGCAGGCGCCGGTCGCGGATGCCGGTGCGCTGGTCGAGCGACATGCGCTGGCGGTCGGAGCCGTTGCGCGGGCGGTAGGTCATGAACTGATCGGCGATCTCGCCGGCGAGCAGCGCGCCGTGCTTGCTGGTGATGAGCTCCAGCATCATGTCCATGGCGGCGGCACCGCCGCTGCAGGTCATGCGGCTGTCGTCCATCTCATAGAGCGCATCGGTGATGGCGAGCTCCGGGAACTCGCTGCGGAAGCTGTCGAGATCCTCCCAGTGGATGGTCGCGCGGTGACCCGCGAGCAGGCCGGCGCGGGCCAGAATATAGGCGGCGGTGCAGATCGCACCGAGTCGCGTGCCGGCGCGCGCCAGGCGCCGCAGCCAGGCGAATACCTGGCGGTCGCGGTAGTGGCAGCCGCCGACGCCGGAGCAGACAAGGGCGAGCGCGTAGCTCTGATCCGATCCAAGCGCGGCGCCGGGCGTCACCATGCAGCCATTGCTGGCCGGCACCGGCGCGCCGTCCCGGGTCAGCACGTTCCATTGGTAAAGCTGGCGGCCGCTGATCCAGTTGGCAATGCGCAAGGGCTCGACGGCGGCCGAGAAGGCAAACATCGGAAAATCCGGCACGAGGAGGAAGGCGATGAGGTCGGGCTGCTCTTCCGTCGGCCGGTCAAGGTGGAGTGGCTGGCGCATATGGACGGCATCTTGGCGCAAGCAGGCTCAACTCGGCAAGCGACATCGCATGAAATGCTGCGCATGCAGGATCGCTTTCTCGAAGGCCGCACGGCCTGGGTGACCGGCGGCGCATCGGGAATGGGCCGGGCGACGGCGCTCAGGCTGGCGCGTGCCGGCGCCAATGTCGCGGTGGGCTCGCTGGTGAAGAGCCAGCGGGCGGCGGCGCTCAAGGACCAGAATGTCCACACCCCGCCGGACGAGGCGCTGGCCGAAACCAAGGCGGCGATCGCCGCGCAGGGGGTGGGTGCCTTGGCGCTGCCGCTCGATGTGTGCTCGGATGCCTCGGTCGACAGCTTCCTCCGCAGCGTCGTTGCCGCCTTCGGCAAGGTCGACATCCTGGTGAACGCTGCCGGATCGTCGGTGCGCAAGCCGATCGCCGATCATCCCGATGCGCTGTGGCACCGGATGATCGATGTCAATCTCAACGGTCCCTATCGGACGATCAAGCGGTGCTTTCCGGGCATGGTCGAGCGGCGCTACGGGCGGATCGTCAACATCGCCTCGACGGCGGCCAATGTCGGCTATGTGCGCCACAGCGCCTATTGCGCCTCGAAGGCGGGGCTGCTGGGGCTCACCCGCTGCGTCGCGCTCGAAGGGGCGGCGCACAATGTCAGCTGCAATGCCGTCAATCCGGGATGGGTGGCGACCGACAGCAACTACTCGGCCTGCGAGCAGGAGATCGCCATCGCGGGTCTCGACATCTCGGTCGAGGAATATCGCCGGCGCGTCGCCGAGGATCTGCCCCAGAAGCGGTTCCTCGATCCCGACGAGGTGGCGGCGCTGATCGCCTTTCTGTGTCGCGACGAGGCGTTCGGCATCACCGCGGAAGCAATCACGATCGCCATGGGGTCTCACTGGTGACAAAGCCCGATCTCGCCTTCTGGCTCGAGCGTTCGAATGTGGCAGCTTGCGAGATCGCCAAGCTGGTCGGCTACCGGATCGTGGTGATCGACATGGAGCATGGGGCGATCGGCGAGGAAGCGTGCGACCTCATCGTGGCGCATTGCCGCGCCATCGGGCTCACTTGCTATGTGCGGGTCGCCTCGTCGGAGCGGCTGCGCATCCAGCAGGCGCTCGATTTCGGAGCGGACGGCGTCATGCTGCCGCAGCTCACCGATCTGGCGCATGCCCGCGAGGCCTGCGGCTACGCCAAATATCCGCCGCTCGGCAGCCGCGGCATCGGCTACAGCCGCACCATGAGCTATGGCGCCTACGACAATGTCGATGACGGATTCTTCGCAGCCGAGAACCGGCGCACCGTGTGCCATGCGATGATCGAGACACCGGGGGCGCTCAAGGATGTCGAGGCGATCGCCGCACTGGACACGGTCGATGGGCTGTTCATCGGGCCGTCCGATCTGTCGATGACCCGGGGTCGCGGCTCCTTCAAGTTCAGCGACGGCGATGCTGCCGACTTCCGGGCCGTTGCCGCCGCCTGTCGGGCGCATGGCAAGGCGCTGGGACTGCCGGCGCCGGGACCGAAGGCCTTTGGGCTCGCCGCTGACGAAGGCGCGAGCTATGTGACGGTAAGCGACGATATCACCGCGCTCCGCCTCGGCTTCGCCAAGGGCCTCGAAGTCGCCGGCAAGCGGGATGCCTGAGGTGGAAAGCCGGTTTCTCGCCGGCCGGGTGGCATGGATCACCGGCGGCGCGACCGGGATGGGCCGGGCCATCGCGTTGGCGTTGGCCGAGGCCGGCGCCGATGTGGCGGTCGGCTCGCTGCCGGCGGGGAGCGACCTGCCGGCGGCGGCCTATGCGGCCCGGCCCGACGCCTCGGCATTCGCCGCGATCCGGCAGGCGATCGAGGCGAAGGGAGTCCGCTGCCTTGCCGCGGCGCTCGATCTGCGCGAGGATCGATCGGTCGACGAGTTTCATCGCACCGCCGTGACGGCGCTTGGGCCGATCGACATCCTGGTGAATGCCGCCGGCGTGTCGGCGCAGGAAGCGATGACGGAGCATGACGACCGGACCTGGGCGAGCGTGATCGACATCAATCTCAATGGCGCCTACCGCACCATCAAGCGCTGCTTCGCGGCGATGGCGGAAAGAAGGTGGGGACGAATCGTCAACATCGCCTCGACGGCGGCGGTGGTCGGCTATCCGCGCCATTCCGCCTATTGCGCCTCCAAGGCGGCGCTCCTCGGGCTGACCCGCTGCGTCGCGCTCGAAGGGGCGTCGGCGGGCATCACGGCCAATGCCATCAATCCGGGATCGGTCGGAACCGAGATGATGCGGCTCGGCTCGCTGCGGCGCATTGCGCAAGGCG
>JBEVJH010000058.1:0-17065 GCA_040510355.1 Aestuariivirgaceae bacterium
TCGGAGTGATAGGTGTCGTCGATCAGCGGACCGTCATAGAGAATGTCGCCGGAGAGGAGAATGCCGGTCCTTTCCTCGAACAGCGCGATGCCGCCCGGCGAATGTCCCGGCGTGTGGATGACCGCAAAGGCGCGGCTCCCGAGATCGATCACGTCGCCATGGCGCAAGAGGCTGGTGGGCGGTGCCGGCGCGATGCGATAGGCGGCGGCCTCCCAGCCGCGCGGGAGACGGTCGAACATCGCGTCGGTGGCGTAGCGGTCGGCGAGCGTCCAGTCGCGCCGCGGGTCGGCGAGGATCGCCGCTTCGGAGGCTTCGACACGGCGGTCGTCGAACTCGTGATGGGAGCCGATATGGTCGAAATGGGTGTGGCTGGCGACGCAGACGATCGGCCGACCGGTCACCAGCGGGACGTGGCGCCGCAGGCTGACATGACCGAGGCCGGTGTCGAACAGGAGGTCGCGGTCGCGGCCGCGCACATGCCAGATGTTGCAGCGATAGAACGGCTTGATCCAGGGCTCATGGACGAGGGTGACGTCGTCGCTCATGCGGATGGTCTCGTACCAGTCGCCGGGATCGACGAAGTCGGTCGGAGCCAAGTTCATCTCGTGGTGACGATCATGTTGTCGGGGTCGCAGGATAGTGCGAGGCGCATGCCGACGGCAATCGCCGGGCCGGGCGGCACCTTCGCCTCGAACAGGACCGCGGGATCGCGCAGCGACGTGGCCGTGACCCGCCGGAAGCTGCCTTGGAACACCACGCCCGAGACCTCGGCATCGCCGAGATGGAGGGCCTGGCGCGGCTCGCCGAGATGGAGGTGCTCGGGCCGCAGCGACAACAGGATCGGCGCGCCGAGCGGCGCGTCGGCGGCCAGGCGGAAATCGCCGAGGCTGGTCGATGCCAGCACTTTGCCTTGCGCGCTCTCGACGGCGGTCGCCTCGAGCGCCGTGCTGTCGCCCATGAAGGACGCGGCAAACCGGCTGGCGGGCCGGGCATAGACCCGCTCGGGCGGCCCGTCATCCTCGATCCGGCCGCGGTTCATCACCACGCAATGATCGGCGAGCGCCATCGCCTCCTCCTGATCATGGGTGACATGGACGAAGGCGGTGCCGACGCGGTGCTGGAGGGCCTTGAGCTCGTCCTGCATCTGGCGCCTGAGCTTGAGGTCGAGGGCGCCGAGCGGCTCGTCGAGCAACAGCACGGCCGGCTCGACGACGAGCGCGCGGGCCAGGGCCACGCGCTGGCGCTGACCACCGGACAGCTGATGCGGCCGCTTGCCGGCAAGCCCGGAGAGGCCAACAAGCGCAAGGGCGGCGGCGACCCTCTCGCGGCGTTCCCGGCGGGCGGTCCGGCGCATCATCAGGCCGAAGCCGACATTCGATTCGACCGACATGTGGGGAAAGAGGGCATAGTCCTGGAACACCGTGGCGGTCGGACGCGCCTGCGGGCCGAGCCGCGTGCAGTCCACGCCATTGATCAGCACGCGGCCGCCGGTCGGCTCGACGAAGCCGCCGAGAATCGACAGCAGCGTGGTCTTGCCCGAGCCGGAGGGACCGAGCAGCACCGTATAGGCGCCGGGCGCGATGGCAAGCGAGACGCCGTCGAGCGCGACGGCGTCGCCGTAGCGATGGCGGACGTCGTGAATCTCGACCAGGGCATCGGTCACGAGCGCCTCCGAAAGACCACGAGCTCGGCGATGAGGGCAAGCAGGATCGAGACGATGAAGACCAGCGAGCCCGCCGCATTGGTCTTCGGGTTCAGCCCCGAGCGCAGCAGGTTCCAGATCTCGACCGGCAGGGTCGTGTCGAAGCGGGTGAGCAGAAAGGCGATGATGAACTCGTCCCAGGAGAAGGTCATGGACAGGAAGAACGCGGCGAAGATCGCCGGCCACAGCATCGGCGCGGTGACGAGCAGCATCACCTGCCACTCCCCTGCCCCGAGGTCGCGGGCGGCCCGCTCGATGTTCACCTGATGGTCGCCCATCTGGCTGTAGATGATGGCGAAGCATAAGGGCAGGTTGATCACCACATGGCCGATGGCGGCGGCGGTCAGCGATTTCGGGACACCGAGCTGGTTGAAGAAGACGAGCAGCCCCATGCCGATGATCAGATAGCTGACGGCGAGCGGCAGCATGATCAGTCCACGGAGCAAACGGGCGGCGGTCAGGACATGGCGGGCAAATCCCCAGGCGGCGAGGAAGCCGAGCACCACCGAAAGGGCCGACGACAGCACGGCCACCAGCAGCGAGTTGAGAAGCGCAGCCACCAGCCGGGGATCGCCGATCACCGCCTGATACCAGCGCAGCGATGGGCCGGTGAAGGGCGGGATGGGCAAGGACGAGGCCTGGAGCGAGAACAGCCCGAGGACGATGACGGGAAGGAAGATGAAGCCGAAGACCACCGCCGCATAGGCACAGGCGAGGATGGTCACGGGCCGCGGCACGGTCATGCCCGCTCGAGCTTCAGCCAGCGTGCCGCGCCGAGATAGGCGATGGTCACCACGGCCATGAGGATCAGCGACAGGGCGGAGGCAAGCGGGAAATCGCCGCGCCGGCCGATCTGCATCATGACGAGCTGCGGCATCAGGAGCTCGTTGTTGCCGCCGAGGATCTGCGGGGTGATGTAGTCCCCCATGGCGATCACGAAAGTGAGAAAGGAGCCGACGACGATCCCCGGCGCGGTCAGCGGCAGAATCACGTGAATGAAGGTGGCACCCGCGCCCGCGCCGAGATCGGCGGCGGCGCGCCGGTAGTTGGGATTCAGCTGCTTGAGGTTGGCGTAGATGGTCAGGGTCAGCAGCATGACGAAGAAATGGGTGAAGCCGATCACCGTGGCGGCGCGGGTGTTGGCGAGGTGGAGCGGCTCGTCGATGAGGCCCAAGGCGGCAAGGGCGCCGTTGACGACGCCGCGCTCGGCGAGCACCAGCAGCCAGCTGTAGGAGCGCACGATATAGGAGGTCCAGAACGGCAGCACCGCCAGCATCAGGGCGAGCCGCTGCCAGCGCTCGGGGACGATCTCGGCGAGAATCCAGGCGAACGGATAGGCGAGAACGAGCGAGACCACGGTGACCAGCGCGGTGACCTCGAGGGAGTTGACCATCGCCTGGAAGTAATTGGGGTTGGCGAAGAACTGGCCGTAGTTGGCAAGGGTCCAGGTGCCCTGCGCATGGTCCTGAAGGCTGACCAGGACCATCGCGGCGAAGGGAAGGATGAAGAAGAGCACTGTCCAGGCGAGCGCCGGACCGACCAGCAGCCAGGCGATCGCGCGGAGCGAGCTCATTGCCGGCTATTTGGCCTGCAGCATCTCCGTCCAGACGTCCTGCATCTTCTTGTCGAGGGCCGCATCGGGAGCCGGGTAGCGCTGCGCCCGCGCCAGGAAGGCAGGCTGCTCGTCGAAGCGCAGGGTTCGCTTCTGGTCATCGGTCAGGGTCGCCTTGCTGTTGGCCGGCATGCCCCAGTAGCAGGACGAGGTGGCAAGCCGGGCCTGGCCTTCGGGCGACAATATATATTGGATGAATTTGAGGGCGAGGTCCTTCTTCTTGCTGGCGGCGAACATGGCAAGTGACTGCGACCAGAGGATTCCGCCCTCCTTCGGGATGGAGAAATCGAGCGCCGGATTCTCCTTGGAGAGACCGGCGGTGACCCATTCGCCGCCGCCGACCAGAATGTCGACCTCGCCGGTGGCGAGCGCCGTCTGGCTCGCCGTCACCTCGCCGACCAGCTTGGCATTCGCCTTCATCTTGAGGAGGACGTCCTTGATCGCGGGCAGATCGGCCTCGGTCAGGTCGGCGGTCTTCTTGCCGAGCGCCAGCGCCGCCATGCCGATCACCGGCAGGTAGTAGTCATAGATGGCGATGCGCCCCTTGTATTTCGGATCGGTCAGGGCGGCGAGCGACTGCATGTCGGCGACGGCGACCTTGTCCTTGTTGAAGCCGATGGTGTTGTAGCCGAACTTCTCGGTCATGCCGTAGCGCTTGCCGTCGATCCTGGTGGTGTCGTCCATCCGCACCTCGGGATAGACGTCGCCGATCGGCAGCTTGTCCTCCGGCAAGGGCTCGAACAGCCCCTTGTCGACGCCGCGGCGAACGTCGATCGAGTCGATCACCATGACGTCCCAGTCGCCGGGCTGCGACTGATCGATGATGGCGAAGCCGGCGCCGGTGCCCTCGAACTCCTTCAGGTTCACCTTGACGCCGTTGGCCTCCTCGAAGGGCTTGAGCAGATTGGGGTCGGAATGATCGCACCAGACGAGCGCGTTGAGCTCGGCCGCACCGGCGGCAGAGCCAAAGAGACAGAGCGCAGCCAGCGCGACCAGGGCGCCACGGCCGAGCAGGCGCGCGGCACGAAACGGCAGCAGGCGCATCAAACCCTCCCACAAGGCTTTTTTTCCGGTGGCCGAGCGTGACCGAATTCGGCAGGCGAGTCAAAGGGCGCAATCGTCAGTCGACGATCAAGTCGCGGATCTGGCGCCAGATCGCCAGCTTGAGCAGAACGGCCTGCGGAATCTCGGACTGCTGCGGCGGCGCGGTGGCGGCGACACCGTTCTCGACCAGCCGCCCGACCTTGACCTCGCCGTCGGTGTAATAGCGATCGCCTTCGCCATTGCGGCCCGTGAGCGTCGAGCCGATGCCGGAGACGAGATAGATCGCCTGGAGCATGTTGGCGCGCGTCAGGTCGCCGATCAGCCCGTCGCGCTGCGCATCGACATCGGGCGCGATGCGATGGGTGACGGCGCCGGTGTAATGGCTGAGGCCGATGCCCTGATCGAAGGTGGCGGAGCCGAGCCAGACCGGCCGCTGCTCCTCGCCCTTGTCCAGCACGCGCCACAAGCGGATGTGGCCGCGCTGCCGGGCGCTGCCGCCGACGAGCCTCTCGAAGGCGAGGTCCTCGCGGCGACCGACGAAGAACAGCGGGCTCACGGGCGCATGGCGATATTGGCGATGCAGCAGCACGCTGCCGACGATCGCGATGCTCGAGCGCAGGGTGATCGGGTCCGCCGGGAACCATTCGGCGCTGTTGAAGGCCCTGACGACGTCCTCCTCGCTGCCGACCAGGCCGACATTGATCGGGTCGCCAGGGATGCCTTGCGCGGTCAGGGTGATCATCGTCAGGCCGGCCAGGCCCCGCTGGTGCTCGTAATGGCGCCACAGGCGCGGCAGCACCCAATAGGCCACGGCCAGATAAGCCGCCAGCGCGATCAGGGCCGCGACGAGGATCGCGCGCCAGCTGTTGATCGACAGTCCCAAGGCGAGCGCTTGCATGGCAATCGGCTAGCCGCCGTCCGTGTTGTCCTTCCAGACGACATGCCGGCCGGTCGGATCGCTGCCGACATGCATCAGGCGATAGGCGAGAGCGATCATGACGATGGCGACCGGCTTGGCGAGAATGACGTTCCAGGGCAGCGGGTCCTCGGCGGCCGCCCAATCGGTCGCGAAGTCGACCACCATATAGACGAGGATGACGCTGAGCAGCGTGTTCTTGAGCTCCTGGACGCCTTCGACGCGCATCCATGACGGCACGGTGCGGCGGATGTCGGGCGGCAGGTCGAACACGAAGCCGAAGGCGATCGAGTAGGTGAAGATCAACAGCACGATGCCGAAAAGGAAGGCATCGGTTCCCGACATGACGAGGGCGCTCGCCATGCGGGGGTCCTCGCGGCTGACCACCATCTGGGCGCCCTTGACGATGTGGCCGGCGCCCTCGCCGAACTCGACGAGGGCGCCGAGAGCCGTGCCGACCGAGGCGATCAGCATGATGAAGCGCAGCGCGATGAAGGTGCGAAGCATGAAACCCCCGATAGACATGCGATCCTCGACGGTCAGCTTGGCGACTGGCCGGGAAGCGCCGCCGGCCGCCGGCCGAAGCGCTTCACCGCCAGACGGATGGCGACATAGAACACGGGCGTGAGAAAGAGGCCGAAGATCGTGACGCCGAGCATGCCGGCGAACACGGCGGTGCCGAGCGCCTGGCGCATCTCGGCGCCGGGACCGCTGGCGATCATCAGGGGCACGACGCCGAGAATGAAGGCGAAGGACGTCATGAGGATCGGCCTGAGCCGCAAGCGGCAGGCCTCGACCACGGCGTCCAGCGGCGATTTGCCCTCGCTCTCGGCATGGCGGGCGAACTCGACGATCAGGATGGCGTTCTTGGCGGCGAGGCCGACCAGCACGATCAGGCCGATCTGGGTCAGGATGTTGTTGTCCATGCCGCGCGCCGACACGCCGACCAGCGCCGCCAGGATGCTCATCGGCACGATGAGGATGATCGAGAGCGGCAGCGACCAGCTCTCATATTGCGCCGCCAGCACGAGAAAGACGAACAGGACCGAGAGCGCGAAGATGAAGATGGCGAGATTGCCGGTCTGGCGCTCCTGGAAGGCGAGCTCGGTCCATTCGAAGCTCGTGCCCTGCGGCAGCACCTCGCGGGCCAGCGCCTCCATGGCGTCGAGGGCGGTCGCCGAGGAGTAGCCGGGCGCGGCGTTCCCCTGCACCGGCACGGCGGTGTACATGTTGTAGCGCTGGACGAGGTCGGGGCCGGTGACGTCGCGGATCTCGACCAGGGTGCCGAGCGGCACCAGGGCGCCCGTCGCCGAGCGCACCTTGAGGCGCAGGATATCCTGGCGCTCCAGGCGGAACTTCTGATCGGCCTGGGCGCGGACCTGGTAGACGCGGCCAAAGGCGTTGAAGTCGTTGACATAGGAGGTGCCGAGATTGACCTGCAGCGCCTCGAAGATGTTGGCGATCGGCACGTCGAGCATGCGCGCCTTGACGCGATCGATCTCGAGATAGATCTGCGGGCTCGAGGCGGAGAAGGTGGTGAAGACCCCGGTGAGCTCCGGCATGGTGCGGGCCTTCGCCATCATTTCGCGGGCCGATGCGAGAACCCGCAGCATCGAGGCGTCGACCCGCTCCTGCAGCTCGATCTTGAAGCCGCCGGCATTGCCGATGCCGCGGACCGGCGGCGGCGGTATGGCGATGATGAAGGCCTGCTCGATCACCGACAGGCGCGACACCAGCTGGCCGATCAGCGCGGTGCCGGTCTGGCCATGGCGGAGCCGTTCCTCGAAGGGCGCGAAGCGGGCGAAGATGGCCGCCTGGTTCGACGCGTTGGTGAAGGTCGCGCCGGAGAAGCCCGCGAAGGCCACCGCATCGGTGATGCCGGGGATGTCCAGCATGATCTTGGAGGCTCGCTGCACCACCGCGTCGGTGCGGGTGAGCGAGGAGCCGTCGGGGAGCTGGATGACCACGATGGCATAGCCCTGGTCGAGCTGCGGGATGAAGCCGCGCGGCACGGAGCTCGCCATGTAGACGGTGCCGGCGAGCAGGCCGGCATAGATTGCCAGCATGATGAATTTGCGCTTGGCGACCGCCCCGACGCTGAACGCATAGGCGCTGCTGGTGCGATCGAAGCCGGCATTGAAGCGGTCGGCCAGCCAGCGGCCGCCGCGGACCAGGGCATTGGACGAATGACGGGCGTCGTGCGGCTTCAGCAGCGCGGCGGAAAGCGCCGGCGACAGAGTGAGCGAGTTGAAGGCGGAGATGATCGTCGAGGCGGCGATGGTCACGGCGAACTGCTTGTAGAACTGGCCGGAGATGCCGGGGATGAAGGCGGTGGGGACGAAGACCGCGCAGAGCACCAGCGAGATGGCGAGGATCGCCGTTCCGACCTCGTTCATGGTGCGGTGCGCCGCCTCGCGCGGGCTCAGCCCCTGGGCGATGTTGCGCTCGACATTCTCCACCACCACGATCGCGTCGTCGACGACGATGCCGATGGCCAGCACCAGGCCGAACAGCGTCAGGGTGTTGAGCGAGTAGCCGAGCGCCGCCATCACCGCAAAGGTGCCGATGAGCGACACCGGAATGGCGATGATCGGAATGATGGCGGTGCGCCAGGACTGGAGGAAGACGATGACGACGATCACCACCAGGGCGACCGCCTCGAACAGGGTCTTGTAGACCTCCCTGACCGACTCGGCGACGAACTCGGTGGGATTGTAGACGATCTGGTAGTCGAGCCCCGGCGGGAAGTCCTTTTTCAAATCCTCCATCGTCTGGATGATCTGCGCTGCAGTTGCCAGCGCATTGGTGTTGGGCCGCTGGAAGATCGCCAGCGCCACCGCCGGCTTGCCGCTGAGATAGGAGTTGGTGACATAGTCGCGGGCGCCGAGATCGACGCGCGCCACGTCGCGCAGGCGGATCAGCCGGCCGTCGTCGCCCGCCTTGACGATGACGCCGGCGAACTGGCGGGCATTCTCGAACCGGCCCTGGGTGGTGACCACCAGCTGGAAGGCATTGTCGGCCGGCGCCGGCTGGGTGCCGAGCGCGCCGCCCGACACCTGCACGTTCTGCTCGCGCAACGCCGCCACGACGTCGCCGGCGGTCATTCCATAGGTGGACAGGCGCTCGGGATCGAGCCAGACGCGCAGCGAATATTCGCGCTCGCCGAAGATCGTCAGGTCGCCGACGCCTTCGAGCCGCAGCAGCACGTCGCGCACCCGGTTGCGGGCATAGTTCGAGACATAGAGCTGGTCGTAGCTGTCGTCGCGCGACAACATGTGGACGACCATCATCAGATCGGGCGAGCTCTTGAGCGTGGTGATGCCGAGGCGGCGGACATCCTCGGGCAGACGCGGCACCGCGATCGCCACCCGGTTCTGCACCAGCACCTGCGCCTGGTCGAGATTGGTGCCGAGGCGGAAGGTGATGGTGAGCGACATCGAGCCGTCGCTCGTCGAGTAGGACGACATGTAGAGCATGTTCTCGACGCCGTTGACCTCCTGCTCGATGGGGGTGGCGACGGTCGCCGCCACGGTCTCGGCATTGGCGCCCGGATAGGAGGCGCGCACCACGACGGTCGGCGGCGCGACCTCGGGATATTGGGCGACCGGCAGCACCAGATAGGAGAGGAAGCCGATCAGCACGATGACGATCGACACCACCGAAGCAAAGATCGGGCGATCGACGAAGAAGTGCGAGAAGTTCATCGGCGCTACGGAGCCAAAGACGCCGCCACCGGCGGCAGGGTGGTGGGCTCGGGCGTGACGGCGGCGCCGGGACGCGCCCTGACGATGCCGTCGACCACGATGGTCTCGTTGCCCGACAGGCCGTTGCGCACCACGCGATAGCCGTCGATCTTCGGGCCGGTGCGGATCGCCTTGGTGGTGATCTTGTTGTCGGCGCCGACGACATAGACGATGCGGCGGTCCTGATCGCTGCCGATCGCCGCGTCGGGAATGAGCACCGCCTCGTGGCTGCCCGAGCCCGGGATCGAGATGCGACCGAACATGCCGGGCTGCAGGAAGAGGTCGGGATTGTCGAAGATCGCCCTGCCCCGCATGGTGCCGGTGGCGCTGTCGATCCGGTTGTCGACGAAGTTGATGTGGCCGATGCGGCTCTCCTGGGGATCGCCCGGAATGACCATGCGGACCTCATAGGCATTGTCGCGGCCGGACGGCCGCTCGCCCTGCAGCGCCATGCGGGCATAGGCGATGTAGGAGCGCTCGTCGACGTCGAAATAGAAATAGATCGGATTGAGGGCGACGATGGTGGTCAGGATGGTCTCATTGGCGTTGACCAGGTTGCCGACCGACAGCATCCGGTGGCTGGTGCGGCCGCTGATCGGGGCGGTGATCTTGGTGTATTCGAGATTGAGCCGGGCCTGCTGCAGGGCGGCGGTGACGACCTGGACCTCGGCCCGCGAAGAAAGATATTGCTGCCGGCGCTGATCGAGCACCGACTGGGAAATCTCGACGCCCTTGCGCAATCCCTCGGCGCGCTGCAGCTCCTGGCTCGCGAAGTCGAGGGCGGTCTTGGCATTGTCGAGGCGGGCGCTGGCCTCGTCGGCGGCGGCCTGGAACGAGCGGGGATCGATGGTGAAGAGCAGGTCGCCCTTCTTGATGATGGAGCCGTCCTTGAAGTGGATCTGGTCGAGATAGCCGGTCACCCGCGAGCGCACCGCGACATCGTCGGTCGCCTCGAAGCGACCGGTGAAGTCGTCCCATTCGACGATATTCTTCACCACGGGCTTGGCGACGGTGACCGTGGGCGGGCTCGGCGGCGGCGCGCCGGCGGTCTGGCCGCCCGGGTGGCGGAGCCAGAACCAGGCGGCGGCGGAGGCCGCGAGCAGCAGCAGAATGGCCATGACCGAGATGGCGCGCCCGCGGCGCGGCGGGGCGCCGGGCGGGTCGGCGACCGCGCCGGACCGGTCAGGCAGAGGGGAATCTTCCATCCCGTTCTCCTTGGCTTCCGTTTCGCCATGATACTGCGTTCACCGGCGAGGTGAACGGGAATTCACGTCACGGAACGTCAACCCATCTGGCGATCCCCTGTTGCCGCCTGGCGATTTTCGGGAGATGGTAGGGCACAAGATCGGCACGTCCGGCGAAGGCTCGGACGAAGGAAAATCGCAGGGAGGCGTCATGCGTAGGTTTCTGACCGCACTCGTCATCATGCTGCTGCCCACGCTGGCCTGGGCGCAGAGCTATCCGGAGCGGCCCATCACCATCGTGGTGCCCTTTGCGGCCGGCGGACCCACCGACACGGTGACCCGGCTGGTGGCCGAGGCGATGAGCAAGGATCTCGGCCAGCAGGTCCTGGTGGAGAACGTCACGGGGGCCGGCGGCACGCTCGGCGCCGGCCGGGTCGCCAAGGCGCAGCCCGACGGCTACACGCTGCTGCTCCACCATATCGGCATGGCAACCTCGGCGACGCTTTACCGCAAGCTCGCCTACAAGCCGCTCGAGGATTTCGACTATGTGGGGCTCGTCACCGAGGTGCCGATGGTCCTCGTCGCCCGCAAGGACCTCGAGCCCAACGACCTCAAGGCGCTGATCGACTATGTCAAGGCCAACAAGGACAAGGTCACCTACGCGCATGCCGGGGTCGGCGCGGCGTCGCATCTGTGCGGCATGCTGTTCATGAGCAAGATCGGAACGCCGCTGACCACCGTGCCCTACAAGGGAACCGGGCCGGCGCTCACCGACCTGATGGGCGGCCAGGTCGATCTCCTGTGCGACCAGACCACCAACACCACCAACCAGATCAAGGCCGGCGAGATCAAGGCCTATGCGACGACCTCGCCAGAGCGCCTCAAGGCGCTGCCGGACGTGCCGACCGCCAAGGAGCAGGGCCTCGATATCGACGTGGCGATCTGGCATGGCCTCTATGCGCCCAAGGGCACCCCCAAGGAGGTGGTCGAGCGGCTCTCCGCAGCGCTGCAGAAGGCGCTGCAGGACGAGACTGTGAAGAGCCGCTTCGCCGGGCTCGGAACCGCACCGGTGCCGGCGGACCAAGCGCAGCCGGCGGCGCTCGAGGCGAAGCTCAAGAGCGAGATCGACCGCTGGAAGCCGGTGATCGAAGCCAACGGGCAATATGCCGACTGATCGGTGAAGGGGTCGCCGCCCGCCGGCGGCACCCCTTTCGAGAATGGGCGTGGGCGTGCAACGGATCAACCATCGCGACCTGCTGCTCGGTGCGATATTCGCGCTGATCGGGGCGGGTTTCGTGATCGCCGCGCGCGGTCTCGACATGGGGACGCCGCAGCGCATGGGGCCGGGCCTGTTCCCGCTCATCCTGGCATCGGTGCTGATGCTGCTCGGCATCGTGATCGCGGCGCAGTCATTCTTCACGCCCGACGAGCCGATCGGCGCCGTGCCGTGGCGCGGGATGGTGCTCATCCTCTTAGCGCCGGTGCTGTTCGGCATCACCGTCAGGGGGCTCGGCCTCGCCGGCGCGGTGGCGCTGGCGATCGTGACATCAGCCTTTGCGAGCCAGCGCACCGGCCTGGTCCTGGCCGGCCTGCTGACGCTCGGCCTCACCGTGTTCTGCGTGCTGGTGTTCAGCTATGGGCTCGGCCTGCCCATTCCGCTGCGCGGGCCGTGGCTCGCATTCTGAGACACAGGCGATGGAGCTCATCGACAATCTCGCGCTCGGGTTCTCCACCGCCCTCCTGCCGGTCAATCTGTTCTACTGCTTCGTCGGCGTGCTGCTCGGCACGCTGATCGGCGTCCTGCCGGGCATCGGCCCGACCGCCACCATCGCCATGCTGCTGCCGATCACCTTCGCGTTCTCGCCGGCGACGGCGCTGATCATGCTCGCCGGAATCTATTACGGCGCGCAATATGGCGGCTCGACCACGGCGATCCTCATCAACCTGCCGGGCGAATCGTCATCGGCGGTCACCGCCATCGACGGCTACCAGATGGCGCGGCAGGGACGCGCCGGGCCGGCGCTTGCCACCGCCGCCATCGCGTCCTTCTTCGCCGGCACGGTCGCGACGATCCTGCTGGCGCTGTTTGCGCCGCCGCTGTCGCGCATGGCGCTCAAATTCGGCGCAGCGGAGTATTTCTCGCTGATGGTGCTGGGGCTCGTCTGCTCGGTGGCGCTCGCCCATGGTTCGATCCTGAAGGCGCTGGCGATGATCGTGCTCGGGCTGCTGCTCGGGCTCATCGGCACCGACATCTATACCGGCACGCCACGCTTCACCATGGACATGCCGGAGCTGGCGGACGGCCTCAGCTTCGTGGCGGTGGCGGTCGGCGTGTTCGGGCTCGCCGAGATCCTGCGCAATCTGGAGAACGAGCATGACCGGGCCGTGGCGGTGAAGCGCGTCACCGGCCTGATGCCGACCATCGCCGATCTCAAGGCGGTCGCGGCGCCCATCCTCAGAGGGACCTCGCTCGGGGCGATCCTCGGCATCCTGCCGGGCGGCGGCGCGATCCTCGCCTCGTTCGCCGCCTACACGGTGGAGAAGCGGCTGTCGCCGACGCCGGAGCGATTCGGCAAGGGGGCGATCGAGGGGGTGGCGGCGCCGGAGGCGGCCAACAATGCCGGGGCGCAGACCTCGTTCATCCCGATGCTCACCCTCGGCATCCCGGCCAATCCGGTGATGGCGCTGATGATTGGTGCACTGATCATTCAGGGGATCACGCCGGGACCGAAGGTGGCGACCGACGAGCCGGCGCTGTTCTGGGGGGTGATCGCCTCCATGTGGGTGGGCAACCTGATGCTGGTGCTGCTCAACCTGCCGCTGGTCGGCATGTGGGTCAAAATGCTGACAATTCCCTATTACGTGCTGTTTCCGGCGATCATCGCGTTCTCGTCGATCGGCGTCTACAGCGTCAACACCAACAGCTTCGACCTCTATACGGTCGCGGCGTTCGGCTTTCTCGGCTATGTGCTGGTCAAGCTCGGCAGCGAGCCGGCGCCGCTCCTGCTCGGCTTCGTTCTCGGGCCGCTGCTCGAGGAGCATCTGAGGCGCGCGATGATCATCTCGCATGGCGACTGGACGGTGTTCGTACGGCGTCCATTGTCGGCAACGCTTCTCGCCATTGCGGCGCTGGTGCTGGTGATCACCTTCCTGCCGGCCGTGTCGCGCAAGCGGGAGCAGGTGTTCGTGGAAGAGGAGTAGGCAGTGGGGCAGTCGGCAGATAGGCAGTAGGGAGTCCTCCGATCACTGCCTACTGCCTAACGCCTACTGCCTTCCTTCTGCCTACTGCCTCTCTTCCTTCTCCCCCGGCGGCTCCACATAGGGCGGCGGGCGGCGCGGCAGGTAGCCGGTCGGGTTGAGCGGGCCGGCGCGGCGGCGGTAGAGCATGTTCATCGACTCGATGAAGATCGAGAACAGCATGGCGGAGTAGATGTAGCCCTTCGGAACATGGAAGCCGACGCTGTCGGCCATCAGGGCCATGCCGATCATCAGCAGGAAGCCGAGCGCGAGGATCTTGATCGTCGGATGGTTGTCGACGAATTTGGCGACCGGTCCGGAGGCGACCATGAGGACGATCATCGCCAGGACCACGGCGGTGATCATGATCCAGATCTCGTTGGCCATGCCGACCGCGGTGATCACCGAATCGATCGAGAAGACGATGTCGATCAGGGCGATCTGGGTGATCACCCCGGCGAAGCTCGCATAGCCCTTGGCGGAGACCTCCTTGTCGCCGCCTTCGAGGCTCTCATGCATCTCGGCGGTCGCCTTGTAGATCAGGAACAGCCCGCCGACGCCGAGAATGACATCGCGGCCCGAGAAGCCATGGCCGAAGATGGTGACCCAGGGCTCGGTCAGGCCGATGATCCAGGTGATGAAGGCGAGAAAGATCACGCGCGGGATGATCGCCAGCGTCATGCCGATATAGCGCGCGCGGGCGCGCTGCTCCGGCGGGAGCTTGGCGACCAGAACGGCGATGACAACGATGTTGTCGACGCTGAGGACGACTTCCAGCAAAGTCAGCGTCAGCAGACTTGCCCAGGTCTGTGGATCGGAAAGCATTCAGCGACGCTGAGGGTGGCTCAACCGGTGCAAGAGATCAGACGGCTTCCTTGAGCTCCTTGGCCGGGCGGAACGCGACCTTCTTGGAGGCCTTGATCTTGATCTGCTCACCGGTTGCGGGGTTGCGGCCCATCCGGGCAGGACGCTTGCGGACCTGCAGGATGCCAAGGCCGGTGATGCGGACCTTGTTGCCCTTCTTGAGATGCTTGACGGTGGCGGTGATGAAGTCGTCAAAGATCGCCGCCATCTGCTTCTTCGGCATTTCGTGATTCTCGGCAAGCTCGGCGAGAATCTTGGACAGTGGCATCGTCGCGACTGTTACCTTGGCTTTTTCCGCCATGAGTTTCTCCTTCGTTGTCAGTGATGGTCACCGGTGAGCCGACATGGCGAGTATCACATCGAGCGGAGGGTTGAAAACCGGTTTTTCGAAAAAACATGCGTAAAGTCGTGCTTTTTGGTAGCGCAGGCTAGCCGGAGCCGGCGGCCTTGGCGCCGGCCGAGGGCTGAGGAGCGGTGCAGATGGGCGGCAGCGCGCCCGCGCCGAACCACAGCTCGAAGGTGTTCGGCCGCACTCTCTTGGCACCGTCCCAACTGGCGGAGAGATCCTTCAGATCGACCGGAAATCCGACGCTCCCGAAGAGATCGCGCAGGAGCGCACCGCGCGGGAGATCGCTGTCGCGCAGCACGCGCAGCTCGTTGGCGGTGCCGCCCCATTCGGCCTTGACGATCGAGGGAACCGTGATCGTGGCCTTGTCGCCATCCTTCAGCGCATCGACCAGATTGCGCATGCAGGCGCGCTGCTCGTCGCCGACGATATGGACGAAGATGCGACTCGGCAGGCGCTCCATCGCTTCGGAATAGACCTGCGAGACGCCGGGATTGGTGCGCGAGGCCTTGAGGAGCGCCGTCTCCATGAGCGGCAGGAGATCCTGATCGGAGGAGTTGTTGGCGTAGTCGAGTTGGGCGGCAACGAATTCAACCGGAACCTTGTCGTTCTTCAACAGATACTCGAACATGGCAACGCCGTATTTCCGCCGCTCGGCGTTGTCGTCGCTGACCAGGTCGATCATGGTCTTGAGGTCGTTGAGGTTCTGCTGCCAGCGCGTGTAGTACCAGCCCATGCCGGCAACCGTGAGCGGGATCATGATCGTGGCGGCGAGCTGGAACATGATCTCGCGCATTGCGCGAAGCTTTTCGAGGTTCATCGATTCTCCGCTCCCGATGATTCGAGAAATCATCGCAAGACGGCGAAACGGTGGCGGCGCTCGGAGCCTCGTTCCTCTCAGGGCTTGCCGGTGAAGCGCTTGCCAAGCCCGGCCCAGCACGCCGCATAGTCGTGCTGCAGGCTGTCGCTCGTCGCCGCGAAGTCGGTCGGCGCCTGAGGAAAGCGCGATTCGAACATGAAGGCAAGCGTGTTGGAAAGCTTCACCGGCTTGAGCTCGACGGTGCTCGCCGTCTCGAAGGCCGCGCTGTCCGGCCCGTGCGGCAGCATGCAGTTGTGCAGGCTGACGCCGCCGGGGGCGAAGCCCTCGGCCTTGGCGTCGTACTGGCCGAAGACGAGGCCCATGAACTCGCTCATGATGTTCATGTGATACCAGGGCGGACGGAAGGAATGCTCCGCCACCTGCCAGCGTTCCGGGAAGATGATGAAGTCGACATTGGCCACGCCCTCCTCGCCGGAGGGCGCGGTCAGCACGGTGAAGATCGAGGGATCGGGATGGTCGAACAGCACGGCGCCGACCGGCGAGAAGCGCCGGAGATCATATTTGTAGGGAGCGTAATTGCCGTGCCAGGCGACGACGTCGAGCGGCGAGTGATCGATGTCGCAGACCTGGAAGGAGCCGCACCATTTGACGATCACCCGGCTCGGCGCGTCCCTGTCCTCGAAGGCGGCGAGCGGCGTCTGGAAGTCGCGCGGATTGGCGAGGCAGTTGGCGCCGATCGGCCCGCGGTTGGGCAGGGTGAACTTGCCGCCGTAATTTTCGCAGGCATAGCCGCGCGCCGCCACCGTGCCGGCCGCGAGCTCGACCTTGAACTTGACGCCGCGCGGGATGACGCAGATCTCGCCGGGCTCGACGGCGATCACGCCGAATTCGGTGACGAAGCGCAGCGCGCCCTGCTGCGCCACCACCAGGAGCTCGCCGTCGGCATTGAAGAAATATTCATCGACCATGCTGCGGGTCACGAAAAAGATGGCGGTCGACAGGCCGGCCTGGCTTCGCGCGTCGCCGGCGGTGGTGAGCGTGCGCATGCCCTCGACGAAACTCAGGGGCTCATCGGGACTCGCGATCGGGCTCCAGCGCAACTGGGCGAGCGGCAGCTCGTGGGTGGATGGCGCCGGCGCGGTCTGCCAATAGGGCATGGCGAGGGGTGAGAACCGCCCGACATGGCGGACCGAGGGCCGGATGCGGTAGAGCCAGGAGCGCTCGTTGATGCCGCGCGGCGCCGTGAAGGGCGAGCCCGAGAGCTGCTCGGCATAGAGGCCATAGGCGCAGCGCTGCGGCGAGTTCTGGCCGACCGGCAAGGCGCCCGGCAGGGCTTCGGTCTCGAAGTCGTTGCCGAAGCCCGCCATATAGCCGGCAGCGGCCGTCGGGCCGAGACGGTGCCGATCCTGATCGTTGCTGGTCACCATGGCTTTGATCCCTCAGGCGACGCGCGGCGTGATCACACCGCGGCGCAGCTGATCCTCCTCTATCGATTCAAACAAGGCGCGGAAGTTGCCTTCGCCAAAGCCTTCATCGCCTTTCCTCTCGATGAACTCGAAGAAGATCGGCCCGATGACGGTCCGCGAGAAGATCTGCA
>JBEVJH010000059.1:0-6637 GCA_040510355.1 Aestuariivirgaceae bacterium
GATGCTCGACGAAGCCGGTCGCCTGCACATTGTCGGCATGCGACAGCACGAACTCCTCGTCCTGCGCCGGCGCCGTGCGCTCCTCGCCGAACTCGTCCGCCCGGAGGGCCCGGTCGACCAGCGCCATGGCCATCGCCTTGCGTTCGAGCTGACCGAACACCAACCCATAGCCGCGGGTGAATTGCGGCGGCGTCTCGGGCGAGCCGACGAACTGGTTGACCATCTCGCATTCGGTGACCGTGATGGTGCCGATCGCGATCTCGAAGCCGAGCTCCTCCGGCGTGAACAGCACCGTCACCTCGCCATGGCGGATCTCGCCGGCGAAGGGGTGGGTACGGCCATAGCCGCGCTGCGTCGAATAGGCGAGCGCCAGCAGGAATCCCTCGTCACCGCGCGCCAGCGTCTGCAGCCTGAGATCGCGGAGGGCCGGAAAGTCGAGCGGCTCGGTGGTGAGATCGCCGGGCTCGCCCTCGCCTTGCCGCGGCTGCTCGATGAGCCCCTCGGCGCCGAGCAGCGACAGCACCCTCGGCAGCGTGCCGGCGAGCGCCTCCTCGGCGGTGGCCGCCGGCTCGGGCGGGCTGTCGCCGTCGAGCGCGAAGTCAATGAGCCGATGCGAATAGTCGAAGGTCGGCCCGAGGATCTGGCCGCCGGGAATGTCCTTGAAGGTCGCCGATATCCGTCGGCGCACCACCATTGCGGCGGTGTCGAGGGGCGCCGAATAGCCGAAGCGCGGCAAGGTCGTGCGGGCGGCGCGGATCAGGAAGATCGCCTCGATGAGGTCGCCGCGCGCCTGCTTGACGGCGAGCGCCGCGAGCGCCGGATCGTAGAGCGAGCCCTCGGCCATCACCCGGTCGACCGCCAGCGTCAGCTGCCCGGCGATCTGCTCGACCGTGATCGCCGGCACATCGGGATCGCCGCGGCGATCCTCGGCGAGCAGCCGGTGCGCCGCCTCGATTGCCCGCTCGCCGCCTTTCACCGCGACATACATCAGCCGGTCTCCGCATGGTCGATCATGGTCGAGCGTGGCAGGCCGGCGACCTGAGACGGCGCAACCAGGAAGCAATCGGCGCCGAGCGGAAAGCGCTGGTGGTTGGCGATCAGCGCCGGCCAGAAATCCGGCGGCTCGGGCGCGATGCTGAGCCGGTGCTCGGTCTTGATTCCGGGACCGCTGAGCCGCACCCCGCCGGTGTCGCTCATCGTGTCGAGCGGAATGATCAAGGTCGCCGAGCGATCGGGATATTCGGCCGTCCCGATGCGGCAGCGCTCGAGCGCCTGAGCGACATTGGCCGGCGCGACGAGGAGGAACGCCGCATCCTCGATCCGCGACACGAGAGGGCAGCCGGCGTGGAACCTGAGATAGGCCGCGCTCTCTTCTGTCGCATGAACGGGATCGATCCAGAGCGGCGTGTCGAGATCGCAAAGCGTCAGGCAGAGCTGCGCCGCCGCCGCGCCGAGCGCGGGCGGTGCTGCAAGGAGACTCGGCAGGCGCTCGATGCGGCCCGGCCGTGCCATGGCTTCGAGCAGCGCCCGGAACACCGAGGCAGCATCGATCGCCGGATCGGCGAAGCCGCCGCCGCTCGCCGCCGCCTCAGACATCGCCGCGCACCATGGTGAAGAAATCGACCTTGGTGGCGGCGCTCTTGGCGCTGCGGTCGCGCCGGCGCGCTTCCTGCCGCATCTCGAGCGGCACGATGATCCGGTCGAACAGCGCAAGCCCGTGGTCGGGATGCTGCAGCAGGGCATCGAGGAGCGCCGCCAGCCGGGCGTGCTCGCCATTGCGCCCGGCGACATAGCCATGGCCGATCGTTCCCGCGGCGAGGCGGATGCTGCATCGCGTCACCGTCATCTCGCCGACATTGAACGGCGCGCCGGTGCCGCCGATCCGGCCGCGCAGCATGACGAGCCCGGTCTCGGGCGCCCTGAGCGCGACATGATCGGGCAGCGACTCGCGCAAGGCGAGCGCCTGCAGGTCGTCGAAGGTGGCACCGGCCAGCGCCGCCATCCACCGCTGGCGCTGGTGCCGAGAGGGGTCTGCCGACATCGCGGCGGACTGTGGTTGATCCATATAGCAGTTCTAAGACAGCGAAATTGGACAGTCAAAACTGTGCTGTTCGGCACAAGGCATTTCCTCGACTTCTGCCATGATCGGTTGAATCGGGGGAAAATTTATGGACAAAAGCACCCATCTTCGCGAGCGCCTCATCGCCTTGGCCGAAGGCGAGCCGACCGTCGTGTCGCTGGTCGCGCTCGACGAGGACAGTTTCGTCCTGCAGTTCGAGAGCGGCATCGAGGTTGAAGTCGAGAATCGGACGGACAGCCGCGATGTCGCGCTCACCAGCACGATCGGCACGCCGGGCGCGAGCGAGCGCCTGCGCGTCTACGAGGCGGCGCTGATCTACGGCCTGCTGTGGCCCGACAATGGCGGGGTCCGCATGGACTCACCGAGCAGCAGGGCGCGCTCGTCCAGCTCGCCGAGCTGCCGGCCCTCGACATGACGCTGGGCGATCTGACCGCGGTGGTCAAGAACTTCGCCGACAAGGCGCTGATCTGGCGCGGCTTTCTCGAACCAGGCGTGGCGCATGGTTCGTCGCCGGGGCTGCTCGAACAGGAGCTGCGAGCTTAAGGGGGAAGGTCATGCCCGACAGAGACATATGCAGGGTCAACCAGCACACGCGCGCCGAAGACGTCATATCAAGCCTGCGACGGAGCGAAGACGGAGGACGAGTCGACAATCTCAAGGTCAAGGGCCAACGATTGAGAGACGGCTCGATATTGCTTTATTGGAGCAGGGGGCGATCAAGCCTGTGGAACCGGCTTTCCGGCCGCGCCGCCCAACGCCGCGCCTTGGCGCGGATCGCTTTCAAGCAGCTGCTCGACAATGAGCGTGCAAGGCTCGACGACGATGGCGTTCTGGTCCACGAGCAGCATCGCGACGCCCTTTCGATGCTCCTGAATGCTGCCGGCTATTGCAGTGGCAAGACAAGCCCTGACGCGGCCAAGGCGGTGACGGCCTATGTCCTTCATGCTCAGCTCTTGGCGTTGCGTGCCTTGTGCAAGAATATGCGCAACGAGCAAGCTCGTTACGAGCCGGCGATCCGTTGGTGCAATGCGTTGCCGGTGAAAACGGAGCTCGGGGATGGCACTCCCGAGCTGGACGGCCTGACCTACAAGCGGCCCCTGGGCGCCGGAGGGTATGGCTCCATCCACGTCTATGAGGATGCAGACGGCCAGGAATACGCCGTGAAGATCCTTTCTCCGAACGATTCCCACATCGATGACGACGCGACGAAGAAGGCGATTGCGGCAGAGACGATGCTGAACTTCAAACAGGAGTGCGATGCACTCGTCGCCGCTTCCAATTCCCATTCGAGGCACGTCATCGAAGGGCTTAGTGCGCTTCGCACCGACAAAGGGAAGCTCGTGATGGTGCTGGAATATGCTCCGTACGGGTCACTCGAAAAATTCCCCGATGTCCTGCTGGACGCCGAGCGCAAGGGTCTTCGCGGGGAGCAGCTCTACCGCATCAAGGCGATGCTGATCGGCGATATTCTGCGGGGTGTCGACGCCATCCACCGTGCCGAGCTCATTCATGGTGACTTGAAGCCGCACAATATCGTCATCGGCGCAGGCGGCGTCGCCAAGATCGCCGATTTCGGCACGGCTCAGAGCGGAACTCGCTTCGCGCCCTCGAAATCGCCTCCGGTCGACAATCCGAGATGGCTCGGACCGGAGGTCCTGGTGGCCCAAAAGAGCGGACGCGAGCTTGACGACATCGACACCAGGCACAAGGAGGACATCGAGGGTTTCTTCTCCGAGCAGCTGGATCTCAAGCCCAAAGGTGCAGCGACCGTGGTCAGGGGAATGACCTCGAACCGGGTCTATCAGGAGAAGGCCAAGGTGACCGTCGGCGCGGCGAGCGATCTGTGGGCATTGGGAGCGATCGCCTTCTTCCTCGCCTATGACGGTCGGGACCTGGTCGATGAAAGCGTCAGTGGACCTCAAACGACAGCAATCGAGGAGAAACTCCTCGCATTCCGGCCCAAGCAGCTCGCTGTCGGCCACACCGATGATGATGGCTCGGTCCAGAAGGGATTCTTCATGGGCGATGACGGGGGCGACTTCGGAGGCACCGTGAACATGCTCATCAGGGCCAATCCCAAAAGGCGCATAAGCCTGGATGCGTTGCTGGCGGAATGGCCGTCTGAGGAGGAGCTTGGCGGGCAGGCGACCCGCGACCTCATCGTCGCGCTCGCCAGCGGTCGATGGAAACCTGCGCCCTAGTTGGCATCCTGCCGCGACTATCCCGAGCCCTTCGAGCTGCAGGTGAAGCGCGTGCCCTTCGGCCATTCGACCTGCGCCTCGCCGCCTTTCTCCCAGAACAGGATCCCGTCGGCGGTGAGGTAGCGCGCGCCGGAGCCGGTCGGCCCTTCGGTGGCGGTGACCTTATCCTTGCCGCGCTCGAGCCTCACCGTCGGCGGATCGCCCTGCTTGAAATGGGCGATGATGGTGCTCTTCCCGGCGTCGTTGCAGCGATAGGTAACCGGCGGCAGGTCCTGCACCACCAGCATTGCCAGAGCCATTGCGCCGAGCGCGTCCATGGGCTTGTCCTCAACTGCCGGGATGGCCGGCGGAGCAGGGCGGGGCACCGATGCCCGATCCCGCCTTCTCTATGAAGAAGGCGGCCCTGAGCACGACATCGTCGCGCCCGGGCTGGCCGACCAGCTGGGCGCCGATCGGCAGTCCGCTCTTCGACAATCCGACCGGCATCGACGCCGCCGGCTGCCCGGTCACGCTGAAGGTCTCGGTGAACGGTGCAAAGGCGCCGCCCAGCCGGGCATTGCGGGCATGGTCGAATTTGCTGGTGCGGGTGTCGAAATGGCCGAGCGGCGGCGCGAGCTCCGCGGTGGTCGGGGTGAGCAGCAGGTCGAACCGGCTCAGCTGCTCGAGAACCCGCACGGTGATCTCGTGCAGATTCTGGCGCGCCTCGAGATAGTCGACGGCGCCGAGCTTCGCCGTGCGTTGCAGCGCATCGGCGGTCAGCGCCTCCATCTCGTCGGGCCGTGGCTCGCGCCCGAGCTCGCGCGCCCGCCGCGCCATTAGGAGCCCGATCTCGCCATGCCAGATCTTCTCCGCCTCGCTGCTGAGCGTCGGCTCCTCGGGGAAGGCCGTGTCGGTGATCCGGTGGCCGGCCCGCTCCAGGAGCCGGGCGGCTTCCGCGACCGCCGCGGCGATCTCGTCATCGACCGCGATACCCGCCGGCGCCTCGAGGACCAGGCCGATCTCGAGATGCCGCAGCGGCTCTTCGAGAATGGCGCCGAAGGATGGCACATCGGCGGTGACGCGGTAGCGCCCGCCGGGCTCGGGCCCGCCCGTGAGATCGAGCAGTGCTGCGCTGTCGCGCACCGAGCGGGTCAGCACGTGCTCGCAATCGTGCCCCGCGGCGAGCTCCGGGAAGTAGGGGCCGATCGGCACCAGTCCGCGGCTCGGCTTGAGCCCGAATATGCCGCACACCGCCGCCGGCACCCGGATCGATCCGGCATTGTCATTGCCATGCGCGATCGGCACCATCCGGCTCGCCACCGCCGCTGCCGAGCCGCCGCTCGAGCCGCCGGGCGAGCGGCTGCGGTTCCACGGATTGCGCGTCGGACCCCTGAGCGTCGGCTCGGTGGTCCAGTCGGCGGCGAATTCCGGCGTGTTGGTCTTGCCGAGAATGACGAGCCCCGCCTTGCGCAGCCGGCGGATGAGCTCGCTGTCGGGTCGGCTCGGCGCGCCTTCGAAGAACCGGCAGGAGAAGGTGGTCGGCCAGCCTTCGACATAGACATTGTTGTCCTTGATGAGGCAGGGCACGCCGGCGAGCGGCGCGTCGCGATCGACCGCCGCCGCCTGCTTCATGGCCTGCTCCTTGTCGAGCAGCACCACCGCATTGAGCTTCGGATTGAGAGCCTCGATCGCCTCGATCGCCGCAGCGACGATGTCCTGCGGCATTTTCTTGCGGTCGTGAACGAGCGCGGCGAGCGCCGTCGCGTCGAGCTTGGCATAGTCGTCCAGTGTCATGGGGGCAACCGTGCCGCAGGAAGGGGTATCAGTACAAGCCCCTCGTCAGGCAACGAGCGAACAGGCAGTCGGCATTAGGCAGTCGGCAGTGTACGGAGCATATTCCTACTGCCCACTGCCCACTGCCCACTGCCCACTGCCCACTGCCTACCATCCATCTCCATCAAGCACATTCCCTATTCCACCCAGCAAGCTTCCTTCTTCCTTGCGTTTATAAGTTCCGTAAGCAAGAATTCTTCCTGCCAACCTGCTAATCGGTAACGTTTGTATCCACACTTTTCCAGGTCCGCGCAGTGTAGCAAAAAACAAACCCTCTCCCCCAAACAAAGTGTTCTTAATTCCACCTACAAACTGAATATCATAATTCACTGTTTGCGTAAACGCCACTACGCAGCCTGTATCTATTTTCAATAATTCTCCTGGTTGCAGTTCCCGTTCTGTTACATGTCCACCTGCATGAACGAAAGCCATTCCATCACCTTCAAGTTTCTGCATGATAAACCCTTCCCCACCGAATAAACCTGTTCCAAGTTTCTTCTGAAATTCTATCCCAACAGAAACGCCTTTCGCCGCACAGAGAAAT
>JBEVJH010000060.1:0-4764 GCA_040510355.1 Aestuariivirgaceae bacterium
AGCAATATCTTGCGGCCAATGCCGGCCTGATCGGCGCCAGGCTGATCGCCGATGTCAGGATCGTGCCGCCGGACCTGGCGGTGGAGGGAACGCGCGGGCTCGATCTCGGCGGCCGCGTGCTGGACGTGACGGCTTGGCCGGCGGCGCATACCGACAATGACGTGACGGTGCTCGACCGCGAGACCGGCACGCTGTTCGTCGGCGATCTCGTCTTCGTCGGCCATCTCCCGGTGATCGACGGGCGCCTCACCGGCTGGCTCGCCGTGATGGACCGGCTGGCAAGGCTCCCGGTCGCACTGGTGGTGCCGGGGCACGGTCCGCCCGCCGTCCCGCTGGCCGCGGCGCTCGCCGATCAGCGACGCTATCTCGAAAGGCTGGCGGGGGACCTGCGCGCCATCATCAAGCAGGGCGGGGATCTGCGCCAGGCTGCGGATTCGGCCGGCCGGTCCGAGCATGACCGCTGGAGCCTGTTCGACGAGTACAATGCAAGAAACGCCACCGCCGGTTTTGCCGAGTTGGAATGGGAGTAGGAGGCAGTCGGCGTTAGGCAGTAGGCCGTGAGCGGAGACCTTCCCTACTGCCTAATGCCTAATGCCGACTGCCTTACCTTGCGACCTCTGGCGGCCATGACGGAACGGGATGACCGTCCTATATTCACCTGACGCGGATGGCTCGAGGAGAGCATTGATGATGCGCATTTCTGGCGCGGTGCTTGGGATCGCCGTCGGCTTGTCGGCTGGCATGGCGCTCGCCGCGGACGACGACCCCTGGCCCGGCCTCCAGGCCGACGCCTTCGCGTCCCGGCCGATGATCGCCGACAGCGGGGTCGTCGCGCTCGAGGCGCCCTACCGTGCCGAGGACGCCGCCATCGTGCCGATGACGATCACGCTGAAGGCGGGCGCATCGCCGGCGCCGGTGCGCAAGGTCACGGTGGTGATCGACCGCAACCCGGCGCCGATCTCGGCGGTGTTCACGCTGGGCGAGAAATCGGGTATCAGCCGGATCTCCACGCGCTTCCGGGTGAACTCCTACACCAAGGTCCATATTGTCGCCGAGACGAGCGACGGCAAGCTCCATGTCGCCGAGCGGTTCGTCAAGGCGTCGGGCGGCTGCTCGGCGCCGGCCGGCAAGGACCCGGCGGAGGCCAAGGCCAATATGGGCAAGATGAAGCTCCGGCAGTTCGTTGCCGCCGACGGGCGCCACGAAGCGCAGCTGATGTTGCGCCATCCCAACCATTCCGGCTTCCAGATGGACCAGATCACCCATTACTACACGCCGGCCATGTTCATCCGCGAACTGACGATCCGGCAGGGCGACGACCTGCTGCTCGCGGTCGAGGGTGGCATCTCGCTGTCGGAGGACCCCAACATCCGCTTCGACTACACCCCCGACGGTGCCGACAAGCTCACGGTCGAGGCGGTGGACACCGACGCGCATCGGTTCCGGGGAGAGTTTCCCGTCGAAACCGCCAGCCAATAGGATCTCCCTCGATGAACTGGAAGATTGCCGCCCTGTGCCTGATCCCGCTCTCCGCCGTGCCGGCCGCGGCCGCGGTGATCAACGACTATCCGACGGCGGCGCGGGCCGACTATGTGTTCGGCTGCATGGCGAGCAATGGCGAGACCCGCGAGGCGCTGGACAAATGCGCCTGCTCGATCGACGTCATCGCCACCATCATCCCCTATGACAGCTATGTGCGGGCCGAGACGACGCTCAGCATGGGCCAGGTGCCAGGCGAGAACGGCGCGTTGTTCCGCCAAAGCGAGCCGGCCCATCAGGCGGTGAACGAGCTGCGCCGGGCGCAGGCCGAGGCGGAGGTGCGGTGCTTCTGACCCGCCGACAATATTTTCGGACCATCGCCGGCGCGCTGAGCCTCGGCATCGTCGCACGCGCCCGTGCGGCCGAGCCCACCAGCATCCGCGTCGCGACGCTCAAATTCGGCACGGTGGCGTGGGAGATGGACGTCATCAGGACCCATGGGCTCGATCTCAAGCACGGCATCCGCATCGCGCTCATCGACATTGCCGGCAAGCGCGCCGCCGATCTCATGCTGATGGGCGGCGAGGCTGATGTGATCACCACCGACTGGCTGTGGGTGTCGCGCCAGCGCAGCGCCGGCAGCGACTTCACCTTTGTGCCCTATTCGCGGGCGGTCGGCGCGGTGATGGTCGGGGCGGAGTCGCCGCTCAAATCGCTGGGCGACCTCAAGGGCAAGCGGATCGGCGTGGCCGGAGGCCCCACCGACAAGAGCTGGCTGATCATACGCGCCATCGCGATGCAGCAGCACGAGCTCGACCTGGCGCGCGACGCCGCGCCGGTCTTCGCCGCGCCACCGCTCCTCAACGAGCAGGCGCTCGACGGCGCGCTCGATGCGGTGCTGAACTATTGGCAGTTCTTGGCAAAGCTCGAGGCGCGGGGCTTCCGGCCGCTGATCCGCATCGCCGATGCCGCCGCCGCGCTCGGCCTCGATCCCGAGCTGCCGCTCATCGGCTTCACCTTCCGCGAGAGCTTCGCGCGGGCGCATCCCGGCGCCATTGACGGCCTGGCGCAGGCTTCCGCCGATGCCAAGGAGATCATGCGCGACTCCAATGCCGAATGGGACCGGTTGCGGCCACTGATGCGGGTTGCCAATGACGGCGAGTTCACGGCGCTGCGCGATGGATTCCGCGCCGGCATTCCGAGGCGAGGAGAGCGGCCGGACCCGGCCAGCGCCGCCAAGATGTTCGCGCTGCTGGCACGGCTCGGCGGGCCGGACCTGGTCGGCCGCGACCCGCGGCTCGCCGCCGGCACCTTCTACCAGCTGAAATGACCTGAGGTGGCCGGGCGTCGTCGCATCGCTGCCGCTGCCAGCCGACCGCTATGGACCGTGCTGTCATTGACGGTGCTGGTGATCGGCTGGGCGGTCATCGCCGCGCTGCTGCAGTCGCGATACCTGCCGTCGCCCGCCGAGGTGGCGCGGCTCTTCGTCGTCGAGCTGATGTCGGGGGACCTCCTGCGCAATGTCGGCATCACGCTGGCGCGGGTCGCCGCCGCCGCGGTCATCGCCTTCGTGACCGGCACGGCGATCGGCATCTTTCTCGGGCGCCATCGCGACGCCGACCGCTTCTTCGACGGCTGGCTGATCTTCTTCCTCAACGTGCCGGCGCTCATCACCATCGTGCTGTGCTATCTGTGGATCGGCCTCAACGAGGCGGCGGCGATTACCGCGGTGGCGCTGAACAAGATCCCGAATGTGGCGGTGACGCTGCGCGAGGGGGCGCGGGCCGTCGACCCGCATTATGACGAGATGGCGCGGGTGTTCCGCTTCGATCGGCTCAAGATCCTGCGGCATGTCGTGCTGCCGCAGCTCGAGCCCTATCTGGCCGCTGCCGCCCGCTCCGGCCTGGCGCTGATCTGGAAGATCGTGCTGGTGGTCGAGCTGATCGGCCGCTCCTCCGGCGTCGGCTTCGCGATCGAGCTCAACTTCCAGAATTTCGAGATCGGTACGATCTTCGTCTATGCGCTCACCTTCATGGCGGTGATCCAGGCGATCGACCTGCTGGTGCTCCAGCCCTGGGAGCGCCATGCCACCCGCTGGCGGCTCGAGGCCTAAAGCATGGTTCGGATCAGCGTCGCTGCCAAGGATTTCGGCGACCGCCAGGTGCTGCGCGCCATCGACTTCACGCTTGGCGACGGCGAAGTGTTGGCGATCGTCGGGCGCTCGGGGGCCGGCAAGACCACGCTGCTGCGGCTCATCGCCGGACTCGACCGCGCCTTTTCAGGCGGGATCGATGTCGAGGGCCCGATCGGCATGGTGTTCCAGGAGCCACGGCTGCTGCCGTGGCGGCGCACCATCGAGAATGTAGCGCTGGCCCTGCCTGGCTCGCCGCGCCAGCCGGAGAATTTGCGGCGCGCCGCCGATGCCCTGGCCCAGGTGGGGCTGGCAGGCGAAGGCGACACCTTCCCGCGGGCGCTGTCCGGCGGGATGGCTCGGCGGGTGGCGCTGGCGCGCGCCCTGGTGGTCGGACCGCGGCTGATGCTGCTGGACGAGCCCTTCGCCTCGCTCGACGCGGCGACCGCCGACCAGCTGCGCCAGATGGTTGCGGAGATCTGGCGGCAGCATCGGGTGAGCGTCGTCCTGGTCACCCATGACGTAAGGGAAGCCATGACCCTTGCCGATCGCATCATCCGCCTCGAGGGGCAGCCGGCAACAATCGCCGCAGATGTCACATTCGGCACACCCCCCGACGGACGAAATGAGTTATGGAGACGAGAGACGCTCTCTCGACTGGTGGGAACTTCCTGAAGGGCCTTTGCGGGTCGACGGGCGATCGCTTATCTAAGGCGAACGAACAGCGAGTTCGAGACGGCAGGACAGCCAATGCGCGACCCCATCGATACCTATGCCTCGGTCCTCGTTCCCATGGTGGTCGAGCAGACCAATCGCGGCGAGCGGGCCTACGACATCTATTCCCGTCTCCTCAAGGAGCGGATCGTGTTCATCACCGGCCCGGTGGAGGATCACATGGCGACGCTGATCGTCGCCCAGCTCCTGTTCCTCGAGGCGGAGAACCCGAAAAAAGAAATCGCGATGTACATCAACTCTCCCGGCGGGGTTGTGACATCGGGTCTTGCCATTTACGACACCATGCAGTTCATCCGGCCGGCGGTGTCGACGACGGTGATCGGCCAGGCCGCCTCGATGGGCTCGCTGCTCCTGTGCGCCGGCCATCCGGGGATGCGCTATGCCCTGTCGCATGCCCGGGTGATGGTCCACCAGCCGTC
>JBEVJH010000061.1:0-61831 GCA_040510355.1 Aestuariivirgaceae bacterium
ATCATGCCGCAATATGCGCTGGAGCGGCTCTATGCCCTGACCCGCGGCCACGACACCTACATCACCACCGAGGTCGGCCAGCACCAGATGTGGGCGGCCCAGTTCTTCCGCTTCGAGGAGCCGAACCGCTGGATGACCTCGGGCGGGCTCGGCACCATGGGCTATGGCCTGCCGGCGGCGATCGGCGTCCAGGTGGCCCATCCGAAATCGCTGGTCATCGACATTGCCGGCGATGCCTCGGTGCAGATGACCATGCAGGAGATGTCGACGGCGGTGCAGTACCGGCTGCCCGTCAAGATCTTCGTCCTCAACAACCAATATATGGGCATGGTCCGGCAGTGGCAGCAATTGCTCCATGGCAACCGCCTGTCGGAGAGCTACTCCGAGGCGCTGCCCGATTTCGTCAAGCTCGCCGATGCCTTCGGCTGCCATGGCATTCGCTGCTCCAAGCCCGGCGATCTCGACCAGGCGATCCGCGAGATGATCGAGGTCAAGGCGCCGGTGCTGTTCGACTGCCGCGTCACCAATCTCGCCAACTGCTTCCCGATGATCCCCTCCGGCAAGGCGCATCACGAGATGCTGCTCGGCGAGGATGTGCCGGATGACGAGATCGAGCAGGCAATCGGCGCCGAAGGCAAGGTTCTGGTGTAGGGGGAGATCATGAGCAAGCCCGCCATAGACCAGCCGGCATCGGCCTATTTCCTCGAGGACCGCAAGGATCCGATCGAGGCGCACACCCTGTCGATCGTCGTCGACAACGAGCCGGGTGTCCTCGCCCGGGTCATCGGCCTGTTCTCCGGCCGCGGCTACAACATCGAATCCCTGACCGTCTCGGAGACCGAGCACGAGGCCCATGTCTCGCGCATCACGATCGTCACCCGCGGCACGCCGATGGTGCTGCAGCAGATCAAGAGCCAGCTCGAGCGGCTGGTGCCGGTCCATTCGGTGGCGGATCTGACGGTCACCGGCAACGCCATCGAGCGCGAGCTGGCGCTGGTCAAGGTGGCCGGAACCGGCGACCATCGCGTCGAGGCCTTGCGCCTCGCCGACGCTTTCCGGGCGCACGTCGTCGACGCCACCAATGCGTCCTTCGTCTTCGAGCTCACCGGCAAGACCGGCAAGGTCGAGCAGTTCATCGCGCTGATGCAGCCGCTCGGCCTCGTGGAGGTGGTGCGCACCGGCATCGCCGCCATTTCCCGCGGCGTCGACCGGATGCGGGTGTGACCATGGCGGCGGCCCTTTCGGTCAATGTCAACGCCATCGCGATGCTGCGCAACCGCCGCAACCTGCCATGGCCGTCGGTCGAGGCGATCGCCCGCATCGCGCTCGATGCGGGAGCCCACGGCATCACTGTGCATCCCCGCCCGGACGAGCGCCATATCCGCCGCTCCGACGTGCCGGTACTGGCCCGGTTGGTGCGTCAGTTCCCCAAGGCCGAGTTCAACATCGAGGGCAACCCCGATGCCCGTTTCATCGAGCTCGTCGAGACCGTCAAGCCCGATCAGGTGACGCTGGTGCCCGACGACGTCCGCCAGGCGACGTCGGATCACGGCTTCGACGTCGCCGCCCACCGCACCTTCTTGAGCGATGTCATCGCCCGGCTGAAATCGGGCGGCATGCGCGTCTCGGTCTTCGTCGAGGCCGAGCCGGAGCGGGCCGCCGAGGCCCGCGCGGTCGGCGCCGATCGGATCGAGATCTACACCGGGCCCTATGGCGGCACCGCCGATCCGGCGGTCAGGTCGCGCGAGCTCGAGCGGATCGTCGCCACCGGCAAGGCCGCCCGCGATGTCGGGATCGGGCTCAATGCCGGGCATGATCTCACCCTCGTCAATCTGCCGCCGCTGGTCGCCCGGCTGCCCAATCTGGCCGAGGTTTCGATCGGTCACGCCCTGACCGCCGATGCGCTGATCTATGGCATGGCCGAGACCGTGCGCCTTTACCGTAAGGCATGCGGCAGCTAGCCATGTGCGTATATGTTCGTTCTAGCTCTTCGCCAAATGGGAGGTCGTCCTGCGATGCGCGTTTATTATGATCGAGATGCCGACGTCAATCTGATCAAGGGTCGGAACGTGTGCATCGTCGGCTATGGCAGCCAGGGCCGTGCCCATGCGCTGAACCTCAAGGATTCCGGCGTCAAGGATGTCGTGGTGGCGCTGCGCCCGGGCTCGCAATCCGCCAGGAAGGCCGAGGCCGACGGCTTTCGCGTGCTGGGTGTTTCCGAGGCCGCCAAATCGGCCGATCTCATGATGATGTGCACCCCCGATGAGCTTCAGGCCGACATTTGGAAGAACGAGATCGAGGGCCGGATCAGGGATGGCGCCGCCATCGCCTTCGCCCATGGCCTCAATATCCATTTCAATCTGATCGAGCCGCCGCCCAGCCTCGATGTGGTGATGATCGCCCCCAAGGGACCGGGCCATACGGTGCGCAGCGAGTACCAGCGCGGCGGCGGCGTGCCCTGCCTCATCGCCATCCACCAGGACGCCTCCGGCAATGCCCACGACCTGGCGCTCTCCTATGCCTCGGCCATCGGCGGCGGCCGCTCCGGCATCATCGAGACCACCTTCAAGGAGGAGTGCGAGACCGACCTGTTCGGCGAGCAGACGGTGCTGTGCGGCGGTCTCGTCGAGCTCATCCGCGCCGGCTACGAGACTCTGATCGAGGCCGGCTATGCGCCCGAGATGGCCTATTTCGAGTGCCTTCACGAGGTCAAGCTGATCGTCGACCTGATCTATGAAGGCGGCATCGCAAACATGAACTACTCGATCTCCAACACCGCCGAGTTTGGCGAGTACACCGTCGGCCCGCGCATCATCACCGATCAGACCCGCGCCGAGATGCGCCGCGTGCTCAAGGACATCCAGACCGGCAAGTTCACCAGCGAATGGATCCGCGAATGCAAGGCCGGCCAGCCGATGTTCAAGGCGACGCGGCGGGTGAACGATGCCCATCCGATCGAGGCGGTCGGCGCCCGCCTGCGCGAGATGATGCCATGGATCGCCAAGAACAAGCTGGTGGATAAGGCGAGGAATTAGCGAATAGTGAGTAGCGAATAGTGAGTAGCGGGGGCAGTGCGCTGCCCAACAGCCATTCGCTATTCGCTATTCGCTATTCGCTTATTGTGATGCCCAAACGATCCGCGCCACCCATGCGACGTCGCCGACGCCGATCGACAGCGGCGCGAGGTCCGGCCGGAAGCCGTTGAGCTCGATCGTCCTGGCGGTCTGGCGGATCAGCACACGGGCCATGATGTCGCCCGCCTTGGTCCTGACCACCACGCGGTCGCCGCGCCGCGCCTGCGAGCCGGGCGACACGATGATGGTGTCGCCATCCCGATAGAGCGGCAGCATTCCGTCGCCCGCGATCTCGAGCGCAAAGGCGGAAGGATCGTTCACCTTCGGGAAAGCGATCTGCTCCCAGCTGCTCCCCGTCGGGGTGCCGCCGTCGTCGAACAACCCGGAGTCCGCCGCTCTGGCGAAGCTGAGAAGTGGAATCGACTCGGCCGGGCGCTCCGCCTTGCCGTTCACCAGCTGCACGAATTCATGAAACGGCGTGCGCGTCGCCTCGAGGATGCGCGACAGGCTCTCCGTTGTCGGCCATCTCATATGGCCGGCCGAGGACAACCGTTTCGACTTGTTGAAGGTGGTGGCGTCGAGCCCGGCGCGTTTGGCCAGTCCCGAGGTCGACAGTCCGTTTCTCGCAGCAAGTGCATCGATGGCATCCCACATCTGTTTATGCGAGAACATGCGGGCCTCGAGTAGGACATTCTGTCATAAGCGCTGTTTAATTAGGAAAATTGTACCATGGTTGGTTCCTGCACGCAAGCCGTGCGTGCGCCTCGATCCGCACGAATCAGTTTGACCGGGCGCGCTTCATGACCCTCTTCCGACTTGCCCGTCCGCTGTTGCACCTGGTCGATGCCGAGACCGCCCATCGGCTCACCCTCGCGGCGCTGCGGCTCGGCGTGGTGCCGCCGGGCGACATCGTCGCGAGCCCGGCGCTCGCCGTGAACGTCCTCGGCCTCTCCTTTCCCAATCCGCTCGGTTTGGCGGCGGGCTTCGACAAGAATGCCGAGGTGATCGATCCCATGCTCGGGCAGGGCTTCGGCTTTGTCGAAGTCGGATCGCTGACGCCCGAGCCGCAGGCCGGCAATCCGCGCCCGCGGCTGTTCCGCCTGCCCGAGGATCTGGCGATCATCAACCGCCTCGGCTTCAACAATGCGGGCCACGACCCTGCCGTGGCGCGCCTCGAACGGCGCCGCGGCCGTCCCGGCATTGTCGGCATCAATATCGGCGCCAATCGAACCACCACCGACCGCATTGGCGATTATCTCCGCGGCATCGCCCGCTTCAACCGTCTCGCCGACTACATCACCCTCAATGTCTCGTCCCCCAACACGCCGGGGCTGCGCCGGCTGCAGGACCGCCGCGAGCTCGAGGTGCTGCTGGCACGCCTCAAGGCGGAGCGCGAGCTGGCCACCGAGAAGGACGGCCGCATGGCGCCGCTCCTGCTCAAGATCGCCCCCGATCTCGACGAGGAAAGCCTCGCCGACATCGCCGAGGTGACGATGGCGAGCGCGGCGCTTGACGGCCTGATCATCTCCAACACGACGCTGTCGCGACCCGCGCTCAAATCGCGCCATGCCGGCGAGGCGGGTGGGTTGTCGGGGCGCCCGCTGTTCGAGCGCTCGACCAGGATCCTCGCCCGCATGCACCGGCTGACCCAGGGCAGGCTGCCGCTCATCGGCGTCGGCGGCATCGTGTCGGCCGACGACGCCTGGCGCAAGATCACCGCCGGCGCCAGCCTGCTGCAGCTCTATTCGGCGCTGGTCTATCAGGGCCCGGAGCTCGTCCATGCGATCAATCGCGGCCTGGCCGAGCGGCTCGACCGGCACCGCCTGCCGCATCTCGCCGCAGCGGTCGGAACGGGTGTCGGCGACTGGCTCTAGGGAACCCGCGCGGCCTCGGCGAATTCGGCTGAGATGCAAGATATCGAGCTGGCACTCGAAGAAGCCGGTCTGCGCCGGATCGACCCCGCCGAAATGCCCATCCGACGCGTCAAGGCGGGATTGGGCTTCTCATATGTCGATCTGCATGGCCGCACCGTCACCCACCGCCCCACCAGGCGGCGGATCGCCGATCTCGTCATTCCGCCGGCCTGGAGCGAGGTGCGGATCGCCGCCGACCCCCAGGCGCATCTGCAGGCGGTCGGCCGCGACGATGCCGGCCGGCTGCAATACATCTATCACGAGGCCTGGGAGGATGTGCGCGCCCAGGCCAAGGCGCTGCGCCTCAAGCGGCTCGGGCTGGTGCTGCCGGATCTGCGTCGGCGCGTGGCGGACGCGATCGAGGCGGCCGAGCTGAGCCGCGAAATGGTGATCGCCACCGCCGTTCGGCTGATCGATATCGCGGTGCTCAGGGTCGGCCATGAGATGTATGCCGGCGAGGAGAGCGGCCGCGGTGCCGCGACCCTGCTCAAGCGTCATGTCCGGCTCATCGACTCCACCATTCGCCTGTCGTTCCTCGGCAAGGGCGGCAAGCGCATCGACAAGGAGCTCGAGGATCCCTTGCTCCTGACCGCCATCGAGCGGCTGCGGCGGCTGCGCGGCCGCCGGCTGTTCCTTGATCCAACCGGCCCCGTCAGGCCGCTGACCGCCAATGACATCAATGCCTGGCTCGGCACGGTGACCGGCGAGCCGGTCACCGCCAAGGACTTCCGCACCTTTCATGCTTCCGCCCTGGCGCTCGAGACCTTCGCCAGGAGCGGTGCCCCGCAATCGCCGACCGAAGCCCGGCGAACCGCGACGGCGGTCGCGCGCGACGTTGCCCAGGTTCTCGCCAATACGCCGACCGTGGCCCGCAAGAGCTACATCCACCCCGCGATCGTGACCGCCTATGAGGCGCACAGCCTGTCGGAGGACCTTCTCCATCCGACCCGCCGGCGCGGTCTCTCGCTCGCCGAGACCGGCTTGATGCGCTTTCTGGAAAAGGCGGTCGACGAGTAGATTGCAACCGTGATCAACTTATGGTTGATCGCGGTCGATGTCGCCCATCCTCGACTCTGCTTGTTTTGGACTGGCCCGCACCCGCCCGGATTTCTCCGCCGCGCGGCGGCTGACCGGCGCCCAGGTGGTGATGTTCGGAGCCGCCGCGATCGGCCTGATTGCCGCTCTGTTCCTCTGGCCCCCGATGATCGCGGTGCTCGCCTCGCCGGCTTTCCTGGCGCTCGCGACCTTGCGCTGGGCCTGTCTCTTCCGCTGGCCGTTGCCGGCGGCGAGCCGCCGACGGCTCTCCGATGCCGAGCTGCCGGTCTACACGGTGCTGGCGCCGCTTCATCGCGAGGCCGCCATCCTGAGACAGCTGGTGCGCAGCCTGGCGGCGCTCCGCTATCCGCGGCACAAGCTCGACATCAAGCTCGTGGTCGAGGCCGACGATCACGAGACTCGCCGTGCCTTGGCGACTCTCGCCCTGCCGCCCCATTTCGCTGTTGTCGTCGTGCCGCCTGCCCTGCCGCTGACCAAGCCCAAGGCCCTGAACTACGCGCTCGCCTTTGCCCGCGGCAGTCTCCTCACCGTGTTCGACGCCGAGGACATTCCCGACCCCGGCCAGCTCCGCCTTGCCGCCGAGACCTTTGCGGCGAGCGCTCCCGATATCGTCTGCCTCCAGGCCCGCCTCGCATTCTACAATGTCGATGAGAACTGGCTGACCCGCCAATTCGCCATCGAATATGCCGTGCTGTTCGATCTCCAGCTGCCAATGCTGGCGGGGCTCGGTTGCGCCTTTCCCTTGGGCGGAACCTCCAACCATTTCCGGACCGTCGCACTCCACCATGTGGGTCGCTGGGATCCCCACAATGTCACCGAGGATGCCGATCTCGGCTTCCGGCTGGCGCGCCATGGCTATCGCTGCCGGGTGATCGCCGCCACCACCCATGAGGAGGCAAATGTCGCGCTCGGCAACTGGCTGAATCAGCGTGCCCGCTGGCTCAAGGGCTTCCTCCAGACCTGGCTGGTTCATATGCGAGATCCGCAGCTTCTCGCCCGCGAGCTCGGGCCGCGGAGCTTTCTTGCCTTTCAGGCGACCACCATCGGGGTGGTCGCCTCGGCGCTGCTCCATCCGCTGTTCCTCGCCTGTCTGGCGGTCGAGATCGTGCGTGGGAAATTTCCCCCCGCCCGGCCTGAATTCCTCGATGCCTTCACGGCGGGCGTTGGGCTCGCGGTGCTCCTGCTCGGCTATGGCGTCGGGCTCGCTGCCGGTCTCAAGGGCATCAAGACCCGCAATCTTCACGGGTTGCGCTGGTCGCTGCTCGCCATGCCGCTCTACTGGCTGCTGATCTCGGCGGCCGCCTGGCTTGCCCTGTGGCAGCTCCTGCGCACGCCCCACCGCTGGAACAAGACCCGCCATGGTCTTTCGAGAGTTGGCGATAGATATGCGACGGCCCGCGACGAATCACCCGAAGATGTGCGACAAACCGAACCGGCGCCTGATCGCCGCATCGATGGAGAGACGCTCATGGGCCGACCGAAACGGGCACCAAGCCCGCCCGAGCCTGCCAAGACCAACGGGAAGAAGGGCATGGGCCGTGCTGCCCCCAAGGCGCCGCCTGCCCCCGATTTGCCGGGCTTTCGCAAGGGCGACATCGTCGAGACGCCCTGGCAGCGCAACCGTTTCGTGGTGATCGCGGCGGACGGCCTCGATCTTACCGTTCACCGCCTTGCCGACGAGGCGAAGGAGCCGCTCCGGATCGATGCCCGCGATGTGAGCCGGGTGGCGTAGGCCGACTGCCGATTTCCTACTGCCCACTGCCCCGAATGATGCATCGAAAGCTGACATGGCTGGTCGATGTGTCGACCGGCTCGGGATGGCGCGCCGCCGGGCGGTAGCGACGGCAATAATTCGGCGCGCAGAGATGCGAGCCGCCCTTCAGCACCCGGCGCGGGATCAGGGATTCGGGCTGCTGCGGATCGTAGCTTGCCTCTTGCTTGCCGCCGCGCGGATTCTGCGGGACGCAGCAGGCCTTCGCGGCATCGCCTTCATGCTTTTGCGAAAACCAGTCGCTCGTCCATTCCCACACATTGCCGATCATGTCGCTGAGACCATAGGCATTGGGTGGGAAGGCATCGACCGGCGACGTGCGCCGATAGCCGTCATGCGTCAGGTTCTCGTGCGGGAATGCGCCCTGCCAGGTGTTGGCCATGTGCCGTCCGGCCGGCGTGAACTCGTCGCCCCAGGCGAACTCCGCACCGCCGAGCCCGCCGCGCGCGGCGAACTCCCATTCCGCTTCGGTTGGCAGCTGCTTGCCGGCCCAATCCGCATAGGCTTCGGCATCGCAGTAGGCGACATGCACCACCGGATGATCGTCGAGCCCGCTGATCGAGCTTTTCGGCCCATAGGGGTGGCGCCAGTCGGCGCCGAAGGTGAAGCGCCACCAATTGGCGATGTTCCTGAGGTCGACCGGCTTGTTCGGCGGGGTGAACACTAGCGAGCCCGCCCTCAGCATTTTCGGCAGCGCGCCTGGATAATCCTTCGGGTCGGGCGTCTTCTCGGCGAACGTCACATAGCCGGTTGCCGCCACGAATTCGCGGAACTCCCGATTAGTGACCGGCGTACGGTCGATCCAGAAGCCGTCGACGCTGACCTGGTGGACCGGCGCCTCTTCGGGATAGTGGCGGTCGGACCCCATGCGGTAAGTTCCGCCGGGGATCCACACCATGCTATGGGTGCGCGCCGCGTCGGGGTCGCCCACATGGCTGAGACCGGTCGAGCTCGGGGAAATGGCATCCTCCATTCCGGGCGGGTCGAAGGACCCTGCGGATGTCAAAAATCGGGGCGACTATAGCATCGGCGCAAGCCGACCAGAAGCCGGGGCGGGTCTGGCACGATGACACGGGAGATGAGCGATGAGCCTGCGGGTGGAATGCGTTCTCGACATCAAGGCCAGGCTCGGCGAATGCCCGGTCTGGTGCGGCCGTACCGGCAGCCTTTACTGGATCGACATCCCGGCGCCGAGCCTCAACCGCTTCCACCCCGCGACCGGTGAGAACCGCGTCTGGACGCTGCCCGAGCCGATCGGCTCCTTCGCCCTCTGCCAGGATCAGGGGGCTGTGCTGGTCGCCCTGAAATCCGGCCTGAAAAAGCTCGATCTCGCCACCGGCGCGCTCGCGGCCCTGGTCGCCCCCGAGCCCGATTTGCCGCACAACCGGATGAATGACGGTCGCTGCGACCGCCAGGGCCGCTTCTGGGTCGGCAGCATGCGCGATCCTCCCGACCCTGCGGGGCCCACCGGCAGCCTCTACCGCTTCGATCCGTCCGGCCGCTGCACCAAGATGGTCGGTGGCCTCTTTGTCTCGAACGGCCTCGCCTTCAGCCCCGATGGCCGCACCATGTACCATTCGGACTCCTTTCCGGCGGTGCGCGCGATCTGGGCATGGGATCTCGATGTCGCGAGCGGCTCCATCGCCAACCGCCGCCTGTTCGTCGACACCCATGGCATGCCCGGGCGCCCCGATGGCGGCGCGGTCGACGCCGATGGCTGCTACTGGTCCGCCGCCACCGACGGTTGGGAGCTCGTCCGCTTCACCCCGGCTGGCAAGGTCGATCGCCGCATCGCGCTCCCCGTTTCCAAGCCGAGCATGCTGGCCTTCGGCGGCGAGCGGCTCGACACGATCTATGTCACCTCGATCAGGCCGGCCAATGTCGATCTGTCCAAGCAGCCGCTTGCCGGCAGCCTGTTCGCGATCGAAGGCGCCGGCATCGCGGGTCTCCCGGAGCCGCCGTTCGCCGGTTAGGCAGTAGGCAGTAGGCGGTAGGCAGGAGCACCGCTCACTGCCTATTTGCCGACTGCCCATTGCCACACTTGCCGACTGCCTCGCTTCATCGAGTCCGCGTCACCTTGCTGAGCAGCCTCGGAGCATCCGGATCGCGGCCGAGCCGGCGCGACAGGCGCTCGGCGCTGACATAGAAGGTCTCGATGATCGAGATCGGGTCGAGCAGCGGATGGAGCGTCGGGTGATGGCGAGGCATGAGCACATCGGCGCCGGCCGCGGCCAATGCCGCGGCGCTGGCCGCCGTCGTCGCCTGCGCGGCATCTGCCGGCGCGAACACCAGCACCGGAAATCCCGGCCCGACGAGCTCCATCGGTCCGTGCATCACCTCGGCGGCCGAATGGGCCTCGGCATGGAGCCGGCAGATCTCCTTGAGCTTGAGGGCAGCCTCGCGCGCCATCGCCAGCGACGGGCCGCGCCCCAGCACATAGAGCGACTGCGCCGCGGCGAGCGCGTCTTCGACCGCCTCCCACCGGCAGCCGAGCGCCTGCTCGAGATCGTCGGGCAGTCTCTCGACCGCGTCGGCGAGCCCGCGATCCTCGGCCGAGCCGGCGATCATCGCCGCCAGCAACGCCGCCGAGCCGATGAATGTCTTGGTCGCCGCCACGCTGAGCTCGGGCCCCGCGCCGAGCGGCAGGCAGAGATCGGCATCGCGGGCAAGCGGCGAAGTCTCGTCATTGGTTACTGCGATCGTCGGGATGCCTGCCCGTTTCGCCTCCGCCTGGCAGGACAGGATGTCGGGGCTTCGCCCGGACTGCGACACCGTGATCAGCATGCTGTCGCGCAAGCTGAGCGGCGCGCGGTAGATTGACACCACCGACGGTCCGATCGAGCAGCAGGGCAGGCCGAGAACGATCTCCGACAGATATTTGAAATAGCCGGCGGCATGGTCGGAGGAGCCGCGGGCGCAGGTCATGAGGTAGGCCGGTCTTCGCCGCCGGTAATCCGCGGCGAACTGCCGGAGCGCGTCGCGGCTGCCGTCGAGCGCCCGCCGCACCGCTTCCGGGGCGTCAATTGTTTCCGCCGCCATATGGCTGGCGAATTCCTGGTTTGGTTGCAAGAGCACCAAGTCCCGCGCTGAATTCGTGAAGTCCATTTGACATATTCCTTTCGGCGGTACTAGCGTGCCTTCATTGTTTCGCAGTCGAGGCGTCGGGAGACGAGGAAGCGTGATTACCAAGGCGCCCCTGCTCCAGCTCGAGGAAATCACCAAGAGCTTCGGCGCGATCAAAGCCCTGCGCGGCATCAGCTTCGAGATCGAGCGCGGCGAGGTGGTGGCGCTGCTCGGCGACAACGGCGCCGGGAAATCCACCCTGGTCAAGATCATCTCCGGCGGGCTCGAGCAAAGCTCCGGGCGGATTCTGTTCGAGGGCGAGGAACGGAAATTCGCCTCCCCCGCCGCGGCCAAGCAGGCCGGCATCGAGACCGTCTATCAGGACCTGTCGCTCTGCACCAATGTCGATGTCGTCGCCAACTTCTTCATGGGCCGCGAGATCGTCCGGCGGTGGTGCGGCATCCCGATCCTGCAGGAGGCCGAGATGGAGGCAGCCGTCGCCAAGGCGATGGCCAATGCCGGGACCCGCATCCCCTCGCTGCGCATCAATGTCGAGCACCTCTCCGGCGGCCAGCGCCAGGCGATCGAGCTCAACCGCTTCGTTCATTGGGGCGGCAAGCTGGTGCTGCTCGACGAGCCCTTCGCCGCTCTCGGCGTCGAGCAGACGCGGCGTGGCCTCGACATGATCAAGCGCATCGCCGCCCAGGGCATCGGCGTCATCATCATCACCCATATCATCGCCCAGGCGTTCCAGGTGGCGGACCGCATCGTGGTGATCCGTCAGGGGAGGGTGGCCGGCAATGTGCCGCGCGCCGCCGCCACCGCCGACCAGATCGTGCAGATGATCACCGGCGAGGCGGTCAACGGCCAAGCCCAACAAGCCTCGGCGTGAGGCACGAGTTTGAGGAGAACGGAGGAAGCATCATGCAGCGTCTGTGGAGTTTGATGATTGGCGCCCTGGCGGTCTTGACGATCGCCCTGGGCTCACCCGCCTTCGCCGAATCGAAAGGCAAGATCTACTATCTGGTTCCGACCCTTCTCGACGAGTTCCAGACGGAGTCGGTCAAGGCGATCGAGAAGTTCCTGAAGGATGTCGGCTATGAGCCGGTGACCCTCAACGCCGACAACAAGACCGATCTGCAGCAGAGCCAGATGAACGACGTGATCACGCTCAAGCCGAAGGCGATCGTGCTGGCGGCGGTCGACTTCAACGCGCTCCAGCCCTCGATCGAGAAGGCGCGCGCCGCCGGCATCCCGGTCATGATCTTCGACCGCCAGATCACCGCGACCAAGAGCGATCTCACCTCGGTTGCCGGCACCGTCGAGATCGGCCGCATTGCCGGCGACGAGATCCAGCGCCTGCTCAAGGAGAAGAATGGCTCTGTGAAAGGCAAGGTGCTGCAGGTGCTGGGCGATCCGGCCGATCCCTACACGCTCGACATCCAGAAGGGATTCGAGGAGAAGATGAAGGCGTTTCCCGACGTCAAGATCATCTCGCTGCCGGCCATGCAGTGGGAGGCCTCGAACGCCGGCACCATCGTTGCCGACCAGCTGATCGCCAATCCGGACATCGATCTGATCTTCGTTCACGCCGCCCATCTCGCGGTGGCGGCGGTGGCGTCGCTCGAAGCCAAGGGCAAGAAGCCGGGCGACGTGCTGCTCGTCTCCTCGAATGGCGCGCCGGTCGGTCTCGATCTCATCCGCAAGGGTTGGGAGCAGGTCGAGGTCGAGCAGCCGCTTTACGCTCAGGCCGCCGCCATCGGCATGTTCGCCGACAAGGTCGCCAACAAGCAGGAGATCAAGCCCGGCAAGTACAATGTGCTCGGCCTCGACTCCGAGTTGACGATCGAGTCCTGGGGACCCAATCTCAAGATCCCCGGCGCGGCGATCACCAAGGACAATGTCGGAGAGTCCCGCTTCTGGGGCAATCTGAAAGCCCCCTCCGAGCCGGTCAAGCCGGTCGAATGAGCGCTCTCGCATGAGCCAGGACCAGACAGCCCCCGGAGCCGCGCGCTCCGGGGGCGCCGCGTCGGAGCTTGGGCCCACGCGCGTCCGCGACTATCGGGCCATCCTCGAGTTCCTGCTCGACAATCTGGTCTGGCTCATGCTGATCATCGTGCTGACGGTCTTCTCGATCGCCATTCCCAATTTCTTCCAGATCGGCATCTTCGCCAACATCGTCGAGCAATCGACCTTCGTCGGCGTCATGGCGATCGGCCTCGCTATCGTCATCATTGCCGGCAACATGGATCTGTCGGTGGAATCGGTCGCGGCACTCACCGCCATGGTCACCGGCATCCTGTTCTGCTCGCGCGGCATCGGCCTCGGCATCACGCTCTCGCCGGAGTGGCTGGTGATCCCCGTCTCGCTTGCCCTTTGCCTTATCATCGGCGGCCTCGTCGGCATGCTCAACGGGCTCCTGGTGGTGCGTCTGGGGATGAACGCCTTCATCGTGACGCTCGCCTCCTATATCTGGGTGCGCGGGCTCGTCGTCGCGATCTCGGGCGGGCGCTCGGCCCAGGATCTCGCGCCGTCGCTGCGCGTGATGGGCGTCGAGACCATCGCCTACATACCCTTGATCGCCTGGCTCGCCATCGCCTGCTATGTGATCTTCTCCTTCGTCATGGCGAGGACGCCCTTCGGCCGCCATGTCACGATGATCGGCGGCAACCCGGTCGCGACCTTTCGCGCCGGCATCAAGGTCGACCGCCTGGTGCTCGTCACCTTCGTCCTGGCCGGCGCGATCTCCGGGCTCGCCGGCTGGCTTCTCGCCATCCGCACCTCGGGCGCCACCGCCAATCTCGGCGTCGGCATGCTGTTCAACGCCTTCGCCGCGGTGGTGATCGGCGGCGTCAGCCTCAAGGGCGGCATCGGTCGCCTGCCGGGCGTCTATGCCGGCGTGTTGCTGCTCTCCTCGATCCACACCGCGATCAACCTCATGGGCCTGCCGGCCCATTACACCCAGATGATCCTCGGCGCCCTGGTATTGGCTGCCGTCCTCATCGACACCCTGAAGCTCCAGATCCGGCAGAAGCTAGCATGAGGCTTGAGGACCGCGTCGCCCTGGTCATCGGTGCCGCACGCGGCATCGGCCTGGCGATCGCCGAGCGTTTCATCGAGGAGGGCGCCAAGGTCATTCTCGCCGACAGCGACGAGGCCGCCGGTGCGGCGACGGCGGCGCGACTCGGCTGCGGCTTCGTCCGCGCCGACATCGCCATCAAGGCCGATGCCGAGCGGGCGGTTGCCGCCGCGCTCGAACGCCATGGCCGGCTCGATATCCTGGTGCAGAACGCCGGCATCTTCCCCTGGACCCTGATCGAGAACATCGAGCCGGAGGAGTGGGATCGCGTGCTCGCCGTCAATCTCAAGGGCACCTATCTCGCCGCCCGCGCCGCGCTGCCGGCGATGAAGGCGCAGCGGAGCGGCCGGATGATCTTCACGTCCTCGATCACCGGCCCGCGCGTCTCGAGCCCCGGCCATGGGCACTACTCGGCCAGCAAGGCCGGCATCAACGGCTTTATCAGGGCCGCGGCGATCGAATTCGCGCGGCATCGCATCACCGTCAACGGCGTCGAGCCGGGCAACATCCTGACCGAAGGCGTCAAGGCCGCGCGCACCGCCGAATTCTTCCAATCGATGGAGCGCATGATCCCGCTCGGCCGCCTCGGCGCGCCGCGCGATGTCGCCAACGCCGTGCTGTTTCTCGCCTCCGACGAGGCGGCCTACATCACCGGCACCACCATTCTGGTGGATGGCGGACAGACCCTGCCGGAAGGCGCCGACTTCCGTCTGGAGCCGGAGTGAGCCCATGACGCGCCAGGGACGCCTGCAGGATCGCGTCGCCCTCATCACCGGGGCCGCCCGCGGCATCGGTCTCGCGACGGCGCGCGCCTTCCTCGAGGAGGGGGCGCGCGTCACCCTCTGCGACATCGACGAAGCGCCGCTCCAGGCGGCCGTCGCCGACCTGCTGCGCGCGCGCCTGCCGGTTCAGGCCGTCCCCGTCGATGTCTCGGATCGCGCCAGCATTGCGAGCGCCGTCGCGGCGACGATCGCCGCCTGGGGACAGCTCGATGTGCTGGTCAGCAATGCCGCCATCACGGACGACACGCCGCTCGGGGCGATTTCTCCCGAGCAGTGGCGGCGGGTGCTGGGGGTCAATCTCGACGGGGTCCTGTTCTGTGCCCAGGCTGCCGTGCCGCATCTGCGCCACAGCCGCAATGGCAGCATCATCAACATCGCCTCGATCCAGGGGCTGCGCGGCCAGCCGGACGCCATGGCCTATGCGACCGCCAAGGCGGGCGTCGTCAATCTCACCCGCTGCATGGCGGTGGATTTCGGTCCGCTCGGCATTCGCGCCAACGCCATCGCCCCGGGCTTCATCGACACCCGCATGGCGCTCATGCATGGCAGCGTCCACGAGCACCAGACAGAATGGTTCAAGGACGTGTACATCAAATATGGCCGCCTGCCACTGCGCCGCCCCGGCAGGCCCGAGGACGTCGCCGGTCCGATCCTGTTTCTCGCCAGCGATGACAGCCGCTACGTGACCGGCCAGGTGCTGGTGGTCGATGGCGGCCTGACCTGCACCTACTGAGCGGCGATGAAATGACCGACCCCAATCCCTATCGTGAGCGCGGCATCCGAACGGTGATCAACGCCAAGGGGCCGGCGACGCGCCTGTCGGGCGGCATCATGCGGCCCGAGGTGATCGCCGCCATGGCGGCGGCCGCCGGGCATTGCGTCGACATGGCGGAGCTCGAGGCGCATGCCTCGCAGGTGATTGCCGGCATCACCGGCGCCGAGGCCGCCTATGTCGCCTCGGGCGCGGCGGCCTGCCTGCTGCTCGCCACCGCCGCCTGCGTCACCGGACTCGATCCCGGCCGCATGGCGCGCCTGCCCGACACGACCGGCATGCGCAACGAGGTCATCATCGTCCGCAGCCAGCGCAATTTCTATGACCATGCGGTGCGCGCCGCCGGCATCCGCCTGATCGAGGTCGGCCTGCCGGACCGCTATGCCGGCGCCGGTATGCGCGATGCCGAGGCCTGGGAGATCGCCGATGCGATCACCGACCGGACCGCCGCGGTGTTCTATGTCGCCGACCGCCAGGCGCGGCCGCCGCTCCGCGACGTCGTCGCGGTGGCGCACGCCGCTGCGGTCCCGGTCATCGTCGATGCCGCCGCGCAATTGCCGCCCGAGGCCAATCTCCGGCGGTTCATCGCCGAAGGCGCCGACCTCGTCGCCTTCTCCGGCGGCAAGGCGATCAACGGGCCGCAGGCCACCGGCATGCTCTGCGGCCGGCGCGATCTCGTCATGGCGGCCGCCCTCCAGCATCTCGACCTCGACATCGCCTGGGAGCAGTGGACACCGTCTCCCCGGCTCATCGACAAGGGCCGATTGAAGGGACTGCCGCAGCACGGCATCGGTCGTACCGCCAAGGTCGGCAAGGAGCAGATCGTCGGTCTCCTGACCGCGCTCGAGCTGTTCGTCGCCGAAGGCGATGCCACCCGCCACCGGCACTGGCGGACATTGGCTGAGGCTTTGGCGGCCGGTCTCGACGGGCTGCCCGGCACCACGCTCGCGGTCACCGGGACCGGCAATGTCGAGGACGTTCCGACGGTCCTGCTGACGCTCGCCGGGGGCGCGCCGGTCTCCGCCCTCGAGCTGGTGATCGCGCTGCAGGACGGCACGCCGCCGGTCGCTGCCGACCCGACCCGGTGCGATGACGGAATCGTGACCTTCAGCCCCGTCTGCCTTCAGCCCGGTGAGCCGGAGCTGATTGCCGCAGCCGTCCGGCAGGCGCTTGCCCGGGGGGCTTATAGTTGACTACCGTGGTCAGGAATTGCTAATTCCTTGATCTTTCCTCGCCCCGGCCACTGGAGTCATCGATGAGATCCGTGATTTCCGCGCTCTCCGCCGCAGCCGCGCTTGCGTTCGCCATGACGTCGGTGCCGACTTCCGCATTGAGCGACAATCCGGCGAAATCCATCACCATCTACAACGCCCAGCATGCCAGCCTGGCCAAGGAATGGGCGGCCGCCTTCACCAAGGACACGGGCATCGAGGTCGTTCTGCGGAATGGCAACGACAGCGAGATGGGCAACCAGATCATTGCCGAGGGCAAGAATTCGCCGGCCGATGTCTTCCTGACCGAGAACTCCCCCGCAATGGCCCTGGTTGACGCGGCCGGTTTGTTCGCCCCGGTCGACGCCGATACCCTGGCGCAGGTGCCGGATGAATACCGCCCGGAGGATGGCCGCTGGGTCGGCATCGCCGCCCGCAGCACGGTCTTCGCCTACGACAAGACCAAGCTCGCCGCCGGCCAATTGCCGAAGTCGCTGCTCGACCTCGCCGATGCGACCTGGAAGGGGCGTTGGGCGGCCTCGCCGAGCGGCGCCGATTTCCAGGCGATCGTCAGCGCCTTGCTCGAGCTGAAGGGCGAGGAGGCGACGCGCGCCTGGCTCAAGGCCATGAAGGAGAACGTCAAGGTCTACAGGGGCAACAGCACGGCCATGAAGGCGGTCAATGCCGGCCAGGTCGATGGTGCGGTGATCTATCACTATTACTACTACGGCGATCAGGGGAAGACCGGCGAGAACAGCAAGAACGTCGCGATGCACTATTTCAAGAATCAGGATCCGGGCGCCTTTGTCAGCATCTCCGGCGGCGGCGTCCTGGCGTCGAGCAAGAACCCGAAGGAAGCTCAGACTTTCCTCAAATGGGTCACCGGCAAGGGCGGGCAGGACATCTTGAAGACCGGCACCTCCTACGAATATGCCGTCGGCAAGGGCGCCGAATCCAATCCCGCGCTGGTGCCGCTCAAGGACCTCCAGGCACCGAAGGTCGAAGCATCGAATCTCAACAGCAAGAAGGTGACGGATCTCATGACCGAGGTCGGCCTGCTCTGAACCGCATGTCCCTTGCCCGCAGCGTTCCGCTTGCCAGCACCGCCGCGCCCATCCGTCAGCGCCAGCTCCTGCCGGCGCGCTCCGGGATGGTCATCGCGGCGGTGGTCGTCTCGCTGCTCTCGCTTCTGCCGCTCGGCTTCGTCGTCTGGAGCACCGTCGATACCGGTTGGGTGACGGCCTCTGCTCTGATCTTTCGGCCGCGTGTCGGCGACCTGCTCGCCAATTCGCTGCTGCTGATCCTGCTGGCGGTGCCCATCTCCACCCTGCTTGCCCTGGCGCTCGCCTGGTTGACCGTCCGCAGCGACCTGCCAGGCGGGCGTCTGTGGGCCTGGCTCCTCGTTGCGCCGCTGGCGGTTCCCGCCTTCGTCCAGAGCTACGCCTGGGTCAGCCTCGTGCCCTCGCTGCATGGCCTGCTCGGCGGCGTCCTGGTCTCGGTGCTCGCCTATTTCCCGTTCCTCTATCTGCCGATCTTCGCAACGCTCCGCCGCCTCGACCCGGCGCTCGAGGACAGCGCCGCCTCGCTCGGCCTCGGCCCCTGGAAGATCTTCCTGCGGGTGACGCTGCCGCAGCTGCGCCTTGCCATTCTCGGCGGCGGGCTGCTGGTCGGCCTGCACCTGCTTTCCGAATATGGCCTCTATGCCATGATCCGGTTCGATACCTTCACCACCGCCATCGTCGATCAGTTCCAGTCGACCTTCGATGGTCCGGCCGGTACCATGCTGGCGGTGGTTCTCGTCGCCTGTTGCCTTGGCCTGCTCGGCCTGGAGAACGTGGCGCGCGGCGATGAGCGCTATGCCCGGGTCGGCACCGGCGCGCCGCGCCTTGCGGCGCCAGTCCGGCTCGGCGGTCTGGCGCTACCCTGCCTGCTCCTGCCGGCCCTCACCGTCCTCCTCGCTCTCGGGGTGCCCTTCCTCACCATCGGCCGGTGGCTGGCTGCCGGCGGCACCAAGGTGCTCGACATGGGCGAGATCCTTCCCGCGCTGTGGCAGACCCTGTCGCTGGCGCTGGCCGGCGGCCTGCTGACCTTGGCGGCGGCCTTGCCGATCGCCTGGCTGGCGGTGCGCGGTCGCGGAGCCCTGCCGCGGCTGCTCGAGTCCTGCGGCTATGTGGTCGGCTCGCTCCCGAGCGTCGTCGTCGCCCTTGCCGTCGTCTCGGTGACCGCCCGGCTGCTGTTTCCGCTCTACCAGACGCTGTTCACCATCCTCGCCGCCTACGCCATCATGTTCCTGCCGCGCGCCATCATCGGCCTGCGAGCAAGCCTGGCGCAGGTGCCGGTGGAGCTCGAGCATGCGGCGGCCAGTCTCGGCAAGTCCCCGGCCCGCGCCCTTTGGGCGACGACCGTCCGCCTGGCGGCGCCGGGTGCGGCCGCCGGCATGACGCTCGCCTCTCTCGGCATCCTCAACGAGCTGACCGCCACCCAGATGCTGGCACCCAACGGCACCCGCACCCTGGCCATGGGCTTCTGGTCGTATTCGAGCGAGCTCGACTATGCGGCCGCTGCGCCCTATGCCTTGATCATGATCGTGATATCCCTGCCGCTGACCTGGCTGCTGTTCCTGCAATCGCGACGGCTCGCCGATCGATGAGCTTCCTGCAAGTGACCGGCCTGTCCAAGAGCTACGGCGCCGTGGCGGCGCTCGATGGCATCGATCTGAGCGTTCCCCCGGTGAGCCGCACCGCCATCGTCGGCCCGTCGGGTTGCGGCAAGACGACATTGCTGCGCCTCATCGCCGGCTTCGAGGTCCCCGATGCCGGCCGCATCACCCTCAATGGCGAGCGCCTGGTCGATGAGGCGCTGGCGATGCCCGCCCACCAGCGCGGCATCGGCGTGGTGATGCAGGACGGCGCCCTGTTTCCCCATCTCAGCGTCGCCGACAACATCGGCTTCGGCCTGCCCCGCAACGAGCCCGACCGCGCCCGCCACATCGCCGATCTCGCCTATACGGTCGGCCTCGACGCCGCGATCCTCCGCCGCCGGCCGCATCAGCTGTCCGGTGGCCAGCAGCAGCGCGTCGCCTTGGCGCGGGCGATGGCCAGAAGGCCCAGCCTCATGCTGCTCGACGAGCCGTTTTCCGCCCTCGACATGGGCTTGCGCGCCAGCATGCGCGAGGCGGTGGCCGAGCTGCTCGAATCGGCGGGGATCACCACCATCCTGGTGACGCATGACCAGGCGGAGGCGTTGTCCTTCGCCGACCAGGTCGCCGTCATGCGCGATGGCCGGTTTTCACAAGTCGGAACGCCGCGGGATCTCTATTTTCACCCGAGCGACACCATGGTGGCGCAGTTCCTCGGCGATGCCATCCTGCTGCCTGCCCGGTTGTCCCGCGGGATGGCGGACAGCCCGATCGGCCAGGTCACCGTCGAGAGCGCCGAGCGTCGCGATTCCGCCCGCATCATGCTGCGTCCGGAGCAGATCGTGCTTGAGCCGGTCTCGGCCGCCGAGGCTACCGCCAGTGCCGCCATGCCGGCCTTTGCCTATGGCGAGGTCAAGAAGTCGGAGTTCGCCGGCTCGTATTGCACCGTGTCGCTGCGGCTGCTGAACACGCCGGACGCGCCGGCAGCCGCCATCGGCGCCACCCCGCTGGTGCTGCGCCGCCCCTCCGTGGAGGAGCTTGCGCTCGGATCTTTCGTCAGGATCAGGATCGTCGGCAAAGCCCATGTGATCGCCTGACTTCGGAACCTTCGCCGGCCAGGACGCTTTCCGGGCCTGGAGACCGCCCCGATCATTACAAGCTGGTAACAATCCGGACATCATCCAGAAAGACCTGTCACGCAAGGATTTCGGCACCGCGCGGGGCGGTGTAATTTTACGAGGGTCGAAATCATATTGATGGGCATGCGGAGAACCACAAAGGCCGTGTTGCTCGCCGTCATCCTCTTGGCTGGGGGTGGCGGATATTATGGGTGGCAACACTGGCAGGAGGCCAGCTCGACGGCGAGCGCCACCCGGCGCGCAGCTCAGCCGGCGCCGGTTCCCGTCACCCTGGCGACTGCCGAGAAGGCGCCCTTTCCGGTCTACCAGAACGGTCTCGGCACCGTGCAGGCCTTCAACACCGTCCTCGTCCGCACCCGCGTCGACGGGCAGATTGAGAAGGTCGCATTTCAGGAGGGCCAGATGGTCAAGGCCGGCGACCTTCTCGTGCAGATCGATGCCCGCCCCTTCCAGGCGACTCTCGACCAGGCAAATGCCAAGAAGGCGCAGGACGAGGCCACTCTCGCCAACAACAAGGCCGACCTGCAGCGCTTCGTCTCGCTCGGCAAATTCGCCACCCGGCAGCAGGTCGACACCCAGCAGACCACCGTCAACCAGACCACGGCCCAGCTCGCCCTGGACCAGGCGGCGATCGACAATGCCGCGACCCAGCTGAGCTACACCACCATCCGCGCTCCCATCACCGGCCTGACCGGGTTCCGCCAGGTCGATATCGGCAACATCGTCAATGCCACCACCCAGACCGGCATCGTGACGATCACCCAGATCGAGCCGATCTCCGTCATCTTCACCGCGCCCGAGGAGCAGCTCCAGGATATCAACCGGGCGCTCGCGGCCGGTCCGGTGCCGGTCGTCGCCCTGAGCACCGACGGCCAACGGAAGCTGTCGGACGGCACGCTGACGGTGGTGAACAACCAGGTCGACGCGGCGAGCGGCACGGTGCGTCTCAAGGCCACCTTCGCCAACCAGGATCATGCCCTGTGGCCCGGCCTCTCGGTCGCGACGCGGATGCTGGTGCGCACCCTTCCCGATGCCGTCGTCATTCCCGACGACGCCGTCCAGCACGGGCCCGATGGGCTCTTCGTCTATATCGTCGAATCGGGCAAGGCGCTTCGCCAGGACATCGTCGTCAGCGGGTCGGCCGATGGCCGCTCGGTCGTCTCCAAGGGCTTGTCAGCCGGCCAGCAGATCATCAAGGAAGGGCAGTACCGGGTGCAGCCCGGCACCATGGTGACGGCCGAGGCGCAGGCAGCAAAACCGCAACCCGAGAAGGTCGACTGACGTGACCGGCGGCATCTCGGGATATTTCATCCGTCATCCGATTGCGACCTCGCTGATCATGGTCGGCATCCTGTTTGTCGGCCTCGTCGCCTATCCGCTGCTCGGCGTGGCGCCGCTTCCCCAGGTCGACTTTCCGACCATTCAGGTGTCGGCGCAATTGCCCGGCGCCAGCCCCGAGACCATGGCCTCCTCCGTCGCCCAGCCGCTGGAGCGCCAATTCGCCCAGATCCCCGGCGTCACCCAGATCACCTCGACGAGCTCTCTCGGCTCGACATCGATCACCGTCCAGTTCGACCTCGCACGCAACATCGATGCGGCCGCCAACGACATCCAGGCCGGCATCAACGCCGCCGGCGGCCAGCTGCCGACCGACTTGCCGAGCCCTCCGACATACCGGAAGGTCAATCCCGCCGACTCGCCGATTCTCCTGCTCTCCGCCGTGTCGGACAGCATGCCGCTGATCCAGGTCGACGACATGGTCGATATCCAGCTCGCCCAGCAGATCAGCCAGGTCTCGGGCGTCGCCCAAGTCTCCATCGGCGGCCAGCAGAAGCCCGCGATCCGCATCCAGATCGATCCTCAGAAGCTGGTGGCGAAGGACATGTCGCTCGAGGATGTCCGCAACCAGCTGGCGCTGACCACCGTCAACAATCCCAAGGGCAATTTCGACGGCCTGACCCGCAGCTACACCGTCTATGCCAACGACCAGCTGACCAGGGCGGAGGATTGGAACAATGTCATCCTGGCCTACAAGGACGGTGCGCCGCTCCGCGTCCGCGACATCGGCGTCGCCGTTGCCGGGCCCGAGGACACCAAGCAGGCGGCCTGGGCCAACGGCCAGCGCGGCATCTTCCTGGTCGTCTTCAAGCAGCCGGGGGCGAATGTCATCGACACCGTCGACAACATCATGGCGGAGCTGCCCCGGCTCACCGCGTCGCTGCCCAAGGGCATCCACATCTCGGTCCTGAGCGATCGCACCCAGACCATCCGCGCTTCCGTCCGCGACGTTCAGTTCACGCTGCTCATCACCATCGCGCTGGTCGTCGGCGTGATCTTCGTATTCCTCCGCAGCGTATCGGCGACCGTCATACCAAGCATCGCCGTGCCGCTGGCGCTGCTCGGCGCCGTCGCCCTCATGTGGCTCGCCGGCTATACGCTCGACAATCTGTCGCTCATGGCGATGACAATATCGGTCGGCTTCGTCGTCGACGATGCGATCGTCATGCTCGAGAACATCACCCGCTATGTCGAGAAGGGAATGAAGCCGGTGCAGGCCGCCCTCAAGGGCGCCAGCGAGATCGGCTTCACCATCATCTCGATCAGCATCTCGCTCATCGCGGTGCTGATCCCGCTGCTCTTGATGGGCGGCATCATCGGCCGGCTCTTCCGCGAGTTCGCCGTCGTGCTGTCGATGACCATCGCGGTCTCCGCCTTCGTGTCGCTCACCCTGACGCCGGTGATGGCCGCGCGCTTCCTCAGGCAGGCCGGCGAGACGCGCCACGGCCGCCTCTATATGCTGAGCGAGCGCGGCTTCGACGCCATGCTGCACGCCTATGAGCGCGGCCTCGATCTCGTTCTGCGTCACCGCTTCGTCACGCTCATGATCTTCTTCGCCACCGCAGCGCTGTCGGTGTGGCTGTTCATCGTCATCCCCAAGGGCTTCTTCCCGCAGCAGGACACCGGTCTCATCACCGGCATCTCCGAGGCGGGCCAGGATGTGTCCTTCGCCAAGATGCAGGAGCTCCAGGAGAAGCTCGGCGCCGTCGTCCAGCGCGATCCCGATGTCGCGAGCGTCGCCATGTCGATCGGCGGCACGGGAAATGCCCTCAACACCGGGCGCATGTACATAACCCTGAAGCCTCGCGACGAGCGCCGGAGCAACGCCTTCCAGGTCATCGATCGCCTGCGCCCCGAGCTCGACAAGGTCGAGGGCGCGCGATTGTTTCTCCAGGCCGCCCAGGATGTCCGTCTCGGCGGGCGCGCCTCGCGGACCCAGTTCCAATATACGCTCCAGGACTCCAATCTGAAGGAGCTGAATGCCTGGGCGCCGAAGATCCTCGACAAGCTGAAGACCCTGCCGGAGCTGCGCGACGTCGCCACCGACCAGCAGTCGCTCGGCACGACGCTCACCCTCGACATCGATCGCGACACCGCCTCGCGCTATGGCATCACCCCGCAGCTGATCGACGACACCCTCAACGACTCGATCGGCCAGCGCCAGGTCGCGCAATACTTCACCCAGCTCAACAGCTATCACGTCATATTGGAGATCACGCCCGAGCTTCAGCAGACGCCGGAGAGCCTCGAGCGCACCTACATCAAGTCGCCCCTCACCGGCGAGCAGGTCCCGATGGCGACCTTCTCGCGCTGGTCGACCGTGCCGGTCGCGCCCCTGTCGATCAGCCACCAGGGTCAGTTCCCGGCCATCACCATCAGCTTCAACCTCGCGCCGAAGGTGGCGCTCGGCCAGGCCGTCGACGCCATCAACCGCGCCCGGGCCGAGCTCGGCGCGCCGGCGACGCTCAACGGCACCTTCCAGGGCACCGCCCAGGCCTTTCAGGACTCGCTGAGCTCCGTCCCGCTGCTCATCGCCGCCGCCCTGGTGGTCGTCTATCTCATCCTCGGCGTTCTCTATGAGAGCTACATTCACCCCCTCACCATCCTGTCGACCCTGCCGTCGGCCGGGGTCGGCGCGCTGGCGCTGCTGCTTCTTGCCGGATACGAGTTCAACCTCATCGGCCTGATCGGCATCATCCTGCTCATCGGCATCGTCAAGAAGAACGGCATCATGCTCGTCGACTTCGCCATCGTTGCCGAGCGCGAGGAGAACCTCACGAGCGAGGAGGCGATCCGCCGCGCCGCGCTCCTGCGCTTCCGGCCGATCATGATGACCACCATGGCGGCTCTGCTGGCCGGCGTCCCGCTGATGCTCGGCACCGGCACCGGCTCCGAGCTCCGCCAGCCGCTCGGCGTTGCGATGATCGGCGGACTGATCCTGAGCCAGGCGCTGACCCTGTTCACCACGCCGGTGGTTTACATCTATCTCGACAAGCTTTCCAACTGGCTGTCCGGCGGCCCGCGGCACGAAGCAGCCGTCACCGAAGACGACGAAGAAATCGTCTCGCTTCCCAAGGCCGCCGAGTAGCGCCGCTATCTGAGACGCTGGACCTTGGTGAGCTCGCCGCTCGCCGGCTGGACCTGAATATCGAAGCTCTTGCCGTCACGCATCGCCCGGAAAAGCGCGGTCTTGCCGGTGCAGCCTTGCGGCTTGATCTCGGTGAAGCCGAACTCGGCAACGCTCGCCTGCGCCTTCTCGCAACCGGACGAGCTTGCCGTTGCCTTGGCCGGCGCCTTGCTTGGAACCGTCAATGCCGCTTGACGATCCTTACGCGACGGAGCCTTGCGTTCCGGCGCCCGCGCCGATTTTTTCCTGCGGAGCGCCGGAGCTTGATGCTGGCGCTGCGACCGGTACCGCCGCGGGGCGCGCTGGTAGTAAGGCTCGTAAAAATCCGGGCCATAATAGGGCGGGGGTGGCGGGGCATACATGGGCGGCGGCAGAAAGAAGCCGAAACCTTGGGCGCGAGCCGTCGAGAATGCCGAGGAGCCCGCCAGCATGGCGCAGGCGAGCAGCAGAATGCTTCGGTGATTGATGCTCATGGCGTCACCCTGACGTTCCCTGAACGGGGATAAGATCAGGCCGGGAGCCGGGTTCCGCCACACCGGAGCGGCGGCATCCGGTTCAATTAACCGTGAGACCCGGGCGAGGGGGTAACGAAGCAACCACAAGGCTCGTATTGCCGGCAGGACATGATCAGCGGAGTTCCTCGGATGACAAGCGCGCTTCGATACGCTTCTCGACTGCTGGCGGCGGTTACGGTCGCACTCGCGGCGCCGGTGGTGGCAAGGGCAGCCCCGGTCCCGCCGCCGCCGATCGATGAGCAAGCCGCGGCCGCCGAGCAGGTGGCGGTGCTGGCCGGCGGATGCTTTTGGGGCGTTCAAGCCGTCTTCCAGCATGTGAAGGGCGTGACGAGCGCCGTTTCAGGCTATGCCGGCGGCGATCGGCAGAGCGCCCAATATGAGACCGTCAGCAGCGGCAGCACGGGCCATGCCGAGTCGGTCCGCATTACCTTCGATCCGAAGATCGTCAGCTATGGCCGGCTGCTCCAGATCTATTTTTCGGTGGCCCATGACCCGACCGAGCGCGACCGGCAGGGTCCGGACGTCGGCACGCAGTACCGCTCGGCGATCTTTCCGACCACTTCCGAGCAGGAGCGGATTGCCAAGGCCTACATTGCCGATCTCGATCGGGCGCATGTCTTCCGCTCTGCCGTCGCCACCCGAATAGAGCCGGATCGGCAATTCTACCCGGCGGAAGACTATCATCAGGATTTCCTGGCGCGGAATCCGACCTACCCCTACATTGTCATCAACGATCTGCCCAAGATCGAGGATCTGAAGCGCAACTTCCCTGAGCTCTATCGGCCCAAGCCGGTGCTGGTGGCCGAGACGCGATAATAATTCCGGCGAACGACGAGGACGCATGGACCAAGGTTCCTATCCGGATCTCTATCTCTTCATTGGCGGCGAGCGCCGCTCCGGCGGCGAGCGCCGGTCGGGCACGGTCTACAACCCGGCGACCGGTGGCGAGCTCGCAAAGCTGCCGCACGCCACGCGCCGCGATCTCGACGACGCCCTCGCGGCTGCTGCCGCATCCTTCGAGACCTGGAAGCGCGTGCCGCCCGTCGAGCGTGCGCGAATTCTCGAGCGTGCCGGCGACCTGATCCGCGAGCGCGCTGAGGCGATCGCCACCATCCTGACCCTCGAGGAGGGAAAGGTTCTCGCCGAGGCGACGATCGAGGTGAATTTCGCGGCGGACACCTTCCAGTGGTACGCCGAAGAAGGCAAGCGCGCCTATGGCCGGATCATTCCGGCGCGCGCCGGCCAGCGCCAGCTCGTGCTCAAGGAGCCGGTCGGGCCGGTGGCGGCATTCTCGCCCTGGAACTTTCCGGCGCTCACCCCGGCGCGCAAGATTGCCGCGGCGCTGGCCGCCGGCTGCAGCTGCATCGCCAAGCCCGCCGAGGAAACGCCCGGCACCGCCCTTGCCATCGCCCGCGCCCTCGAGGAGGCCGGGTTGCCCAAGGGCGTGCTGAGCGTGGTGTTCGGCGTGCCGAGCGAGATCTCGACCTACCTGATCGCCTCGCCGGTGATCCGCAAGATTTCCTTCACCGGCTCGACCGTGGTCGGCAAGGAGCTTGCCCGCCTCGCCGCCGCCGGCGTCAAGCGCGCCACCATGGAGCTCGGCGGTCACGCTCCCGTGGTGATCTTCGAGGACGCCGACATCGCCCGCACCGCCGCGCTCACCGCCGCGGCCAAGCTTCGCAATGCCGGTCAGGTCTGCGTGTCGCCGACCCGCTTCTATGTCCAGGACAAGGTCCACGACGACTTCGTCGATGCCTTCACCGCCGAGTTGCAGAAGCTTCCGCAAGGCCCCGGCCTCGAGCCGGGCAACCGCGTCGGGCCGATGGCCAACCCGCGGCGGATCGAGGCGATGGAGCGTTTCGTGTCGGATGCGCGTGACAAGGGTGCGAAGATCGCGATGGGCGGCAAGCGCCCGCGCAATGACGGCTGGTTCTACGCGCCGACTGTTTTGACCGATGTGCCCGAGGACGCGCTGGTGATGAATGACGAGCCCTTCGGGCCGCTCGCGCCGATCGCCCGCTTCGACAGTTTCGAGGACGCCATGGCCAAGGCCAACCGGCTGAACTATGGCCTCGCCGCCTATGCCTTCACGGCCTCGCTGTCGCGCGCCTCGCAGCTGATGGACGCGGTGGAGACCGGCATGCTGGCGCTCAACCATTGCGTCATATCGAGCCCCGAGACGCCGTTCGGCGGCGTCAAGGAGAGCGGCTATGGCTATGAGAGCGGCGCCGAGGGCCTCGAGGCCTATCTGCAATCCAAATTCATCACTGCCGTGTGAGGGGCGCCTTCAGGCGGTCGTCAGGCAAGCCTGTCAGGCTATCGTCCTGGCGAACGCTGATCCTTGCGACGAAGCCTGGTGATCTCGGCAATGATCGAGAGGGCGATCTCCTCCGGCGTGATGGCTCCCAGATCGAGGCCCGCCGGTGCACGGATCGTTTCGAGGCGCGCCGCCGGGATGCCGTCGGCGGTCAGCTTGCGGCGCAGCGCCGTCATCTTGCGACGGCTGCCGACAAAGCCGAGATAGGAGGCCTCGATGGCGAGAGCGGCCTTCAGGGCCGCCTCGTCGCCCCTGCCCTGGGTCGAAACGACGATGAAGAGCTGTCCCTTGTGCGCCGTGTCGATGCCGAATCCGTTGAAGTAGAGATCGACCTCGGGAACGTTCGACAGATGATCCAGCGGCGCGGCGAGCCCGACCTGAAATCCGAGCGGCTTCGCCTGCTCGACAAGGGCCAGGGCGACCGGGCTCGCGCCTAGAACGACGAACAGCGGCCGCGGCAGGATCGGCTCGATGAAGATGTCCATCGTCCCCTGGCTCGGACACATGTTGGTCTCGAACTTCACGCCCTCGCGGTCCTCGCCCGGCTCGATGCCGAGCTCATGCAGCAGGCTTTCCGGCCGGATCGACACCAGGCGCGATCTGCCGTCGCTCAGCGCCTCGCGCGCCGCCTTCAGCGTTGCGCCGCGGGCGCAGCCACCGCCGATCCAGCCGGCCTCGATACGACCGTCGGCACGGATGACCGCCTTGGCTCCGGCCTTGGCGGCGGTCACCGAGACGGTTCGCACAACGGTTGCCAGCGCGAACGGCTCCTCGGCGGCCCGCAGGCGCGAAACGAGATCGATCACATCGACATGGGCGGTCATCTTCGGACCCTTCATAGCCGAGCCAGATAGGGCTCGAGCGCGGCAAGGCTGGCGAGCGAATGGGCCGGCGCAAAGAGATCGACATGCGGCAAGGCGGCCCTGATGCCGGCGGCTTCCGGCGCATAACCATCCCAGCCGAGCATGGGGTTGAGCCAGACGATGCGGCGGCAACGCCGGGCGAGCGCCGCCATCTCGCGCCCGAGCAGCGCCGCATCGCCCGTCTCATAGCCGTCGGACACGATCATCACGCAGGTTAGCGAATGGATGAGGCGGGCGGCATGCCAGCGGTTGAAGGTCTGAAGGCTCTCGCCGATCCGGGTGCCTCCGCCGGCGCCCTGCGCCATGACCGAGAGCCGGTCGAGCGCGCGGGCCGCATCCTTCTCCTTCATGGCATCGGAGACGTGAGCCAGCCGCGTATGAAACAGGAAGGCCTCGGCCTCGCGAAACTCGTCCAGCACGCCATGGATGAACCGCAGGAACACGCCGGTATACATGCTCATCGAGCCTGACGCATCGAGCAGGATCACGAGCCGCAGCGGCTTCGCCTTTCGGGCTCTCCTGACCAGGCGGATCGGGACGCCGCCATGGCTGATATTGCGGTGAATGGTCCGCCTCAGATCGAGCCGGCGGCCGCGCCGGCGGGCAATGTCGCGGCGGGTGAGGCGGGTGCGCATGACACGGGCAAGCCGCGCGGCGAGCGCATGCGCCTCGACGATATCCTCCGGATTGTCGAGCCTGCGAAAGTCGACGTCATCCAGGCTCTCGGCCCGCGATGCGCCCTCGGCACGCCCCTCGCCGCTGCGGCCGTCGTCGTCGGCGCTGCCCTCGGCGGCGATCTGGTCGATCGATCCGTGCGGCGCGGCGCCCGGTTCGCCCTGCAAGGATTTGACGGAAGGGTTGTTCGGGCTCGGACCGACGGCCGAGCCCGCGACCCGCGAGCGAACGCGCTTGCCCTGCCAGAACGCGTCGAAGAGACCGTCGAAGCGATCCCAATCGCTCTTGCGGGCCGAGAACAAATGCTTGAGCGCCGAGCGCAGCATATCGGGCCGCTCGCCATAGCCCGCCGCCAGGATCGCCGCGGCATCCTGGCCTTCCCGCAGGCCGACGGTGAAATCGCTGTCCCGCAACGTCCTGATGAAAGCCGCCAGCCGTTCGGCCATCAGCCGGGGGACGAGATCAGATTCGGCGCCGACAGCGAGGGGGCTCATGCGACCTTGCCCAGAATGCGGTCCGTCACCTCGCGCGTCACACGGGCGCTGTCCTCGCGCGTCTTGAGCAGGCACATCATCGTCTCATGCACGATTTCCGGCGCAGCGTGGAGATCGGCGATGTCGAGACCGACCAGGGCCGCGGCCCAGTCGAGCGTCTCGGCGACCCCGGGCACCTTGCGCAAATCCTCCTTGCGAAGGCGCTCGACCATGCGGGCGACCTGCAGCGCGAGACCGGCGCCGGCTTCAGGGATGCGCGCCAGGATGATGCGGGCCTCGCGATCGACGTCGGGAAAATCGACATAGTGGTAGAGGCAGCGGCGGCGCAGCGCATCCGACAGCTCGCGCGTCCCGTTCGAGGTGATCACCACATGGGGGACCGCCAGCGCCTTGATGAGGCCGAGCTCGGGGATCGAGATCTGCCAATCGGAGAGGAGCTCGAGCAGGAACGCCTCGAACTCCTCATCGGCGCGGTCGATCTCGTCGATCAGCAGGATCGGCGGCATCGGCCGGCGGATCGCCGCCAGCAGCGGGCGCTCGAGCAGGTACTTTTCGGAGAAGATGCGCTCCTCGAGGTCGCTCATCCCCTGGCCGGGCTGCGATCCCCGGCTCGCCTCGATGGCGAGCAGCTGGCGCTGGTAGTTCCACTCGTAAAGGGCCGCCGACTGGTCGAGCCCCTCGTAACATTGCAGGCGAATGAGCTCGGCGTCATGCACGGCGGAGAGCGCCTTCGCCACCTCGGTCTTGCCGACGCCGGCCGCGCCTTCGAGCAGCAGGGGCCGTTTCAGCAGCTGCATGATGGCGATTGCATTGGCCAGCTCGGCATCGGCGATATAGCCGACCTCGGCCAGGCGGGCGGCGATGCTGTCACGCGGAACACTCATGACTCTGACGACTCGGGGCTCCTTCAGCTCAGCGCGCTCACCGCTCCCAGCCCCTTCGCCGCCTGCCAATTGCGCCAATAGTCGTGCGGCATCTGGATGTGCGTCGCCCCGAGGAAGCTGAAAGCGTCGTTGACGGCGTTGGAGAAGCACGGCACGCCACCGACATTCGGGCTTTCGCCGACCCCCTTGGCGCCGATCGGATGGTGGGGCGACGGCGTGACCGTATGGTCGGTCTCCCAATGCGGCGTCTCGACCGCGGTCGGCATGAAGAAGTCCATGAAGGACCCGGTCAGCACATTGCCGGTCTCGTCATAGCGGATCTCCTGTCCCATGGCGATCGCGAACGCCTCCGTCAGGCCGCCATGGACCTGGCCTTCGATGATCATCGGATTGATCCGCGTGCCGCAATCGTCCAGCGCATAGACGCGCCTGATCTTGTAGACCCCGGTGTCGACGTCGATGTCCATCACGCAGATATAGGCGCCGAACGGGTAGGTCATATTGGGTGGGTCATAATAGCTCACCGCCTCGAGGCCGGGCTCTAGCCCGGGCGGCGGCGAATTGTAGGCTGCCCAGCAGATGTCCTTCATCGCCAGGAACTTCTCCGGCAGTCCCTTCACCCGGAAGCCGTCAATGTCCCATTCGAGGTCGTCCTCATGGACCTCGAGCTTGTAGGCGGCGATCATCTGGGCCTTGGCCTTGATCTTGCGCGCCGCCATCGCGATCGCCGCACCGGCGACCGGCGTCGACCGCGAGCCATAGGTGCCGAGGCCATAGGGCGCGGTGTCGGTGTTGCCCTCCTCCACCATGATGTTGTCGGCCGGTATGCCGATCTCGGTGGCGATGATCTGGGCCCAGGTCGTCTCGTGTCCCTGGCCCTGGCTCTTGGTGCCCATCCGGGCGACACCGGCCCCCGTCGGGTGGAGGCGGATCTCGCAGCTGTCGAACATGGCGATGCCGAGGATGTCGCAGTTCTTCGAAGGCCCGGCGCCGACGATCTCGGTGAAGAACGAGACGCCGATGCCCATGACCTCGCGGGTCTCGCCGCGCTTGAAGGCGGCGCGCTTCTGCGCCTGCTCGGCCCGCAACGCCGGATAGTTCACGGTCTCCATCGCCTTGCGCATGGCGGTGTGGTAGTCGCCCGAGTCATATTCCCAGCCAAGCGCCGAGTGATAGGGAAACTGCTCGGGCCTGATGAAATTCTTCAGCCTGAGCTCCGCCGGGTCCATGCCGAGCTTCTGCGCCAGGATGTCCATCGCGCGCTCGATGCAATAGGCCGCCTCGGTCACCCGGAAGGAGCAGCGATAGGCGACCCCGCCCGGCGCCTTGTTGGTGTAGACGCCATCGACGGCGAGATGCGCGACCGGGAAATCATAGGAGCCGGTGACGATGTTGAAGAAGCCCGCCGGCCATTTGGACGGATCGGCGCACGCGTCGAACGCGCCATGGTCGGCCAGCACATGGACCCGCAGCCCGGTGACCTTGCCGTCCTTGGTCGCCGCGATCTCGGTCGTCATGTGATAGTCGCGTGCAAAGGACGTCGCCGTGAGGTTCTCCATCCGGTCCTCGACCCATTTCACCGGCTTGCCGGTGACGATCGACGCGACGGCGGCACAGATATAGCCCGGATAGGCGCCGACCTTGTTGCCGAAGCCGCCGCCGATGTCGGGAGAGATGACGTGGATCTTCTGCTCCGGCAGCTTGGCGATCAGCGACACGACGGTGCGGATGACATGGGGCGCCTGGAAGGTCCCCCAGATCGTCAGCTCGCCCTTGACCTTGTCGAAGGAGCACACGCACTGGCAGGTCTCGAGCGGCGCCGGATGCGTCCGGTGATAGGAGATGAGCTCCTTGATCGTCACATCCGCCTTGCGAAAGGCGGCATCGGTCAGGTCCTTGTCGCCGACGGTCCATTCGAAAATATGGTTGTAATGCCGGCGCGGCCCGTGTGCGCCCTTCAGATTGTCCTTGATGTCCTCGCGCAGCACCGGGGCGTCGGCATCCATCGCCTTGAACGGATCGATGAGAACCGGAAGCTCCTCATACTCGACCTCGACGGCATTGACGCCGTCATCGGCCGCATAGCGGTCGGTGGCGACCACGAAGGCAACCTCCTGGCCCTGGAACAGCACCTTGCCGTCCGCCAGCACCATCTGGACATCGCCGGCCAGCGTCGGCATCCAGGCGAGGTTGACGGTCTTCAGGGTCTCCGCGGTGATCACCGCCAGGACGCCCGGCACCTTCAAGGCCTTCTCGGCGTCGATCGACTTGACGACCGCATGCGCATAGGGCGAGCGGACGAAGTCGCCATGCAGCATGCTGGGCAGCTTCACGTCGTCGACGTAGTTGCCTTTGCCCTGCGTGAAGCGGATGTCCTCGACACGCTTGCGCTTGCAGCCCATCCCCTCCAGCTTGGCCTCGCGTTCTTCCCGCGTCGGGGTCTGGTCGTTCATTCGGCGGCCTCCTGGAACTCGGTGCCATTGATCTTGGCGGCGGCGTAGCGGATCGCCTTGACGATGTTCTGGTAACCCGTGCAGCGGCAGAGATTGCCGGAGATGCCGTGACGGATCTCGGCATCGTCCGGGTTCGGATTCTCCTTGAGCAGCCGGTGCGCCCGCATGATCATCCCGGGCGTGCAGAAGCCGCATTGCAGGCCATGCATCATGCGGAAGCCCTCCTGCAGCGCCGACAGCGTGCCGTCGGGATTCGCCATCCCCTCGATCGTGGTGATCTCGCTGCCGTCCGCCTGGATGGCGAAGATGGTGCAGCTCTTCACCGACATGCCGTCGCAATCGACCGTGCAGGCGCCGCAATGGGTGGTCTCGCAGCCGATATGGGTGCCGGTGAGCCCTAGATTTTCACGAATCAAGTGGACCAGCAGCAGGCGCGGCTCGACCAGCCCGTCGACCTGCGCGCCGTTCACCATCATGCCGATCTGGGTTTTTTTCGCCTGGCTTGGCATTGGATCGCTCCTCAACGGGCCTGTTCGGCAGCGCGCTTCAAGGCGCGCATCACCATGATGCCACCGACATGCTTGCGATAGTCGGGCGGGCCGCGGCCATCGCCGGCCGGCGCCATGATCGCCGCGGCGGCGGCGCCGGCGCTTCTCAGCGTGGCATCGTCGAGGGATGTTCCGACCGCCAGCGAGGCGGCCTTGTCGGCGAGCAACGGCGTGTCGGCGAGGTTGGTCAGCCCGATCGCGCAGGTCGCGACCTTGCCGCCATCCATCGTCAGAATGACGGCGGCCGCCGCGGTGGCATAGTCGCCGACCTTGCGCTTCAGCTTCTCATAGGCATGGCCGTGGCCGGCGGGCGGCACGGGGATGGCGACCGCGGTCAGGATCTCGCCCGGCGCGAGCGCGGTGGAATAGGCTCCCTGATAGAAGTCACGGGCGGCGACGGTGCGGGCTCCGGCCGGTCCCTCGAGCCGATAGTCGGCGCCGAGCGTCATCATCAGCGCCGGCAGGTCATTGCCCGGATCGCCATTGGCGACATTGCCGCCCACCGTGCCGCGATAGCGCACCTGCGGATCGGCGACCTGCGCGATCGTCTCACCCAGGATCGGCACGGCCGACAGGGCGAGGTCGGAACGGAGCAGCTCCTGCTGAGTCGTCATCGCGCCGACGATGATCCGGTCGCCCTCCCGGCTCACGCCCTTGAGCGCGCCGATGCCGTGCAGATCGACGAGGTGCTCAGGCGTCGCGAGGCGCATCTTCATCATCGGGATGAGGCTGTGGCCGCCGGCAAGCGGCCGGGCGTCGTCGCCCAGGTCGGCGAGCAGCCTGACGGCCTCGGCAACGCTGCCCGGTCGGTGGTAGGTGAAGGCTGCCGGTATCATGCTTCCTCCGCGTTCAACGTTCCGTGAGCGGAATTCTCGTTCTTTCAGCGTAGGACGAGCGCGCGGCGGCGAAAAGAGGCGAAGTTTAACCACGACGAATTGTCCATTCCACATTGGCTGGTAGGTTTCGCAAGCGCGCTCCTACCCGTGGTATGGTCCCGGTGGCTACTCCTCCCGAAGCGCCTTGAGCCGGGCCAATCGAGGGACCGCGAGGTCCAGGAATGCGCGAACGCTCGGCGCCATCAGCCGCGCGGTCGGGAACACGAAGTGGACCGGCAATGCCGCCGGCTCGAAGGTCTTGAGTATCCGCACGAGCCTGCCGGCGCGTATCGGCTGCTCGACCTGGTACGACAGCACAGCCGCGATTCCCCTGCCGCCCGCTGCCGCGTCGATGGCCACCTCCATCTGATCGACCTCGAGGCGCGGCTTCAGCTTCACGGTCTGCGGCCTGGCGTTGCGGGCCTGAAACCGCCATTGCACATCGCCGGGTTGCGCGGTGACCGCAATGATCTGGTGGCCGGCCAATGCCTCCGGGTCGTCGGGCGTGCCGGCCTGCTTCAGATAGTCGGGGCTCGCCACCAGGACGCGGCGAACGGCACCGAGGCGGCGGGCGACAAGCGATGATTGGGGAAGCTCGCCGATGCGCAAGGCGAGATCGATGCCGTCCTCCAGCAGGTCGACGAACCGATCCGACAGGCTGAGCTCGACCCGCGTCGCCCGATAGGTGTCGAGATAGGCGTAGACGAGCGGCATGACATGCATCCGGCCGAACAGCCGCGGCGCCGAGATCCGGAGCCGTCCGGTCGGGGCGGCGGACTGACCGGCAACGTCCAGCATGGCATGCTCGAAATCGGGCAGGACGCGACGCAAATGCTCCGCCAGGCGCATGCCGGCATCGGTCAGCGCCAGCTTGCGGGTCGTGCGCTCGAGCAAGCGAACCCCGAGCGCCGACTCGAGCGCGCCGACCGCCCGGCTGGCCGTGGCGGGCGACTGGCCGACCCGGCGGGCGGCGGCGGCGAACGTCCCGTGGTCGACGATCGACAGGAACAGCGTCAAGGATTCGATGCGATCCATTGTTGCAAGATCCACAATAGTCATTTTCAGCGTCGGGGTATTATCTCAGGGCATCGGGTAATCTATGTCCAGGGGGCACGTTCGACCGCGACCTGGAGCTCGCCCGATGAACCAGACGAAAGCCTATGCCAGCGACGTCGCGTTCACGCCGGCGGTCAAAGCCGTGCAGGCGCGCAAGGGATCGCGCCACTCCTATCGGCGGCTCGAGGAACGCGGCGCCTGGAAGAGCACCATCACGCCGGAGCTCGCGGCCTTCATTGCGGCGCAGACCAGCGTGTTCCTGGCGACCGCGACTCTCGAGGGCCAGCCCTATGTGCAGCATCGCGGCGGGCCGGCGGGATTTCTCAAGGTCCTCGACGAGCGGACGATCGGATTCGCCGACTACACGGGAAATCGCCAGTACATCACCCTCGGAAACCTCTCCGAGAACCCCAAGGCACAGCTCTTTCTCATCGATTATGCAACGCGCCGGCGCATCAAGATCTGGGGCGAAGCGCGCGTCGTCGAAGGCGATCAGGAGCTGACGGCCAAGCTGATGCCGGAAGGCTACCAGGCACGGCCGGAACAGGTCGTCCTGTTCACCGTCTCGGCCTTCGACGTCAATTGCTCGCAGCACATTCCGCAGCGTTTCGACGCGGCCGACGTCGCGAAGGCTCTGGCGCAGCGCGACAGGAGAATCGCCGACCTGGAAGCCGAGCTCGCCCGCATCTCTCGGACGGCCCAATGAGAAAGGCCCTCGCGGGGGAGAGGGCCTTTCAGTTTTCCGGCTCGCTTGTCGAGAGGGGATGGGGTGGAGCCGGGTGGGGACTGTTCGCTCAGATGGCGATGCAGAAGGCGACCGCGCAGGGGTCGCGCATCAGCTCGATCTTGAGCGGATAGATCTGGTTCTTGGCAATCGAGGTCACGTTCCGGTTGTCGGTGTTGCCGAACCCCACCGGCAGGCTCGCGGCCCCGGTGACTTGGGCAACGCCGAAAGGCGAGATGCCGAGCAGAAATACCGCAATTGCCACGATCCTGAACAAACTGGCCTCCCTTCCGATGTTCCGGTTGGCAGCGACATTAGAAGCGCAATGGAAATGACGACAGTGTACTTGAGTATCGGAGCCTCATCGCTTGAGATAAAAATCCATACCTTGGTATAGGCTCGACCGATCAGGCAGCCGCCTCGAGCGCATCGTTGAGGCAGCCGATGAAGCTCTCCTCATCGAAGGGCTTGGCGAAAAACCCGCAGGCTCCCGCCCTTTCAACCCGCTGCCGCACGCGCTCGGCCGGATAGGCCGTGATGAAAATGATCGGAAAGCGGCGACCCTGAGCCGTCAGGAGGCTCTGCAGCTCCATGCCGTTCAGGCCTGGCATTTCGACATCGGTTATGAGGCAGGATGTCTCCTCGACCTGGCCGGAGCCCAGATATTCCTCGGCAGATGCGAATGTCATTGCCCGGTAACCCAGGGACCTGACCAGGTCCTGGGTGGCTTCACGCACAGATTCATTGTCGTCGACGATGGCGATCTTCGGAGTTTCGGCCAATCCACTTCCCTCGAGGCACGGCGCGGCGAATCGGCCGCTCGACCCGCGAGGTTGGATGCCCGCGACGAATCCCGAAATTATACATGGGTATAGGAATCGTCTGTGCCGTCGTCGTTGATGCCCAGCGTCTCGGCCATCTTGACGAGCTCGGCCAGGGAGCGTGCACCCATCTTGCGAACGACATTGCCGCGATGCACCTTCACGGTAATCTCGCTCAAGCCGATGCGGGCCGCGATCTGCTTGTTCATCAGACCGGCGGTGACCAGCGCCATCACCTCCCTTTCACGCTTGGTCAGGCCTGAGAATCGCGACTTCAGATCGATATTGGCCTGCTCGTTCTCGAAGCGGATGCGATCCTTGGTGAGAGCGAGCTGGACGGCATCGAGCATGTCCTGGTCACGAAACGGCTTGGTGAGAAACTCGACCGCGCCGGCCTTCATCGCCCGCACGCTCATCGGAATATCGCCGTGGCCGGTCATGAAGATGATGGGAATGCGAACATTGGCGCGAATGAGCTCCGACTGAAAGTCGAGCCCGCTCAATCCCGGAAGTCTGACATCGAGGACAAGGCAGCTCGGCACATCGGGCAGGGCCGTGCCGAGGAACTCCGGCGCCGTCCCGAACAGCTCCGCCCTCAGGCCCACCGAGCGGAAGAGGCTGCCGAGCGATTCCCGCAGCGACTCGTCGTCATCGACGATGAAGACCATCGGCAGCGCTTCGGACTGGTCGCCGCTCATGCGCTTCCATCCCTCGGCAGCAGAATGGAGAAGGTCGAGCCGCAGGGCGTGGCGGGGGCAGCCGACAATTGCCCGCCATGGGCCTGGACGACCGACCGGCAGATCGACAGTCCCATGCCCATGCCGCTGGACTTGGTGGTGAAGAACGCCTCGAAGATGCGGTCCTTGTGCTCCGGATCGATTCCCGTTCCCGAATCCGTGACGGTGACCAGGACTTGGTCCGCCTCATTGAGGCTGGAGGCGATCTTCAGCACGCCCCGACGATCATCGACGGCCGCCATGGCGTCGATCGCGTTGGAGATCAAGTTGAGCAGGACCTGCTGCAGCTGGACCGGATCGGCCATGATCTGCGGGAGCCCTGCTGCCAGCTCGGTTCGGACCTCGATCGCGTGTTTCTGAAGATCGCGCTGCAGCAGCGCCAAGACCTCGCCGATCAGCTCGTTCACCTCGATGCCGACCTTGGCGCTGCTGTCCTTGAACATGCTGCGGACGCTCTTCATCACCTGGCCGGCACGATGGCCGTCGGCGCTGATCCGCTTCAACGCGGCACGCGCTTCATCGAGATCGGGAACGGCATTGCCAAGCCAGCGCATACCGGCATTGGCGCTGGCGACGATCGCCGCGATCGGCTGATTGATCTCATGGGCGATCGACGCCGTCATTTCGCCCATGGTGGTCAGCCGCGCAACCCGGGCGAGCTCGGCGTGGACCGCGGCAGCGCGCGCCTGATCCATGGCTTCGCGCTCGCGCGCGACGGCGAGCTCGCTCATCATGTCGTTGAAAGCGAGGGAGAGGCGCCCCAGCTCGTCATTGGCGCGATGATCCGTCCGCAGACTGTAATCGCCGGTCTCCCTGACGGTCCTGGCGACGCTTTCGAGTCTCTCCAGCGGCTTGACGATGTGGCGATGGGTCATCAGCGCGATGACGATGCTGATGGAGGCGATCGCACCGGTGATCAGCAGGCTGAACCACAGGCGGCCGAGCAGCAGGTCGATCCGCTCGGACAGGCGGCGTGCCAGCTCGACCTCGGTGGAGGCCCAGAGCTCGAGGGTGCTTCGGATCGCTGCGGTGAATTTCGGATCGGCGCCGGCAAGCGCGATCACCTGAAGCGGCTCGCCGACGCCGCCCGGGTCCAGCGCGCCGAGATAGGAGCGAATGCTGCCCACCATCGCGTCGAGCTTCGGACCTAGCAGTTGCTTGAGATGGCCGGCCGCAAGGCGTGAGCCGGCATCGAGATCGGCCTGCAAGTCGTCAAGGGCAGTGTCGATGAGTCCGCCGAGGACGAGCAGCCTGACCTTGCGGTCGTCGATCGCGGCGATCGTCGCGAGGGGTGCGGCAACGAGAGACTGCGACTCGCCAAGATGCCCGAGGATCGCCGGCAAGCCTTTGACCACGATGTTCTGGAGATAGTAGGTGTCGAGATCGGGATCGAGGGTCAGGTTCGAGTCGTCGCCGACCCGGCTCGCCAGGCGCTGGGCGGCCGCGAGCGCCGCCAGAAACCGGCCGCCGCCGCGCCCGCCTTCCGGCTCGCCGACCCAGAGATGACGCAGGGCTGCGACAAGCTCCTGATTGAGCTCGGCCGTCTGGAGCTTCCCCTCGGCATCGACCTCGGCTGCGGCGAGGGCGGCGAAGATCCTCTCCGCCGGCCGGGAGGGCTCATCGGTGAGCAACGCTCCGTAGCCCGAGCGAATGGTCTCGAGATATCGGGTGCCGACAAGCTCCTTGCGGGCGAACTCGATCGCGATCGCCTTCTCGGCGACGAGGCTGTAAATCGCAATCGCAATGGCAATGACGAATGTGCCGCAGAGCAGCGCCAGCTTGGTACTGGTGGAGAGATTTCTGAACACGACCAACTTTCGTGCGCGCCGGCAACAGCCACCGTGCGAGGCGCGGATGGCCAGTCCCCCCTCGGTCATTCAGGCGGCGGATTGTGGCATTCCCATGTCCTCTTACAGTTTTGGCTTACTACTGCCAGTAGAACGCGCACAACTTCGTGAAGAGGTGGGCACAACGGAGAAAGGAAACTACATCTCGACTTCACAGGAATTGAAACAGATCCGTTCCGAAGAGATCTGCGTGAACCATAGCTCGGACAGGAGGCAGCGATGGCCAAGCTCGTCGACGAAGTTCTCAAGGCGAACAAGCGCTATGCGGCGAGTTTCGGCGACAAGGGAAAGCTGCCGCTGCCGCCGGCGCGGCGCTTCGCCATCCTGACCTGCATGGACGCAAGGCTCGACCCGGCCCAATATGCCGGCCTCGCCGAAGGGGACGCCCATGTGATCCGCAATGCCGGCGGGCGGGCAAGCGACGACGCGATCCGGTCACTGGTCATTTCATACAAGCTGCTCGGCACGCAGGAGTGGTTCGTGATCCACCACACCGATTGCGGCATGCTGCTGTTCACCGACGAGGTGATGGGCGATCTCCTGGAGAAGAGCCTGGAGACCGCCGCCATCGACCAGAATGGCTGGCATGATCACGGTCGTGGGCCCGGCTCGGTGCATGGCCGCTTCGTCAAGTGGCTCACTTTCAGCGATCTCGAGCAGAGCGTCGTCGACGACGTCGCCCGGATCAGGAGTCATCCGCTGGTGCCGGGAAGCATCCCGATCCATGGCTATGTCTACGACGTTCGAAGCGGTCAGTTGAATGAGGTGCGCAAGGCAACCGAGGCGGGCAAGGCGCGTTGACCCATGCTTCCCGGCGATGAATGGATGATGAACGAGCCGTTCAAGCGCGGTTCGAGTGCTGCGTTGCACAAACGACGGCGAGACGTCAGTGGCAGGACCAGCTTGGTAAGTTAGGGAGTGAGTGATGCAGTTCCGAGACTTACCCGAACCGGGAAGTTACCTGAGGTTTTTCGTCGAGATGGTCGCGATGTTTCTGCTCGTGACGGCCTTCGCGTTCTGGCTGATCGCGGTGGCGTATGCGGCGGATGAAGGCATCGGCCGTGTCGATCCAGGGCAGCCGCAACCAGTCCCGGCAGCCTCGACCTCGCAATAGGCGCGATGCGCCGCCTGCCTCAGCGGCGGCGATAGCTGCGCCGCGCCGGCTTGCGGCACTTCATGCCCCATGAGCACGAGATGCCTTTGCCGGCGGTATAGCCGACGGCTGCGCCGGCGACTGCGCCCACCGGACCGAACACGACCAGCCCCGACAGCGTCCCGAGAGCGGTATTGACCGCCCGCCCGGCATGGGCGGGCGTTGCCGCCGCACCGGCGATCGTGGCGGCAATGCCCAAGATGGCGATGATGGCTTTCATGATGTCCCCTCCGACCGTCCCTTCCCTTCCCACAAGTGAGAAACACGAAAGTTTGTCGCCGTGACGGCAAGGACGGCCAAATGCGGCCGACGCCTGTGGATTATTCGGTCAAGCCCGCCTTGATGAGGCCCTGGCGCAGCCGCTCGGCCGGCGAGGCGTCGGAAAACGGCATCCAGTCGATCAGGGTGGCGAGCGGGACGCCGGGCTTCATCTCCCGCAAGACCGCGATATCCGTCCGCGCACCGTCGATGTCGGACAAATGCCCCATGGCGCTGATGGAATAGAGAACATTGAAGTGCCGGCGGTAGGGCATGCTCCAAAATTCGTCGAGCGCCTCGCGATAGCGCGCCATGTGAAAGAGAATCGAGCCGCGCACGCCGAGCAGCCAGACCGGCGGAAAGGGGTCGCGATCGACCGCCGAATTCACCACTGTCAGGGCATCGTCGAATCGTCCGAGAAAGCGCAGGCATTGGGCGCGGTCGCCCGAGATCGAGACGTCGTGGGGGTTGAGAGCGGCAGCCCGGTCGAAATGCCTGAGCGCACGCTCGAGCTGACGATTGTAGAGGCAGACCATCCCCATGGCGTGGTGGGAGCTCGCATCGGCACTGTCCAACGCCAATGCTCGTTCGGCGGCAAGCTTGGCATCCGTGAGGAGGGCGGGGCGAAGCTCCAGTATATAGGCGATCGTCAGGCAGGTGGCGAGCCAGGCATGAGCATGCGCGAAGTCCGGATCGAGCGTCGTCGCCTTGATCAGAAACGGGATCGCCTCGTCCTCCTTGTGCGCATTGCCGAGCTCGCGCGCCTTCAGAAAGTAGTCGTAGGCGCTCCAGTTGGCGATCCTTTTGCGCTGGGCCGAGGCAGCTCCCGCCGAGATCATCCGGCCCTCCAAGGTCGAGGCGATGGCGGCGATCAGCTCGTCCTGCATGGTGAACAGGTCCGACTGGTCACGATCATAGCGGTCGGCCCAGACATGGCGGCCGCTCGCAGCCTCGACAAGCTGGGCGCTGACGCGAACCCGCGTGCCCGATCGCCTGATGCTGCCTTCGATCACATAGGCGATGCCAAGCTCGCGCTTGAGGTCATCAAGCCCCGGGTTCCTGCCGCGATAATGGAACGAGGTGTGCCGGGCGCGAACGCTCAAGCCCTTGTAGCGGCTGAGCTCGGTGATGATGTCGCCGGTGAAGCCGTCGACGAAATGGTCCTGCTGCGGCTCGCCCGTCAGGTTGACGAAGGGCAGAACAAGGATCGACAGCTCCTCCGAAGCCGGCCTGGCGCGAGCGGGCGGCACGACCGCATCGCCGGCGTCCGGGGCCCAGCGCCAGACGTGAACCGGGCGGCTGATGTTCTTGAGCTGGTGCTCTCCGGCATCGGCGAAGCTCTCCCCGATTCGATTGCCGAGGCTGTCATGCACGATGCCGGAAATCGCGATGCGGCCGGAGTCGGCGAGGCCCTCCAGGCGGGCCGCGATGTTGACACCCTCGCCAAAGATGTCGCCGGCACCATCGTCGATGACATCGCCGACATTGATGCCGATCCGCAACGCAATCTGCTTGGCCTCGGGAAGCTGCCGGTTCTCCTCCGCCATCCTCTTCTGAATGGCGAGGGCACAGGACACGGCACTGACGGCGCTCGGAAACTCGACCAGCATGCCGTCGCCCATGAACTTCACCAGGCGGCCGGCATGTTCCTGGATGAGCGGATCGAAGATCTCGGACCGCCGCCTTTTGAGGGCGGCATGGGTTCCGCTCTCGTCGGCCTCCATGAGTCGAGAGTAGCCGACCACATCGGCAACCAGGATTGCGGCCAGGCGGCGGCGGTCCATCCCTCTCTCCTCCGGCGTGAGGATAGCCTTGGTCCTCGCCGAAAGCGAGTGCCCTAGTCGGAGCGACTCGGGTCGGGGGACGGCCGCGGCCGCAGCGAGCGGCGCAACAGGCGCGACAGAAGTCGCGCACCACGTCGCCGGCGGGTCGGCGCCTGCTGCCGGGCCTGGCTCGGATGGCGCTGCAGGGTGAGCTTGCGCTCATGGAACTCCTCCAGCCCCGGCCGATGCCCGACGCTGATCAGCGTGACGTCCTTCAGCTCATGGCGAAAGAGCTCCATCATCGAGGCCTGCGCGTCCTCATCGAGAGCGGAGGTCGCCTCGTCCATGATGACGATGTCGGGCTTCAGCACGACGAGGCGCGTGAAGGCGACGCGCTGCTGCTCGCCGCCCGACAGCACCTTGTCCCAGCGCTCCTCGGCATCGAGGCGCGGCAGGAGATGGCGCAGGCCGCAACGCCGCATGGCCTCCTTGATGGTGTCGTCGCTCACCTTCCGCTTCTTCTTGCCGGTGGAATAGGTGATGGCGTTGCGCAGCGTGCCGAGCGGGATGTAGGGCCGCTGCGGCAGGAATGCGATCTCGGCATCGGCGGGCACGAGGATCTTGCCCGAGCCCCAGGGCCACAGCCCGGCGATGGCGCGCACCAGGGTCGACTTGCCGGTGCCGGATTCGCCGGTCAGCAGCACCCGCTCGCCGCGGTCGATCCTGGCGTCGGCATCCTCGATGACGACCCGCCCGTCATGCTGCCCGACCCACACGCCGCTCAGATGGATGGCATCGTCGGGGCCGGTGTCGAGGACGATGCGCTCGTCCGGCGTCTGGCCGACCGACTGATCGAGATCGCTCAGCGCACCGCGGAGCCCCACGACGCGGCTGACCGAGGCCAGCCATTCGGCAACCCGGATATAGTTCTCGACCAGCCAGTTGAGCGCGAGCTGCACCTGAACGAAGGCGGCCGAGGTCTGCATCAAGGAGCCGAGCGTCATCTCGCCCGTGAGATATTTCGGTGCGGCGATGAGCAGCGGGAAGACACCGGCGAGCACCGCGTTGCCATTGATGAACCAGGTCAGATGCGCCTGCTGGTTGACCACCTCGAGCAGGCGGTTGACGAGAAAGCGCAGGGTCCCCTTCAGCGATGACCGTTCGTCCTTCTCGCCGCCGATCAGGGCAATCTGCTCGGCATTCTCGCGCACCCGTCCGAGCTCGAAGCGCAAGCGGGCCTCGGCCTCGTTCTTGCGCTCGACCTTCTGCACCAGCGGCCGGCCAAGCCAGGCCATGAAGCCCGACATGAAGCAGGCATAGAGGAGCGAGGCGAACACCATGTAGCCGGGGATCGTGTAGCCGGCGATGGTGATCGCGCCGCCGACGCTCCACAGCACGCCGAGGAAGGTGACGGCGAGGAGGCCGGCATTGGTGATGCCGATGACGAAATCGACGACCGGCTCGGTGGCGATGCGGGCGTCCTCGGCCATGCGGAACTCCGGCGCGTCGATCTCCGGCGCCGAGACGCTGAGGCGGTAGAAGCGCTGCTCGGCGAGCCAGTTGGACAAGAGCTCGCCGGTGAGCCAGCGGCGCCACGCGACCTGCAGGCGCAGGCGGAACTGCACCATGCCGACGGCGACGGCTGCCGCCGCAAGGGTCAGGCCCAGGAACAGCAGCGTCGCCCTGGTTGCCGTTGCGACATCCTTGTTTTCCAGGGCGTTGAAGAAATAACGGTTCCAGCGGTTGATCCCCACCTGGACGATGAGATTGAGGATGATGAAGGTCGCAACGCCGCCGGTGAGCAGCCAGGCCTTGCGCCGCGCCGGCCCCCTCCAGAACCGTCCGGCAAAGCTCAGATAGCTGGAAAGGTCGCGCTCTTCCTCGCTTGACGGCGCCAGGCTGATATCGATCTCCGAACCAGGTTCTCCCGGCGCGGCGGATTGCTGCTCGGGACTGCCTTCGCTGCGGGGAGATTGTCGTTTTTTCGCGCGCGCCATGGTGCTGCCGCGCCCCAACGCCACCGCGTCGGGCAAAGTTCCCGGCCGGGCCTCATTCCTTTTTCGGCCCGAAGCGCGTCTCGAACCATTCGAACATCACGAGAAGCACCATTGCGAGCGCCGTGCCGGTCACCGCGGTCGTCCATTCGCCCAGCCCGCAGGCAATGCCGAGCGCCGCCGCGATCCAGACGGTGGCGGCGGTGGTCAAGCCTTCGACCGTCCTGGCCCGCGCGTCGCGCAGGACGACGCCGGCACCGATGAAGCTGAGCCCGGTCATGATGCCCTGGATCGCGCCCTGGACGACCCGGCTCATGGCGTCGGGGTTCTCTCCCATCCCGGGCATCTGGATCGCCGCGACGGTGGCGATCGCCGCGCCCAGCGAGACCAGCGCCAGCGTCCTGAGGCCGATCGGCTTCTTGGCGATGTCGCGATTGATGCCGATGATCCCGCCAGCCGCCGCCGCCCCGGCCAGCCGAAGCACCTCATCCATCAGCTCAAGGGTCACCTTGCCTTTTCCTCCGCTCCTGTCAGTTGCCGCTCTCGGGGCGGTGTTGGGACAGAAATGCCGTCGCCTCTTCGAAGAACTGGTCGAAGGCGGGCGTACCTTCGATAATCGCGTGGTTGTTTCCCGACAACTCGACGAAGTGGGCGCCCGGCACAAGCCTGGCCATCAGGCGCCCTTCCTCGAGCGGAGCCACCCGATCACCCCGGCAATGCAGCACCAGCGTCGGGACCGTCACGCGCCTTGCGAGATCCGTAGCGTCGATCTCGGCATTCATTCGCCAGATCCGCAACGCATTGTCCGGCGAGGTGGCGATGCGCTGCAGCTCATCGAAGCTCGCGCCCACCTCGGGCGAAGCGTCGGGCATGAAGTTCGAAGTGAAGAAATGTCGGAACACCGGATTGGACGATCCCCAGCCGTCGCGGATCATCGACCCGAGCACCTCATACAGCTTCTTCTGATCGGGATCGGGGCGCTTGAGCCGGCCCCTCAGATAGCCACCCAGCAAAATGAGGCAACTCACACGATCGGGGTTCTCGACGGCATAGCGGATGGAGAAGGCACAGCCTTGCGAGATGCCGAGCAGGGCGAAGCGATCGAGGCCGGCGGCACTGGCAACGCTGCCGATGTCGGCGATCATGGTGTCCGCCGAAATCTCCTTGACGTCCCAATCGGACAGCCCGTTGCCGCGCTGATCGAAACGAATGAGCCGGCAGCGGCGCGCCAGGGCGCCGAAGACCGGTCCCCAGACCGGGCTTTGCCATTCATATTCGAGATGGTTCAGCCAGTTGGGCGCCTTCATGACCGGCTGGCCCTCGCCGATAGCCGCCCATGCCAGTCGGACCTCATCCGGCGTGGTGACAAACTGGACACGCTGATGCAGAGCCAGCTCGTCCAGCTCCGGCTCGTGATGCGGCATGTCGGGTGCCCATTGCCACACCCGGATGGGGCGGGAGATGTTCTTCACCCGTTGACTGCCCATGTCGCGGAAAGTCTCGCCGATGCGACCTCCGATAGTCTGATGGACGATGTCGGAGACGCAGACCCCACCCGGCTTCGACAACGCCTGCAGGCGCGCCGCAACATTGACGCCGTCCCCGAACACATCACCCTCATCGAAGATCACATCTCCCAGATTGACGCCGACGCGATAGACAATGCGGTTGTCGAGCGCGGTGTGGGCCTCGCGCCCGACCATTGCGGTCTGGATGCCAATGGCACAGCGCACTGCGTCCTGCGCCGAGGCAAATTCGACAAGCATGCCATCGCCGGTGGTCTTGACGATGCGGCCGCCCCGGTTCCTGATCTCGGGTTCGATCAGCTCGCGCCGGTGCGCCTTCTGGCGGACGAGAACATCATCCTCGTTCAGTTCCATCAGGCGGGAGTAGCCAGCCATGTCGGCCGCCAGAATGGCGGCAAGACGGCGATCCATCGGTTACTCCAAGTTGCCAAGGGGCGTCGGCCTCTCGTCGACCGTCATGATACCGCCATTGGGCAAGACCTTGGAGTCTGACATCGGCCTGGTTCCAAGTGGTGCCCGGTTCGGCTAGCCTGACCGTCCGAAAGGGAGAGACAGACATGAGCTTTTCCGGGGTGTTCGCGCGGGTTGTCGAGCTGATCGGCGGGGCCGCCATCGCCATGCGGCATGCCGACGGCGGAAAGCAGAGGCCGGCTTTCGGAGCCACGCCGGAGATCCCGCCGGCCAAGCCCCAAGGCAGCTTCCCGACGCTCAAGATGCCAACCGCGCGAGGCTGGCGGGAAGGCGAGATGCCGGTCGCCGCGGCGGGCCTCAAGGTGAATGCGTTCGCCACCGGGCTCAAGCATCCGCGCTGGATCCAGGTCATGCCGAATGGCGATGTGCTGGTGGCCGAGTCGCTGTTCGAGCCGACGCCGGTCAGAAGCGTGTTCGATTATGCGATGCTGAGCACGATGCGGCGCGCGGCGGCAATCGGCGTCAGCCCCAACCGGATCATCCGGCTCAACGACGGCGACGGCGACGGTGTGGCGGAAACGACGTCGGTCTTTCTCGATGGCCTGAACCAGCCATTCGGCATGGCGCTGGTCGGCGACACCTTCTATGTCGGCAATACGGATGGGGTGTTCGCCTACCCTTATGCGGCCGGCGCCAGCCGCATCACCGCGCCGGGACGGCGGCTCACCACGTTCAAGCCGGGCGGCCATTGGACGCGCAGCCTGCTGGCGACCCCGGACGGGCGAAAGCTCTATGCCGGCGTCGGCTCCCTCACCAACATCGGCGACCACGGGATGGATGCGGAGGACGGTCGCGCCGCCATCCACGTGATCGATCTCGCAAGCGGCGGCAGCCGCATCTTCGCGTCAGGCTTGCGCAATCCGGTGGGACTCGCCTTCGAGCCGCGGACCGGCGCGCTGTGGACCGTGGTCAATGAGCGCGACGGCCTCGGCGACGAGACGCCGCCCGACTATCTGACGTCGGTGCGCGGCGGCGGCTTCTATGGCTGGCCCTATTGCTATTGGGGGCAGATCGTCGACGAGCGGGTGCCGCAGGACAAGGCGGCGGTGGCGCGCGCCCTCACGCCGGACTATGCGCTCGGCGGCCACACGGCGTCGCTCGGACTGTGCTGGCTGCCCGCCGGCACGCTGCCGGGCTATCCCGAAGGCATGGCGATCGGACAGCACGGCTCGTGGAACCGCAGCACGCTCAGCGGCTACAAGGTGATCTTCGTGCCGTTCACGGATGGGCGGCCAAGCGGGCCGGCGCGCGACATCCTTACCGGCTTCCTGCCGCCCGACGAGCGCTTCTCCTATGGCCGCCCGGTCGGGGTGGCGATCGGCCCCGACGGGTCGCTGCTGGTGGCGGACGATGTCGGCGATGTGATCTGGCGGGTGACGGCCGCGACCTAGGGCCGGCGCTTCTCCCCGCGAGCACGGGGACGAACGAGTGAGAGGTGGCGCATTTGCCCGCCAAGCGATGGATCCGGACCCTACTGGATGATCCTCATATAGGGCGGACCGCGACGGCGGGAGCCGGGCCGGGCCATGTGCGACAGGACCTGGTCGCGCGATCCGATCATCGAGAGCCGCCCGCCATTCAACACGGCTATCCGATCCGCATGCGCCAGGAGTCCTGGTTGGTTGACCAGAATCACCACGGTCGTGCCGACGTCCCTGAACGAGCTCAGCGCTCTTGCAAGGATCTTCTCGCCATTCATGTCGAAGCTGAGAATCGGCTCGTCGAGCACCAGCAGTGCCGGACGCCCATAGAATGCGCGCGCGAGCGCTATGCGCCGCCGCTCGCCGCTTGACAGCCCGCAATCTTCCGGATCGATCATCGTGTCGTAGCCCATCGGCAGCCGCAGGATCATTTCATGCGCGCCCGCCAGATGCGCTGCTTCGATCACATCGTTCGAGCTCCCCTCGCTCATGCGTGCGATATTGCGATAGACCGTCCCCCGATGGAGCTCGACCTCTTGCGGCAGATAGCCGATGTGCGGCCCGATCTGCCGGTGATCGATCATCGAGATGTCGATGCCATCGAGCCGTATCGCGCCTCCCTGCCTGGGCTCCAGGCCCAGCATCAGCCGGGCCAATGTCGATTTGCCGGCGCCGGAAGGTCCGGTGATTGCCAGCACCTCGCCGGGTTGCGCATCGAGCGTCAGACCCTGGATCATCGGCGTCTCTCCACTCGGCGGCACGTAGCTCAGCTCCTCGATCGTCAGATGGCCGAATGGTCGCGGCAACAAGAGGGCCGGACCATCCGATGGCTTGTGGCCGAGCCCATCGCAGATGCGCCGCCACGCCTGCCGCGCCGCCCTGGCACGCCGCCAGGTGCCGGCCGATTGGGTGATCGGCATCAAGGCGCGCGCCGCAATGAGCGCGGCGACGATCAACGTTCCGATGCTCAGCTGATGATTGAGGACAAGCCAGGCGCCCGCGCCGATCACCGCGATCTGAGTGGCGAGCTCGAGAAACTTCGCGACGGAGATGACGAGAGCGGCGCGGCTGCTGGCATTGTCGTTCAGCTGTGCCGCCTCCTCATGGGCCTCGCGCCAGCCTTTGACCAGCGCGGCGCCCATGCCCATGCTGTGAACGACATCGACATTGCGGAGCACCGTTTCGGCGTCGCGCACCCCGTGCGTCGCGGCGGCTTCGGCATCCCGCGCCTGTCGTCCGGCAACCCGCTCCGTCACATAGACGAAGCCGAGCAGCAGAATGGCCCCGGTCGATGCGATGGCTCCGAGCAAGGGGTCGAGCGTATGGAGCACGACCAGGGCCAGCGGCAGCCAGAGGACATCGAACAGCGCCACGATGCCCGTGCCGCAGAGGAAGGCTCTGAGCATGCCGAGCTCGCGCAGGAGCTCGCTGGAGCGCGGCGTCGACCGCACGGTCTCGAGTTCCTTGAGATAGGCAAGCGGCGATAGCGAGCGCTGCAGCCAGCCACCCAGCCGTATCAGCATCCGGCGACGCATGAAATCGAAGGCGCAGAGCATCGCCACGGCCATGACGGCGATCACCGAGAGATAGACGAGAATGTCCTCGCTCCGGCCCGTCAGGACACGGTCGAAGATCTGCATCATGAACAGTGCCGTCGTGAGCGTGAGGAGGTTGATCACGAGGCTGGCAGCGGCGACCCCGACGAGCGCGCCGCGGACGCGCTTGCGCAGGGAGGACCGAGTCTTCCGGGCTTGCAGCGGCTTGTCCCGCGTCGTCAGCGCAGGCGCGGACTCGAGCCTTGAAGAGGTTGCAACGCTGCGCGGGATCCTTTGCGCCAGCAGGGTGCCGATGAGGACCGTCGCCGCCAGCGCGCATCCGTAATATTGCAGGAACCGCGCTGCCTCCACGCCGAAGCCGAGGTGCATTCTGTTCGCCAACGCCAGAAAGGTTGCGCAGTACCAGCTGACGGCCGAGATTGCCGCGATCGTGATCAGCTGGAAGCGTGTCACCCGCGACAAGGAGGCGAACAAGCCGCGCCCTTCACTGCGCAAGACGGCCGGCAGGCAGAGCTTCTCGACGAGGATGCCGTTGATCGTGAGGATCACGACGATGATCAGCTTGGCATGCAGCTTCGGATCGACAAGGAGCTGCGGGGCATCCATGGCGCTGAAGAACAGCAATCCTATGCCTGAGATCCAGAGCAGCACCAGGCCGAGCCTGACGGCGGGGGCGAGCCACTTGACGAGGACGACATCGAAACGCCGCACGCGGCGCCCGAAAAGAAGCGTGGCAAGCCGCAGGTCGAGGATGAGGAGCGACCCGACGGCGAGCACGAGACCGGCGAGGTGGACGAGCAGCATTGGCGGATTTGGCATGAGAGAAAGCCCCGAATTCCGTTCCCTCGAAAGAGCCGGCATTGCGCCGCGCCGCTTATTTGGTTTGGGCAATCGGGCTGGTTTGTGACGCGTCCGTAGCCGTCGTTGCTAACGGTGGATAAGCTGAGGAAACTCGGTGCTTGCGCCTTGAAAGGGCCGCTTTGCTTCAGTCGCGCCCGACCGGCTTGGCGTCATGCCAGGAAAAGAATTCCCAGGCGATCTGCGCCGCTTCCCGGCAGGTGCACCAATGAACCGAAGTCCCTCCGACCGCTTTGCGATTGTTGCCCGTCCCGGCGGTGCCCTTCGGCAGCGGACGGCCGTTCAGGACGTCCGTGCCTGCCCCCTTGATCTGGATTCTGCCAATCCCCTCGGGCTCCCGCCAGATCACGATGACGATATCGCTGGCATCGAGGATCCGCTGCACCGGTTCGCTCGAGTCGATCGCCAGGGCCCGGTTCGCATTCGCGATCCGCACCAGCATGTTGGACTCGGAGCTGGTGACGACCTCGGCGGAGAAATCCAGGCTTGTGCTGCCGAGGCGCCGCGCTTCGAACCGTGCCCGCGTGACCGCCGCCAGCGAGGCATCCAGCCGCGAGGCGTAGATCGGCTTCAGCCGAACGACGTCACTCTGCTCGGCGCCGCTGATTGCGTAGCCGGCGAGATACGTTCCTCCCGCCCCGATGCCGATCAGCGGGGAGACGAGGGTTTCCTCCTGGCAGAGATAACCTCCGATCGGCGAGTTCCTGGCATTCGTCGCGGCGAAGAACGGCACGCCGTCATGCTCCCCGAGCGCGGCAGCGGAGTCGAGCGGTTGCAGATCCGACATATGGTTGTCCCCTGCCGACCGATCCGGGTCGATGCCTGCCGCCGACCAGCGGTTTCTTGAACATGATTGCTGTTCAGGCCACCACCGGAATTGCACGCACCGAATCGGAAAGCCCCTCGAGCCCCATCGTGCGAGGAGCGTCCCCAACCGCGGCGTTTCGATGGCGGCCGCCGGCGACTTCAACAGTCCGTGCATGGGCAAATCGTGAGGTGGACCGGTCGTGATCGAGGGCCCATCCTTCCTGGCGCGGGAACCACCTGGCCGCGCTTGAGCTTGCTCGTTCACCACTCGGGAAGGTCGCCATGCCCAAGATCGATGTCGCCACAGTGCCGAAGCGCCGGGGCTCGCCCTATCCCGCGCCATTCGACACGCCTTGCGCCGGTCGCGTGCGCCAGCGGCTGGGTGACGCCGGCGGGCTCGCCGACTTCGGGGTCAATCTCATGCGCCTGCCGCCGGGCAACTGGTCGAGCCAGCGCCATTGGCATTCGGCCGAGGACGAGTTCGTCTATGTGCTGGAGGGCGAGGTGACGCTGGTCGAGGATGGCGGCGCGGAGGCGCTGCTGCGCGCCGGCGATTGCGCCGCCTTTCCGCGCGGCTCCGGGAACGGCCATCATCTGATCAATCGATCGGGCGCGATGGCGGTTTATCTGGAGGTGGGCACCCGCTCGCCGGACGACGTGACCATCTGCTCCGACATCGACATGATGAGTTCCAATGCCGACGGCCGGTTCGTGCACAAGGACGGCACGCCCTATCCCGAGTCCTAGGCTTCTGATCCTGATCGCCGGCGCCGTGGCGGGAGAGACGCGCTTTGACCCAAAACGCGTCAGCTTTCGGTCAAACACAAGACATTGAGTAGTCCAGCCGCTATATAGGATGGGCAGTGGCGGCGACTGCGATGTTCGGGGCGAACCGGGAGGGGACCATGGTGCGCTTGAGGTGGTTCGCGGCCGTCATTGTGGCCGCTCTGATGTTTGGGATCGGACCCGCGACGGCGGCAAACGTTCAGATCTCGATTAACAAGCTGAACCAGAAAATGACCGTCTCGGTCGACGGGACCGAGAAATATGTCTGGCTCGTCTCGACCGGTGCATCCGGCTATTCGACACCGAGCGGCTCCTATAAGCCCTTTCGCATGGAGCGCGATCATTACTCGAAGGAGTGGGATGATGCGCCGATGCCACACTCGATCTTTTTCACAACCGAGGGCCATGCCATCCATGGCAGCGAGTATACCAAGAGCCTGGGCAGGCGCGCTTCGCATGGCTGCGTGAGGCTCGCCCCCGAAAATGCCGCGACGCTCTATGCGTTGGTCCAGAAGGCCGGGATGAAGAACACCAAGGTGGTCGTTATCGGCGGCTTTGATTTCGGCTTCCTGTCGCAGGTCTCCAGGCCCAAATGGCTGAAGGATCCGGCGCGCAGCCTCAGCAATCTGTTCCGCTAGGCTGTTTCCGAGTGAGCCTGCTCGAACCGCGGCGTTTCAGCGGACGACCTTGAATTGCAAAGCGCCGCCGTCGCACATGCCGTCGGAAAGAACCACGATCGTATAGTGCTCTGGAGCATCTTCGGTGACGGCAAGGGCTTCCGGCTTCAGCTCCCTGTCGCAGGGGCGCACATCGACCCCCGAAAGATCGAGCTCCGCGAGCCCTTTTGACTCGACATGGGCACCGGCCACGGAGGAAGTGCCGTCCCAGAAGGATATGCCCCAGCCCTTGTCATGATTTGCCATCGTATCGTCAGGTCCGCTGAGGATCAGAAAGCCGTCCCTGACGGCCGCAAGATCTCGAATGCCGCGCCCCTCGCCGACTTCGATGGTCGTCATCGAGGGACTGAGATCCCCATCCGCGAACAAGGCATTCGCATCGACTGAAAGGATCCTGGCGACGCCCTTATCGGCTGGACCGCGGAACCCAAAATAGAGACGCCCGCCCTTTACAGCCAATCCTTCGATGTTGACGCCTTGGCTCGGGTCCCCCAGACACTTCCCGACGAAATTGTTCAGGTCATCCCGTTGGTTCATGAGCGACCATAGGCGGCCCTTGTCGCTCTCTCCGGCAACGGCATTGTCCGGCGCGTGCCGGGCCTTTCCGGATGCTTGGTCGATTGGGATCCTGATGACTTGACGGCTGGCGGGATTGGGATCGCAGCCCTCGCGCTTGACCGAATGCGATCCGGAGACATAGTAATATTGTCCGTCCGTCGCCGCCGCTTCCGCATCGAGCTCGCCATCCTCGCCCAGGACGACCCTTTCGCCATCAAGGCTGTAGGAGCCATTGTCGATCACGACGTGGCGGGCTTCCATGCCTTCGTCGAAAACGACGAGACAGGTCCGTGGCAGCGAGGCGCTGTCTCGACAGGCGATGCCGCTCAGTGCCCGCCGCAGTTTCCTGCTGTCGCCTTCAAAGGAAAAGCTGCCCGTGGGATCCCATGGACCGCTTTGCGGTTGTAGGAGCGGCGCCGCCTGACCGGATCCCACGATATCGATTGGTGCAACAAGGACGCTGACAATCGGCAGGAGCGTCAGCAACCTTCGCATGGTCTGGCCTTCTTTGATTGAACTCTCTGCGACAACCGGATTGTGGACAGGCACTCGATCAGGCGCTGTGATATTTGCCACCTTGATCTTTGGGTGAAGCGAGGCGGCCTTTGGAGACTTCGGACATTGCACTCGACTGTACTGACGTCTGGAAGGTTTTCGGCCTCGGCGCGATGCGGCTCAGACAGTTCTTCGCAAGCCGGAATCCCGAGCAGCTCCTTGTATCATGGAATTTCGCAGCAGCGGTGCGGCAGGTTTCGCTGTCGGTCCGCAAAGGCGAAAGTTTCTGCATCATGGGTCTCTCAGGATCGGGGAAGTCGACCCTGGTCCGCTGCATGACCGGACTTCTGCCGTTGACGCGCGGCGGCCTTCGGGTTCTTGGAATCGACATCGCCAAGGCCTCCCCGGCAGAGTTGATTGCGCTCAGGCGTCACGAGCTCTCCATGGTATTCCAGGACTTCGCGCTGTTGCCCCACCTCACCGTCATGGAGAACATCGCCTTTCCGCTGCGCGTGCGCGGGACAGCCAAGCGCGAGCGCGAGGCGAGGGCCGAGCGAATGGTTGCGATGGTCGGCCTGGAAGGGCGTGAAGGCTACTATCCACATGAGCTTTCCGGCGGACAACAACAGAGAGTCGGAATCGCGCGCAGCCTCGCGACCGATCCGCAGCTGTGGTTTCTGGATGAGCCGTTCTCGGCACTTGATCCGATCATCCGCCGGGATTTGCAGGACGAGTTGCTGCGGCTGCAAGCGAGACTGAGGAAGACGATCATCTTCATCACGCACGACTTCGACGAGGCTTTGCGACTCGCAACGCGGATCGCGATCATGAAGGATGGCGTTGTTGTCCAGATTGGCACCCCGGAGGAGTTGGTGCTCAAGCCTGCCGACTCCTATGTTGCCCGGTTCACCGACAAGGTAGTGCTCGCCGATGTCGTGCGTGTCGGCTCCGTGATGTCGCCGGCGCTCCTCGATGACCCGTCGGAAGCGCTGGATGCCTCGATGCTGGTTCGCGAAGCGGCGCGGCGCGTTTTCGAGCGTGGCCGCGCCATGCCGGTGAGCGGGGCCGACGGCCGGATCGTCGGCAGCATCGGACCGCAGATCATCGGCCCCCTGCTGCTGGCGCGACCGGCATCCTAGACCATGGGCACCATCGCCCGGCTGGAGAGAGCAGCGTCTTCACCCAATCGCATGATTGCGGCGGTGCTGGCCTTCGGACTCATTCTGGCAACCTTGCCGTTCAGCTGGGCTTGGGACTGGCCGAAGGAATGGGTCATTGCTCCGGGCCCGCCGATTACCGCCGGTTTCAAATGGCTGGCCCGCGACTTCACGATCGGCGGCGTCGAGTTCAGCAGCATCCTCCGCAGTGCCGCCAAGATCGTCGAACTTCCCATGACGATGGCGCAATCCATGCTCGCGAAGGGTTTCGGGCCTCTGGGTTCGGCGTTCCCGCCCTTGCCATGGTTCAGCCTTCTCGGTGCAGCGATCATCTTCGGCCATTGGGCCGGCGGGCCGCGGCTCCTGATCCTGATACTTCTTGCCGGTGCCTATCTCCTCGTCTTCGGCCTGTGGACCAGCGCCATGATGACCATGGCTTCCGTGCTCGTTGCCGTCGTGGTGGGAAGCCTTGTCGGCGTCGTCCTTGGAGTCTTGGCTTGGCGAAGCGCCATCGCTGAAGGTCTGCTCGAACCCCTCTATGATTTGTTGCAGGTGCTGCCGATCTTCTCCTACCTCGTGCCGATTCTCGTATTCTTCGGCTTCGGGCCGCTCGCCGGACTCGTCGCGACGGTGATCTTCGCAATGCCCCCGATGGCGCGCACGACGACGCTCGCGCTCCGCACCTTGCCCGGCAGCATTTTCGACTTGGCCACCATGGCCGGATGCAGCAGGCGCCAGGCGCTCTGGCTGGTATTGTTGCCTGCCTCGCGCGATACCTTGCTCGTTGGCCTCAACCAGGTGGTCAATCTGTCCTTCGCGGTTGCCGTGTTCGCCGCCATCATCGGTGCCGGAGGTCTTGGAACCGATCTCTTTGCGGCGCTCAAATCGCTGAAGCTCGGTCCGGCGCTCGAGGCCGGCATCGCCATCACTCTCCTCGCCATCGCGCTCGATCGAACCTTTCGGGCGCTCGCCTCGAAGCGATCGGTCCATGCCCAAGCCGGCAGCAGCAGCAGGCTCGCCGGACATGTCCATGCGTTTGCGGCCGCGGCTCTGATCGCGCTTGGTCTTGCGACCGCGATCATCCACTCGGGGGGCTCGGCATTTCCGACATCATGGACATTATCGACCGGCAGTTTCTGGAACGAGCTCGTCGCTTCCATCAATGCGGCAGCAGGGCAGACCATAGCCTCGCTGCGGAATGCCTTGATCATCGCCGTGCTTCGACCGGTCAAGGACGCGTTGTTGGCCGCGCCCTGGCTGGTGATGGTCGGTATTTGCGGTGTGACCGGCATGCTGCTCGGCGGCTGGCGGCTGGCGGTGACGGTGAGTGCCATGCTTTTCGCGGTCGTCATCACCGGCTATTGGGACGCGGCCATGACATCGCTCTATCTCGTCATGCTCGGCGTGGTGATCGCCTGTTTGATAGGCTTCCCTCTCGGAATGGCGGGAGCATTGAATCGGCTGCTGGCCGACGTCAATGACGTTCTGGTCGACACGATCCAGACGCTTCCACCCTTCGTCTATCTCGTGCCGGTGATCATGGTTCTGGGCATCGGCGATGTGCCCGCGCTGGCGGCGATCGCCATCTATTCGGTTGCTCCCGCCATCAAATTCACGCAATCGGGACTGCTCCAGGTCAAGCGCAGCGTGCTCGAGGCAGCCGCGATGAGCGGCTGCACCAGGCTGCAGGCTCTGCGTCTCGTCCAGCTTCCCATTGCCCGCCCCTACCTGCTCCTTGGTCTCAATCAGACGGTGATCATGGCCTTCGGCATGCTGGTGATCACCGCGCTTGTCGGCACGCGCGGGCTGGAGGCGAATACCTTGAAGGCGCTCGGCAAGGTGGATACCGGAGAGGGGCTGGTCGCCGGCCTGTGCCTCGTCGCCATCACCGCGGTATGCGACCGCTTGCTGAAGGCCTTTACGCGTCGTGCAATGGCCCTCCGCGATGCCAGCCATGCCTGATACATCAAGGGCTTGCCGACATTGGCAGCCTGCGGCAGATTGAGCGGGCCGCGCAAGATCCCGGAGAAAAGTCATGTTTGGAACCAGCATTCCTCGGCTGGCCTGCTTGGGCCTGATGTTGGCTGCCCCAGCCCAGGTCCTGGCGCAGCAGGCCGAGACCACCGAAGTGATCAAGCTCCCGCTGATCAACTCGTCCGATTTCGACTTCATCTCCCTGGTCTTTGGCGGCGTCCTCAAGAAGGCGGGGTACAACATCGAGTTCACGCCGGTCGATTACACGGCACATTTCCAGGGCGTGGTGACCGGCGACTTCCCGATCACCACCGGCGCTTGGGCAACCACTCCGGCCCCGGTCCAGGATGCCCTGGCATCCGGCAAGGTCGAGGATTTCGGGCCGAACGGCGTCGAGGTTCGCGAAGGCTGGTGGTATCCGACCTATGTCGAGGCGGTGTGCCCGGGCTTGCCGGACTACAAGGCGCTGATGAAGCCTGACTGCCAAAAGGCGCTCTCGACAGCCGAGACGGCGCCCAAGGCGCGCTTTGTGAATGCCCCCTCGGACTGGACGACCGATGTGGACAAGCGCGCCGATGCCTTCGGGATCGATCTCGAGATCATCTCTGCCGGGACGCCGGTCGCTCTCGCGGCGGCGATTTCCGGAGCGATCGACAAGAAGGAGCCGATCCTCGCCTGGGGATACAGCCCTTACTGGATCACCGCGAAGTACGATGGCAAATGGGTCGAGTTCCCCAAGGCCGAGGATGCCTGCTTCAGCGATCCGAAATGGGGGATCAACCCCGACAAGACCTGGGACTGCGGCTACAAGACAGGCCAGATCGGCAAGCTGGCGAACAAGGAATTCATCGCCAAGGTGCCATTGGCCCAGGCAATTCTCCGCAACTTCAAGCTCGAAACCGCAGACGTCGGTCGAGCCACCGAACAGGCCGATGTCAAGGGCCGGCCGATGCCTGAAGTGGCAGATGAGTGGATCGCCGCCAATGAAGCCAAATGGCGGGCCTGGCTCAAGTAGTCTCGTTGGTGAATCGCCCCGAAGGATGCACAATGCCACGCGCTGTCCATGAGCTGCGATCGGAGATCTGCGAGTGGATCGACGCCAGATCCGCCGAGCAGACGGCGCTCCTCGAGAAACTCGTTGCTGCCCCGAGCGAAAATCCGCCCGGAAACGTCGAGGCGGTCGCTCGGAAGATCGAGGACTTCCTGGCAACGAGAGGGCTTCCGACCGAACGCATCCAGCGCGCCGAAAATCAGCCGAATATCGTGTCGTCCATTGCGAACGGCACCGGCCGGCATCTCATCCTGAACGGTCATATGGATACGATCCCGGTTGGACCGAGGGATCGCTGGACCGTCGAGCCATTTGCCTTGACTGCGCAGAAGGACCGGCTTCTCGGCCTCGGCTCCGGCAACATGAAGGGAGCAGTTGCCGCACTCCTGTTCGCCTTTGCCTGGCTCGCCGAGCGAACCGACCTCTGGCAAGGCAAGGTCACCGTGACCGCGGTTGCCGATGAGGTGTTCTTCGGCCCGAACGGCGCCGGCTTCATGCTGGAGCGGAGGCCGGACCTTCTCGGCGATGCTCTGATCTGCGGCGAAGGGCCAGGCGCAATGGGACTGGCCATCGCCGAGAAAGGGGTGGCGTGGTTTCGGCTCAAGGTGCGGGGTGAACCCGGCCAGGGAATGGCGGCACGGCGCGGCGACTCGGCGATTCACCGGCTTGCGGCGGTCATCACCATCCTGGATGAATGGAACGAACGCCTGGTGCGGGCGCCGGGAGATCTCGACCGGCTTGATCGCGAGGCGGCGCGCGAAGGGCTGCGGATCTCGGCCAATGTCGGGAAAGTGTCGGGTGGCGGGTTCGTCAGTCAGCTTGCCGCCCATGCCGAGGCGGAGCTCGATGTCAGGGTTCCGCCGGGAATGACCGTCGAAACGATCGAGCGCGAGTTGAAGGCCCTCGTCGACACGGATTGGCTCACCATCGAGCGGATCAAGGGATGGGACCCGAACTGGACGCCGATCGATTCCGAGATTGTCCGCTCGATGGAATCGGCGGCGGCCTTCGTGCGTGGCGCGCCGCCGGCGCTGGTGGTCAGGCTTCCCGCCAGCGATGCTTCACGCTGGCGTCGCGCCGGCATCCAGGCGGTCTGCTACGGCCCGCAGCCGCTGCTGGCGTCCGGCGTCGACGATTTCGTTCACCGCAAGGATTTCCTCGACTGCGCCAAGGTCTATGCGCTCGCGGCTCTTGATTATCTCGGAGGTCACCGGGTCTCCGGATCATAGGCTTTGCCCAAAGCTGCCGGAGCCACCGCCTGCCGGGCGCTCAACACCATCGCGACGAGTGTTGCCAGATAGGGCAGGGCGAGAAACACCTGATAGGGAATCGCCCAGGCGCCGCTGGTCTGCAGACGGAGCTGGAAGGCATCCACCGCGCCGAACAGGAAGGCGGCGAGGGCGCAAGGGATCGGCTGCCAACGGCCGAGGACGACGAGCGCCAGGCAGATCCAGCCTCGTCCGGAAATGATGCCATAGCCAAACGACCCGAACGCGGCGAGATCGAGGTAGGCTCCGCCGAGTCCGGCCAGCGAGCCGGCGGCGATCAGCGCCAGGATCCGCACCTGGATCACGTCGATGCCGACGCTTGCCGCCGCAAGGGGGTTCTCGCCGACCGTCCGCAGCGACAGCCCGGCCGGCGTCTTCATGAGGAAGAAGGCGAGAGCCGGCACAAGCAGATAGGCGATATAGGTCAGTGCGTATTGGTTGAAGAAGATCGGGCCGACCGCCGGGATCTCGGAGAGGATCGGAATCGGCACCGTCCTGAATGGCTGGATCGACGGCGGCACGGCGCTTTCGCCGAATCCGAGGCGATAGAAATAGAACGCAAGCCCGGTGACGCTCATCGTCATGCCGATGCCGGCAACGGTTTGATCGAGCCGCAGCACAACGGTGAGGATGGCAAGAGAGAACCCGAGAAGAGCGCCGATGGCGATTGCCGCGACGACCCCCAGCCACAGCGATCCGGTGCCGGAGGCAGTGGCAAATCCCGCAATTGCGCCGGCGAGCATCATGCCCTCGATACCGAGATTGAGGCTTCCCGATCGTTCGGCGATGAGCTCGCCCAATGTTCCAAGCAGCAGCGGCACCGCCAGGCGGACGGCGGCCGCGAAGAAGCCGATATCCAGGATGAGGTCCAAAAGGTTCAAGGCCCGGCTCCGCTTCGCGCGAGATCAAGGCGCAGGCGGTAGCGCGAAAGGACCGCGGCCACCAGCACTGCAAGCAGTGCAAGTCCTTGGATTGCATCCGCCAGGAAAATCGGCACGCCGATCTGGCGCGACATCTCGCTGCTGCCGGTGATGATGGCCGCGAAGAACAAGGCGGCAGGAAGCACCGCAAGTGGCGACAGCCGCGCCAGCATGGCGACGGCGATTCCGGCGTAACCATAGCCGGGCGATATCGACCCCATCACCTGGAACTGGATGCCGCCAACCTCGCCGGCACCGGCCAGCCCGGCCATCGCTCCCGAGAGCAGCGCAGTGATCAAGACGATCCGCTTGGGGTTCAGTCCGGCGTGTATTGCGGCGCGCGGATTGTCCCCGACGATGTCCATCGCCAATCCGAAGGTCGTGCGGCGGAGGATGAACGATACGCCAAGCGCCGACACGATGGCGATGATGATGCCCAGATGCAGCCGGGTGCCGCGCCAGAATGTCGGCCATTCGGCGGCGGCAAGGATGTCCGGGCTGTCGGTCCAGCCGCTGACCGGATCCTTCCAGGGTCCCGAGAGCAGTGCCGCCATGAAATACGCGATGATGAAATTGAGCATCAGGGTGCTGACGACTTCATCGGCCTCGAAACGGACCTTCAGGAAGGCCGGCAATGCCGCCGCGAGCGCCGCTGCGCCGGCTGCGCCCAGGATCATCGAGGGGATCAGCAGCGGTTCGGGAATGACGGTTCTGGCGCCGATGAAGGCAGCCGCCATGGCGCCGACCAGCAGCTGTCCCTCGCCGCCGATGTTCCAGAACTTGATCCTGAAGGCGACCAGCGCGGCGAGTCCTGTCAGCACGAGCGGGCTCGCCTTCGCCAGGGTCTCGGTGAGGGCCAGCTTGCCGAAAAGCGCCGACTTCACCAGCAGAACGAACCCGGTCAACGGATTGGCTCCGGCAAGCGCGATCAGAAATCCCAGGATCGCCAAGCTGGCAACAATGGCCATCAGCGATGTCGCAAGCTCGCGCAGGCGCGATGGCGGCCGCGGTTCAAGCCGGACCCTCATGAAGCGGCATCCGCGGATGGGCCGACACCGCTGATCGCCAGCCCGATGGCCGACAGGGTCGCAGCCTGGCGCTCGAGATTGCAGACGACCGTGCCCTCATACATCGCGACGATCCGGTCGCTGAGCTCGAAGATCTCTGCCAGATCGTCCGAGATCAGCAGGATCGCGCAACCATTCGCCCGCGCGCTGATGAGCTGGGCGTGAACAAAGGCGGCGGCGCTGACATCCAGTCCCCGGGTCGGCTGCGCGATGACCAGCACGCGCGGCGCAAAGGCAAGCTCGCGCGCCACCAGCGCCTTCTGCTGATTGCCTCCGGAGAACGAGCCGACCGGCTGATC
>JBEVJH010000062.1:0-2555 GCA_040510355.1 Aestuariivirgaceae bacterium
CGGTTGCGGGTGGGCAATTCCGCAGCATGTTGATCGATATCTTCGGGCGCGCCTTTCCGGAGCAGAAATTCTTCATGATCGATCGCGACGCGGTTACCCGCTACAAGGCGCGCGTTCACCGCAATGTCGGCAAGGTCGGCACACGCATCGGTGCGATCCTGCGTGATGTTGCGGTCGCAGCCTGAAATTCCACGGAAATATATTTATTTTCTTGTGGCGACGGCCTATATAGCCGCCGGCATCACGACATAAGCGTACGTTTTCCTATGGCAGGTCATTCCCAATTCAAGAACATCATGCACCGCAAGGGGAAGCAGGACGCGGTGCGCGCCAAGCTGTTCTCCAAGCTGGCGCGCGAGATCACCGTGGCCGCCCGCCAGGGCCTGCCCGATGCGGCGATGAATTCGCGAATGCGGCTCGCGATCCAGAATGCCCGCGCCCAGTCCATGCCGAAGGACAATATCGAGCGCGCCGTCAAGAAGGCGTCCGGCAACGAGGCCGAAGCCTATGAGGCGATTCGCTACGAGGGCTATGGCCCGGGCGGCGTCGCCCTCATCGTCGAGGCGCTGACCGACAACCGCAACCGCACCGCCGGCGCCGTGCGCTCCTATTTCACCAAATATGGCGGCAATCTCGGCGAGACCAATTCCGTCGCCTTCATGTTCGACCGCGTCGGCGAGATCACCTATGCGGTGGAATCGGGCTCTGCCGATCAACTGCTCGAGGCGGCGATCGAAGCCGGCGCCGGCGATGCGGCGAGCGACGATTCCGGCCATGTCGTGACCTGTGGCTTCGAGGAGCTCGGCGAGGTCGCGGCCCGGCTCGAGGAGCGGCTCGGCCAGCCCTTGTCCGTGAGGGCGGTGTGGCGCGCCCGGATGACCACGCCGCTCGACGAGGAGGGGGCGCAATCCCTGATGAAGCTGCTCGCCGCCATCGAGGACGACGACGACGTCCAGAATGTCTACACCAATTTCGAGGTCTCGGACGATGTGATGGCGCGGCTGACCGCGGCTTGAGCTATGCTCATGCCATGGGGCAGGCGATTCGCATCATCGGGATCGACCCGGGGCTCAGGCGCACCGGCTGGGGCGTCATCGAGCGGGACGGCACCCGGCTCAGCCACATTGCCGACGGCATGGTGAGCCCGAATGAATGCCGCTCGCTCGCCGAGCGGCTGGTCGAGCTGAAGGACGCGCTCGAGGCGGTGCTCGCCGCCTGGCTGCCGCATGAGGCCGCGGTCGAGGAGACCTTCGTCAACCAGAACGCCCGCGCCACCCTCAAGCTCGGCCATGCCCGCGCCGTCGCCTTGATCGTTCCGGCGATGCGCGGGCTGCCGGTCGCCGAATACGCCCCCAATGTGGTCAAGAAGGCGGTGGTGGGCGCCGGCCACGCCGAGAAGGAGCAGGTCAGCCGGATGGTGCGGCTGCTGTTGCCGAAGTCGCGCCCGGAGAGCAGCGATGCCGCCGATGCCCTGGCGGTGGCGATCTGCCATGCCCACCACATGGCCGTGCGGCTGAAGGTCTGACCGATGATCGCGCTGCTCAAGGGTCGGATCGAGGCCTATGAGGATGACGGGGTCATCATCGACGTCGGCGGCGTCGGCTACCACGTTACCTGCTCGTCACGAACGCTCTCAGCCTTGCCGCGGGTCGGCGAGGCGGGCAAGCTCTTCACCGAGATGCTGGTCTCGGAGAACGCGATCAGGCTGGTGGGCTTCGCCACCGAGGCCGAGCGCGCCTGGTTCAGGCTGCTCGACAATGTCCAGGGCGTCGGCACCCGGGTGGCCCTCGCCGTCCTCTCCACGCTCAGCACCGCCGAGCTTGCCTCGGCGATCGCCTTTGGCGACAAGGCGATGGTCGGCCGCAGCCCCGGCGTCGGGCCGAAGCTTGCCCAGCGCATCGTGTCCGAGCTCAAGGACAAGGCGCCGGCGCTCCAGGTCGCCGATCCGGCAGCGGCGAGGATCGAGGGCCAGATCGCGGCCGTGCCGCCCCGCGCTGCTGCCGATGCCGTTTCGGCGCTCGTCAATCTCGGCTATGGCCAGGCCCAGGCCGGTGCCGCGGTGAGCCTCGCCATCAAGTCGGCGGGGCCTGAGGCCGGCGCCGAGCGGCTGATCCGCCTCGCGCTGCGCGAGCTCGCGCCGTCATGACCCGCCTGGTCGATGGCAGCCACCGCGGCGAGGACGAGGCCGACCGGCAATTGCGCCCGCAACGCCTTGCCGAGTTCGTCGGCCAGGCCAAGGCGCGGTCGAATCTCGAGATCTTCATCGCCGCCGCCCGGGGCCGCGGCGAGGCTCTCGACCATGTCCTCTTCGCCGGCCCGCCCGGGCTCGGCAAGACGACGCTCGCGCAGATCGTGTCGCGCGAGCTCGGGGTGAACTTCCGCGCCACCTCCGGACCGGTGATCGCCCGCGCCGGCGACCTTGCGGCGCTCCTCACCAATCTCGAGGAGCGCGACGTCCTGTTCATCGACGAGATCCATCGGCTCAATCCCGCAGTCGAGGAGATCCTCTATCCGGCAATGGAGGATTTCCAGCTCGACCTGATCATCGGCGAAGG
>JBEVJH010000063.1:0-21315 GCA_040510355.1 Aestuariivirgaceae bacterium
CGTCACCACGTCGACCCCGGCCTGCCGCAGCTCCGCGAGCGCAGCGGCGACGCCTTCCGGCGTGATCCCCCGGCTGGCATTCTCGATCACCCGCACCGTCACGCCAGGCAGCAGGGCGACCGCGTCGAGCGCGCTGAACTTGACGCAGTAATCAGTGGCGAGCCCGCAAATATCGAGCTCGTCGATGCCATGTTCGATCAGCGCACGGTGGAGACCGGTTGTGCGTTCCGCATGATTGTCGCGGAACGCCGAGTAGCTGTCGACCTCGCTGTCCTCGCCCTTGCGCTGAATCAAATGGATGCGCTCGGTCTCGAGATCGGGATGGAGCTCGGCATCGCGCGTGTCCTGGACGCAATGATCGGGCCACATGACCTGCGGCTTGCCGCCGAGCGATCCCATGTCGAACGCCTGCTTGCCTGGATGCTGCGAGGCGAAGCTCTTATGGTCCGGCGGGTGCCAGTCCTGCGATGCCACGACGAGATCGTAGCCGCCCTCCGCCATCAGCCGATTGATCTCCGGTACGACTGCGTCGCCACCGGGAACCGGCAGATTGCCGTCGGCGCAGAAGCCGTTCTGCACGTCGACGATCAGCAGCGCGCGTTTGCCGGCGCCGGCCATGTCAGGCGGTGCGCTGGCGCGCCAGCAGCCAGCTTGCACCGCTGATCACCAGTGCGGCGGCGCCGCACAGTCCAGCGAGCCCGGCCAGATTGCTGTGGAAAGGCAGACTGAGGCGGGCGACGGAAATTTCGAAGAGTCCGATGCTGCCGGCGCCGAGAATCCCGAGCACCGCCCCCACCGCCACCGCCAGTGCAACGGCGAACAGAACGAGAGTGCGGCGCTCATCGGCCGCGCGTGCCAGCAATTCGTCGGATACGCGCCGTGTTTCCGCCCCGAGCGCCGTCATCGGAACGCTGTCCTCGCTCTCGTTATTCCAAGCCATGGCCATTCTCCCCGCAGTCGCTTCAACTTTTGGAGGGACATCGTGACCCTCGCGCAACCAGTTTGTGCATCACAGCGGAATTTCTCGCGGCGGAAATAGGGCAAAGCGTCACTGTGTCCGAACGATCACGCCGCCACGGTGGCGCTGGGCTTGCCCCGCCGCCGTCGCGCTCGGATCGTCCGGGAGCTCGGGAAGGTCACTGTTACCGTCGTCCCGATTCCGAGCGTGCTGTCGATCGTCAGCGTCGCGCCATGCGCCTCTGCCAATGCCCTGGCGAGGGTGAGACCCAGTCCGACGCCGTCATGGCTCCGCGCCACCCCGGACCGCAGCTGGAAGAAGGCTTCGCTCACCCGCGCCAGCGCCTCGGGCGGGATGCCGATGCCGGTATCGCGAACGGCCACGCTCAGGCGGCCCTCGCGGTCCACCATGATCCGCACCTTGATCCTCGGAGCCTTTCGTCGGTTGAAGCGGATCGCATTGGAGAGCAGATGCTCGAGAATGCGCCGGAAGGCGCGCGGATCGGCAAGCAGCGCCGCGTTGCGGCTTCTGTCGATGAGGGTGATCGCGATGCCGCTCGCCTCGAGCTCCCCATCATGCGAGGCGATCACCCGGGCCGCCGTCAGACCCGGGGCGAACGGCTCCGCCTCGATCGCCGATGTCCCCTTGTCGAGCCGATTGAGCTCGATGATCGTGTTGATGATCGACAGGAGCTTCATGGCCGAGGTCTCGATGATCTGACCGTATTCGCGGTAGCTCTGCTGTCCGCCGAGGCCGACCTGGTCGCGCGCGATGATGCCGGCGAAGCCGATAACCGAATTGAGCGGCGTCCTGAGCTCGTGGCTCATCAGCGCGATGAACTCCGATTTCGCCCGGTCGGCCGCCTCGGCGGTAAGCCGCGCCGCGATCAGCTTCTGCTCGTTCTCGTTTCGCTCGCTGATGTCGTGCCAAAGGGCGACCACCCGCTCCAGCGCTCCGCCCGCGTTGAGCACCGGGCAGAGCATGAGGTCGATCACCTTGTCCGGTCCGATTGGGCCGGTGAGCCGCAGCTCGCCGCGCCAGATTTCGCCCTGCACCAGCTTTTGCCGCGCCTGGTCAGCTGCCTCGGGCGGCAGTCGGGAGAACGCGCCGACCTCGCTTGCCGGACGTCCGATCACCGCCTCCGAGGTCGTGCCGGTCAAGGCCAGGAAGCCCGAATTCACGTGCTCGATCCGATCGTCCCGATCGATGATCTCGATGCCGACCGGGACATGCTCCATCAGCTCGGCGAGCACGCGCTGCTTTTCCTCGGCCCGCGTCTGCTCGTCGAGCAGCGCGTTCCACTCGCCCGCCAGCACGTCGAAATCGCCGACCCCGGTCGGGCCGGCCCGCACCGCGCGGTCGCCGGAGCGTTGTCGCTCCACCATCATGCGCAAGCTGCCGAGCGGCTGGGCGACATGCCGTCGGAAGGTCGCCCAGGTCGAGCCGAGCATGGCCGCAGCGCTCAGACCGAACAGCAGGGCGATGAATGCGACCGTGGCATTGGCGACCCGAAGCGCGAAGCCCGGGCTCATTTCGACGGCGATGACGCCGCCATAACTTTCGCGAGCGCTCTCGACGAGCAGCGCATGGGGTTGCGCCCCGATCGGCGCGAGCACGAGATCGAGGCCGCTGGCGCTCGGAATCAGGTGCTGGGAGTGCCAGGCGGGGATCAGCCAGGTGAAGGACTGGCCGGGGTCGGCGGCCTCGATCTGGCGCGTTTCCGGCACCAGCGGCAGCACCGCGGCGGTTCTGCCGAAACCGATCCCGGTGCAGGAGGAGAAGCTGCCCGTCCGCAGCGCCGTGGTCATGGCATCGCGGAGCGCCGCGTCCGGCAAGGCGGCGAGGCTGTTCCCGATCAGCTTCGGATTGCTGGCGGCGACGATGACCGCCGGTTCGCCGCGCGCCACCACGACCGTCGCCGTCGTGCCATAGGCGCTGTGGCCGGCCACGAGATTCTGCAGGTAGCCCCGATTGCCGGTGACCATCGCCCCGTCGTCGATCGACCGGGCGAGCTCGATGCTGCGGAGCTCCAGGGATTGATGCAGGGCCGAGGAGATCACCCTGCCAACGATCAGGGTCGCGCACAGTGTGGCAACCACGCTGACGCACAACGGCCAGCGTAAGAACGCATGGCGAAGCTGGATAACGCCGTCCGACATCCGCCGGGCAGTATGCCCGCCAAGGCTTCAGATCGCGTTAACGTCGGCTGGGGGATGCCAGCCATAGAGCCAGTCCAGCTGCCGGATGGCGAGCGGCCCGGGAATCAGCCTCAGCACCACGTCGCGCAGCCTGCCGCGCGGTCCCACATGATGGTAGAGAGACCCTTGACGCCGTGCCGCGAGCGTCAGGCGGGCGGTTCTCGCAAGCCTCTGCCGCTCGTAAGTGCGGAAGGTGTCCTCGAGGGATGCGCTGCCCGCCAGTTGCCCGAGCACCGCCGCATCCTCGAGCGCCATCGCGGCCCCTTGGGCGAGAAAGGGGAGAGCCGGATGCGCCGCATCGCCGATCAGCGTGACCGTGCCCTCTCCCCATCGCCCCGCCGGTGGCCGGTCGGCGCCCGTGAAGCGCGTCCAGCTCGGCGCGGCATGCAGCAGCGCGTCGAGCACCGGCGCGCGCCGCGCCAGGGCGGCGATCGGCTCAGCCGGCTCCGCCGGTGCGCTCCAGCCGTGCCCGTTCGCATGACCGGCCACGACCACCACCAGATTGACGAGGCTGCCGCCCGCCACCGCATAGGTGACGGCATGGGCATTCGGCAGCAGGAAGAGGCAGACCTGGTCGGCGTCGATCCCCCGCGGCGTCGCCTCGCGCCCGAGCAGCGTCCGATAGATCAGGTGGCCTGACGCCGCTGGCGGCCCGTCGCAGAGCAGCTTGGCCCTTACCATCGAGCGGATGCCGTCACCGCCGATCACCGCCGCGAATTCATGCGCGCTGCCGTCGGCGAGCACCAACCGCTGGCGCCCGCCGCGCTCGGCCGTCACCGCAGCCACCCGGCTGTCGTGGCGGAAGCTCACCCGCCGGTGAGTCGCCGCCGTCCGCCGCAGGGCGTTGAGCAGATCCGCCCGATGAGCGACCCGGTAAGGCGCGCCATAGCGGGCTTCGAAGCGCCTGCCGAACGGGATCTCGGTCAGGAGGGCCCCGGTCTCGCCATTGTGGATCGCCAGGGCTCGCGGCGCCGTGGTGAGGCCCATCACCGCCTCGTAGGCACCGATCGCCTGGAGCGCCCGCGCTGCATTGGGGCCGATCTGGATCCCGGCGCCGGCCGTCTCGCCGGCCGCCGACTGTTCGAAGACCGCAACCTCGAAACCCTTGCGCGCCAAGGCGATCGCCGTCGCGGTTCCGGCGATCCCGCCGCCCGCCACCCCGATGCTCATCGCCGCATGCTCCCGCAATGCCGGCCTTGCGCTTTTTTCTTGCCACCTCGAAACGCCCGCACTATCGAGGCCTGCCCGGTCGCGGCGCAAACAATCGTCTCGGGAATCAACCTCATGGGCTTTTTTGCCAATTCTCTCAACCGTATCCAGCCGGCGCAGACCATCGCCATCTCCGCCAAGGCCCGCGCCCTCAAGGCGGAGGGCCGGGATGTCATCGGCCTTGCCGCCGGCGAGCCGGATTTCGATACGCCGGCGAACATAAAGGAAGCCGCGATCGCCGCAATCCGTCGTGGCGAGACCAAATACACCGACGTCGACGGCATCCCCGAGCTCAAAAGGGCGATCATCGCCAAGTTCAAGCGCGACAACGGCCTCGACTACAAGCTGTCCGAGGTCACCGTCGGCACCGGCGGCAAGCAAGTGCTGTTCAACGCCCTGATGGCCACCGTCGATCATGGCGACGAGGTGGTGATCCCCGCTCCCTATTGGGTGAGCTATCCCGACATCGTGCAGCTGGCCGGCGGCACCCCGGTCTTCGCCAGAACGATGCTCGAGGACGGCTACAAGCTGCGCCCCGCGACGCTCGCAGCGGCGATCTCGCCCAAGACCAAATGGGTCGTGCTCAATTCACCGTCGAACCCGTCGGGCGCCGCCTATTCGGTTGCCGAGCTGAAGCAGCTGACCGACGTGCTGATGGACCACCCGCATGTCTGGCTGCTGTGCGACGACATGTACGAGCACCTGGTCTATGACGGCTTCCGCTTTGCCACGGCCGCCGAGGTCGAGCCGCGTCTGCGCGACCGCTGCCTGACCATGAACGGCGTCTCCAAGGCCTATTGCATGACCGGCTGGCGCATCGGCTATGCCGGCGGCCCGGAGCCGCTGATCAAGGCGATGGCCAAGCTTCAGTCGCAATCGACCTCCAACCCCACCTCGGTCTCGCAATGGGCGGCCGTCGAGGCGCTCAACGGCCCGCAGGACTTCATCGAGGCCAACAATCGCGTCTTTCGCGAGCGGCGCGACCTCGTGGTCTCCATGCTCAACCAGAGCCGTGGCCTGTCATGTCCGACGCCGCAGGGCGCCTTCTACGTGTTTCCATCCTGCCAGGGCGCCATCGGCCTCACCGCGCCGAGCGGCAGGGTCATCGGCAGCGACGAGGATTTCGCCACCGAGCTGCTCGGCACCGAAGGCGTCGCCGTGGTCCATGGCGCGGCCTTCGGCATGTCGCCCTTTTTCCGCCTCAGCTATGCCACCGCCACTTCCGCGCTCGAGGATGCCTGTCAGCGCATCCAGCGCTTTTGTGCAAACCTGCGATGATCGACGGATCTGGGAGGGAAGTCATGTGTGGTGTTGTTTCATGGGCGCGGCGCGGGATCGCCGTTGCCGGCCTGGTCGCTTGCGCCGACGCTCCGGCAATGGCGCAATCGGGCGTCAATATCGGCACCCTTGCCTGCAACGTCTCGGGTGGCATCGGCTATATCATCACCTCCGCCAAGTCGATGGCCTGCACCTTCTCGTCGGCCGGCGGCCCGCCTCAGCACTATTCCGGCGTCATTCGCAAATTCGGCCTCGATATCGGCGTGTCGGGTGAGGCGGTGATGACCTGGGTGGTGTTCGCCCCCGGCAGCGTGGCACGCGGCGCTCTCCAGGGCAGCTATGCCGGTGCCTCCGCCGAGGTGTCGGCCGGGCTTGGCCTGGGCGCCAATGCCCTGGTCGGCGGCTTCAACGGCTCGATCGCCTTGCAACCCTTGTCGATTCAGGGCCAGACGGGACTCAATGTCGCCGCCGGCGTCGCCTCGCTCGAGCTCCGCGCCGAGCGCTAGGCCGCAAGCGAGCGACCAATCTCCTTGCCAATCTTTCGGATTGGAGCGAGCATGCGGAGCGTGAGGGGAACCGCCCTGTCGGTTTCCAGACAAAGAACGGGCGGTCCTCGCGCGCAATGTCGCGACAGAGGAGGAACCGGCGATGGGAGATTCAGGCGGCAGAGCACCCAAGGGCCCGCGATGCATAGCGTTGGTGGGCCCCTATTTGAGCGGCAAGACGACTCTGCTCGAGGCCATTCTCTACCGATCCGGTACGATTCAGCGCCAGGGCAGGGTCAGCGACCAGACCACCGTCGGTGATTCCGCGCCCGAGGCGCGCGCCCATGGCATGAGCGTCGAGCTCAACGTCGCTTCCATCGATTTTCTCGGCGAGACCTTCACCTTCGTCGATGCTCCGGGTTCGATCGAATTCGCCGAGGAGGCGCGCAACGCGCTGGCCGGCTGCGATGCCGCGGTGGTGGTCGCCGAGCCCGACGACAAGAAGGTGCCGGCACTTCAGCTGATCCTCAAGCAGCTGGACGAGCTGTCGATTCCCCGCTTCATTTTCGTCAACAAGATCGACCGCAGCGAGCAGCGCCTCCAGGAGGTTCTCGCCTATATGCAGCCCGCGAGCTCACGGCCGCTGGTGCTGCGCCAGGTTCCGATCTGGGAGGATGGCGCCGCCAAGGGTTTCGTCGATCTCGCACTCGAGCGCGCCTATGTCTACCGCCCGCAGGCGCCGAGCCAGGTCGTCGAGATCCCCAAGGACATGATGGCGCGCGAGAAAGAGGCGCGCTTTGCTATGCTCGAGCGCCTCGCCGACTATGATGACGAGCTCCTCGAGCAGCTGCTCAACGACATGGAGCCGCCGCGCGACCGGGTCTTTGCCGATCTGGCGCGCGAGCTCGGCGAAGGGCTCATCACCCCGGTCCTGTTCGGCTCGGCCGAGAACGGCAACGGCATACTGCGCTTGCTGAAGGCGCTCCGCCACGAGGCACCGGGCGTCGAGGCCACCTGCAAGCGGCTAGGCCTCGATGCCAAGTCGGGGAGCGTGGCGCAGGTGGTGAAGACCTATCACACGCCGCATGGCGGCAAACTGTCGCTCGCCAGGCTTCTGACCGGCGAGCTGTCGGACGGCTCGATTCTCCACGGTGCCCGCGGCCAGGATGCGCGTGTCGCCGGCGTTTTCCAGTTGATGGGACAGGAGCCCCGCAAGGTGCCGAGCGCCCGCGCCGGCGCGACCGTGGCGCTCGGCCGCCTCGAGAACATCCAGACGGGCGAGACCGTGTCGACGGTCAAGGGCGAAACCAGGCCGCTCGTCCGCTCGACTCCGCCCGAGCCGGTCTACGGCTTCGCCATCTCGGTCGCCGACCGCAAGGACGAGGTCAAGCTCACCGGCGCGATCGCCAAGCTCGTGGAGGAGGATCCGACGCTGCGCCTCGACCACAATCCGGAAACCCATGAGATGGTTCTATGGGGCCAGGGCGAGATGCATCTCAGGGTCGCGCTCGAGCGCCTTGCCGGAAAGTTCGGCGTCAATGCCCGCTCGAAGCCGCGCCATGTCGCCTACAAGGAGACGATCCGCAAAAGCGTGCAGATTCGCGGCCGTCACAAGAAGCAGTCGGGCGGCCACGGCCAGTTCGGCGACGTCGTGGTCGAGATTTCACCGCGGGGCAGGGGGGAGGGTTTCCTGTTCAGCGATTCGATCACCGGCGGCGTGGTGCCCAAGCAATATATCCCGGCGGTCGAGGCCGGGGTCGTCGAATATATGCAGCACGGGCCGCTCGGCTTCCCGGTGATCGATATCCAGGTCAACCTGTCGGACGGCAGCTATCACACTGTCGACTCGTCGGAAATGGCCTTCAAGACGGCCGCCCGCGTGGCCATGACCGACGGCATGCCGCAATGTCAGCCGGTTCTGCTCGAGCCGATCGTTCATGTCGACCTGCATGTTCCCTCCGAGGCGACGCCGCGGGTCAATCAGATCGTCTCCGGCCGCCGTGGCCAGCTCCTCGGATTCGATGCCCGAAACGGCTGGGCCGGCTGGGACACCGTCGAGGCCAACATGCCCGAGGCCGAGATCGGCAATCTCATCGTCGAGTTGCGCTCGGCGACTGCCGGGGTCGGCACCTTCACCTACCGCCATGATCACCTGTCGGAGCTGACCGGCCGCCTGGCGGAGCAGGTTATGGCGGCGCGCAAGGCCGAGGCCGCCTGACGCGGCATTGTGCTCTCGATGCCACTGGGGCTGGCAAATCTGCCGATGCCGGCCCCGATGGCAGCTTGACTGACAAGCCGAACCGTGGCCGCCTTGGCACCGTGCGGAGGGGACTCCTGCCGAATCGGGGAAATTCGGAGGCTTATCATGCTTGGGAGGGTGGTTCTGGCTGCCATTGCGGCTGTCGCGGCGCTTGCGCCCTGGCAGGTGTCGCAGGCCGAGACGGGCCGCGGCGGCCTGATCAATGGCGCCAAATACAACTTCGGTGCCGAGCCGTGGTCCATAGAGTCCAAGTTTCACAAGCAGGAGGTCTCCCTCGACACGGCCGAGAAGGCCGGCACCATCATCATCTCGACCCGCAAGCGCTACCTCTATCTGGTCCTCGGCAAGGGCCGGGCGCTGCGCTACGGCATCGGCGTCGGCCGCATGGGCTTCAAATGGGCCGGCGTCGAGCGGGTGACCCGGAAGGCCGAATGGCCGGATTGGCATCCGCCAAGGGAAATGCGACGCCGCGATCCGACCGTCCCGGAGTTCATGAAGGGTGGCCCCGACAATCCGCTCGGCGCCCGTGCTATGTATCTCGGCAACACCGAGTACCGCATCCATGGCATGGTCCAGCCCTGGACCATCGGCACCAGCGTGTCGTCGGGCTGCATTCGGCTCACCAACGACGACGTCTCCGATCTCTATGACAAGGTCAAGGTCGGTGCCAAGGTGATCGTCGAGTAGAACACCCGCTCCGCGCAAGAAAAGAAGGGCTCTCGCGAGAGAGCCCTTTTAGTTTCGGCTTCCATACGTTGCAGCGGAATGGAGGGCCGTGGGAGGAAACTGAAATCTAGCTCAGGGATTCCGGGGTGCGCTCACCTGCATGGCGAGAGGGGGCGGATGGTTCACGCAGGTGCTTACGCACCCCGGTCCCGTTCTCTCCGGACCATTGGGCCGGAGAAGCTGTGAAACTCATGCATCTGCGCATCGGACGACGCCGCAGGGTGCGGGCCGGATCGGCCACGCTTGATTCTTCTCCAGGACTGTGACGTTCGGGCCGGTCGAGCCGCTGAGCGTCGGTTTGCTCTCCGCCACCCCCGCAACCGGGGCAAGCGCGCCAGCAGCCAGGAAAGCCGTGGCGAAGACCAATGTTGCGAGCGGGCGGATCATGTTCAAGGCCTCCGGGGGAAAGTCTTTTTCTCGATCACCTCAGCGATCGTGGAAGCAACTTAACCGCCGCACCCGTAACCAAAACTGAACGGGGCATTCATCGGGCATTCATCTGGATCGGACGGGTTTTAGCCCCTCTGCCGGGCGATCAGGCCGAGCATGTTGATGAGGAGCCGCGATGCCGTGATGGCGCCCATTCCGCCAATGTCGCGCTCCGGCATGAATTCGACGATCGAGAATGCCGCGATGGGCGCCCGCCCGGCCACGCCGTGCAGAATGCGCACCGCCTGCCAATAGGAGAGGCCGCCCGGAGTCGGCGCAATGACGCCCGGCATGATCGAGGGATCGAGCGCGTCGCAGTCGAAATTGATGATCACCGGCTGGCCCTGCGGCACGAGCCCGATCACCTGGTCGGTCCCGCCGCCATCGATTGCATTCGCCGACACGAAGCTGACTCCATGGCGCTGCGCATCGTGGAGATCGCCGGCACGTGCCGAGCCGATGCCGCGCTGACCGACCTGGATGATCCTGTCGATATGCGCCATCTCCGAGGCGCGCCGCATGGTCGACGACAATCCGAGCCGCTCGCCCATGACCTCGTCGCGCCAGTCGATATGGGCGTCGATCTGCAGCAGGGTCAGGGGACCGCGTCCGGCAAAGGCTTGAAACATCGGTATTGGCACCGAATCATCGCCGCCGATCACCACCGGCACGGCGCCGCGCTCGAGGACGGTGGCGACGGTGTCGCGAATGCGGTCGCGGTTTTGCGCCGGGTCGCCTTCGTCATAGGCGAGGTCGCCAAGATCCGCCGCGATCGTCCCCGAGGGGAAGATCGGGCCGCCAAGGTCGAAGTCGACATGCGTCACGCTTGCCGCATGGGTGGCGCTCGCCGAGCGGATCGCGCCCGGCGCTTCGGCGCAATAAACCCCGACCGACGCATAGGGAGTGGCAGCCGGCGCCCCGACGATGGCGATCGCGGCATTGAGCTCGGCGGCCCGTGCAGCGGGCAGGCCGAGAAAGGTCCCGGTGGCTTGCGCCCCGAACAATGTGGCGGCGTCACGTTGCATGATGGGTTTATATGCTATGACTCTGATCTGCAGGGTGGAAAAAGGACCATGGTCGGTATGCGTTGGTGACGGCAGCGATGGCGAAAGATCTCGCTTGGTTCTCGGCGGTCAAGTTGCTGAAGGGCTACAAGAAGCGCCGCTTCTCGCCCGTCGAGGTCGCCTCGGCGGTTCTCGACCGCATCGCCTCCCGCAACGGCGAGCTCAATGCCTTTTGCCATGTCGATGCCGAGGGAGCGCTCGATGCCGCCAGAGCCTCCGAGCGGCGCTGGGCCAACGGTGAGCCACGGGGTCGTCTCGACGGAGTACCGGTCAGCATCAAGGACCTCATTCTCACCGCCGGCATGCCGACATTGCGCGGCTCGCAGACCATCGACCGCCATCAGCCATTCGACATCGATGCTCCGGTGGTCGCCCGACTCAAGGAGAACGGCGCCATCATCCTCGGCAAGACGACGACCCCGGAATTCGGCTGGAAGGGCGTGACCGACTCGCCCCTGACCGGCATCACCCGCAACCCTTGGGACCGGACCAAGACGCCGGGAGGCTCCTCCGGCGGCGCGGCGGTTGCCGTCGCCACCGGCATGGGGCCGCTGGCGATCGGAACGGATGGCGGCGGCTCGATCCGGATCCCCGCCGGCTTCACCGGCATTTTCGGCCTGAAGCCGTCCTTCGGCCGCGTGCCGGCCTGGCCGCTCAGCCCGTTCGGCACGGTCGCCCATATCGGCCCGATGGCGCGCAGCGTCGAGGATGCGGCGATCATGCTCAACGTCATCTCCGAGCCCGATCCCCGGGACTGGCACGCGCTGCCCTATGACGGACGCGATTTCGCCGCCGGCCTCTACAAGGGCATCGAGGGCTTCCGCATCGCCTTCAGCCCGAGCCTCGGTCATGCCGAGGTCGATCCGGAGGTGGCGCGCGCGGTGCGCCAGGCGGTGCGGGTGCTGCGCGAGCTCGGCGCCAAGGTCGAGGAGGTCGACCCGGGCTTTGCCGACCCGCTTCCCGAATTTCGCGTGCTGTGGTGGAGCGGCGCCCGGGCCGTGGCTGCCGGCATCCCGGAAGCCAAGCGCCATTTGTTCGAACGCGATTTCGCCGACGTGGTGTCGAGTTCCTCGTCCATAAGTCTCGATGATTATCTCGGCGCCGTGGCCCGCCGCGGGCAGCTTGGCGCCGCCATGCGCCAGTTCATGGCGCGCTTCGACCTGCTGGTGACGCCGACCCTGCCGATCCCCGCCTTCGAGACCGGCAAGCTGGCGCCGAAGGTCGATGACAATGGCAAATGGGTCAATTGGACCCCGTTCACCTATCCTTTCAACCTGACCCAGCAGCCGGCCGCCAGCATTTGCTGCGGTTTCACCCGCAAGGGGTTGCCGGTCGGGCTTCAGCTGGTCGGGCGGATGTTCGACGACCATACCGTCATGCGATCGGCCTTCGCCTATGAGCAGGCGACCAATTGGCGGCGGCACCATCCGCCTCTGGCGGCGTGAAGGGCGGAGCTGGATGAGCCGCAGCCCGGAAACCCTGCTGTCGGCCGTTGGTCAGGGAGAGCGCGCGGCCTTTGCCGAGCTGTACCGGGCAACCGCCCCGAAACTAATGGGAATCGCCTTGCGTATTCTGATGCGAAGAGAGCTCGCTGAAGAAGCCTTGCAGGAGACCTATGTGCGGGCCTGGCAGAAAGCATCGCAATTCGATCCCGCCCTGGGCTCGGCCATGGCCTGGCTCGCCGCCATTTGCCGCAACCAGGCGATCGACATCCGCCGCCGCCAGGCCGAGCGCATTGCCGGCTTGAGCGACGCCCTAGCGGAGGACCGCACCGATGCGACCGAGCCTGACGGGATCCTGGAGCTGGCGGGCAGCCAGGGCGCCCTCGCGGCCTGCCTGGACCAATTGCCGGCGAACCGTCGGCAGCTGGTGATGCGGGCTTATCTCGAAGGCCTGACCCGGGAGGAGCTCGCCGCGCTCTATCGCATGCCCGTCAACACCGTGAAGACCAATCTGCGCCGCAGCCTGCTCGAGCTCCGGAGGTGTCTCGATGGCCCGTCCGGATAGCCCCGAGGACCGCGAGGTCCTGGCCGGTGAATATGTGCTCGGAACCCTCGATTCCGCGGAGCGGGCCGAGGCCGAGCGCCTGCGTGCCAGCGATCCCGGTTTCGCCAGCGCGATTGCCGCGTGGGAGCGCCGGCTCGACCCGCTCTCTGAATCGGTCGCACCCGTCGTGCCGCCGGAAGGCCTGTTCCAGCGAATCGAGCGGCGGCTCGGCGAAGCGACCGGCGATGCAATGCTGCCATCGGCGACCGTCATCAAGCTCGAACGCCGGTTGCGCCATTGGCGGGCCGCGACCCTCGCCATGACGGCGCTCGCTGCCTCCTTGATCGGCTTCATCCTCGCAGCGCCGCGCGAGCCGGTTGCCCACCGATTCGTTGCGGCGGTTCAGCAGGGCGACCAGCAGCCCGTCTTCGTCGTCGCCGTCGATACCGCCAAGGGCATCATCGCCGTAAGACCGGTGGCCGCGCGGGCTCCCGAATCAGGCCGTGACTACGAGCTGTGGGCGGTCGGTGGCGGGCGTCCGCGGCCGCAGTCCCTTGGCCTGATCACCATTCGCGACGCCAACCTGCCGGTGGCGCGCCTCGAATCCGACAAGGCTGCAACGATCGCCGACACCGTGTTCGCGGTCAGCCTCGAGCCGCGCGGCGGATCGCCCACCGGCCAGCCGACCGGGCCGGTTCTGTGGACCGGCAAGCTCGTGCCCGTCGACTGACGGGGAGGGGCCCGGCATGGCCGAGCCCCTTTTGACTTCACCTTTAGCTGGTGCGCAGGCCGCGGCGGTGGCGCCGATGATGGGCCATCCGCTCGATCTCGTAGATCGGATCGACCGACAGCGGCAACCGCATGGCGCTCGTCACGTCGTGCCGCGACAGACCGATATCGGCGAGAACGTGATCCTCGAGCAATGCCAAGCGATGGAGGGTGCGGCGCCGCCACAGGTTGCGGGCCAACCGGCCGACCGGACCGAAAGGCCAGCCGGCCTCCCGATGTTCAGATTCGTGCAGAGCGTATTCGCGCATGGTGGGGTTCCTTTTCGTGGGAGTCCCGGCGCCGCTCTGCGGGCCGGTCATGTGGGAAATTGTCGCTGTACCATTATTTCCATTTACCCTACCGCGACCGTTGTATTGGTTGCGTGCAATGTCTATAATCTCAGCAGAATGTATCGGTCAATGGAAACATTGTCACCATGACAAGTTGGTCCCCAAATCTCGATCCTGGGCTTCCCCGCTATCTCGCCATCGCGCAAGCCATTGCGGCAGATCTGGAATCCGGTCTCCTGACGCCGGGTGACAAGTTGCCCACGCATCGCGAGCTTGCATGGCAGCTTGGCGTCACCGTCGGAACCGTCACCCGCGCCTATCAGGAGGCTGAGAGGCGCGGTCTCGTTTCCGGCGAGGTCGGCCGCGGCAGCTTCCTGCGCGATCCGCTGGCCGGGCGGAGCGCTGCCGTCACCGCCGGCGAGCGCGGCCCACTCGACCTCCAAGGCGCGGTGCCGCCGCGAGTCTACGATCCTGCCGATTTCGACCAGGCTTTGATGCGCCTGATGGCCGACCCGAGGCGGCTGGAACATCTCGACTATCCGCCGGTCGCCGGCCTGCCCGAACATCGCGAGATGGCCCGCTCATGGCTGCGCCGGGCCGGCGTGGACGTAGCGGCGAATCAGGTCGTGCTCACCGCCGGCGCCCAGCATGGGCTCCTCGCCATCCTGGGCACCATCGCCGGCGCCGGCGATACCCTCCTGGTCGAGCCGCTGACCTATCCGACGGTCCAGCCGATCGCCCGGCAGCTCGGCCTGCGGCTCGAGCCGCTCAAGGCCGACGACGAGGGCATTCTCCCCGATTCGCTGGAGCATGCCGTCCGCAACGGCCCCGGCCGGATCCTCTATCTCGTTCCGACCCTGCAAAATCCGACCAGCATCGTGCTGAGCGATGCGCGCCGTCGGGCAATCGCCGCGATTGCGCGGGCGCATAACCTCACCATCATCGAGGACGACATTTTCCGCCTGCTGCTCACCGAGGCGCCGCCGACGCTCCAGTCGCTTGCGCCCGAGCGCAGCTGGTACATCAGCAGCCTGTCGAAGTCCGTGGCGCCGGGCCTGCGGATCGGCTTCGTGGCCGCCCCGCCGAAACAGGTCGAGAATCTGGTCCGCACCATTTTCGCGACCGGCGGCCGGGCCGTCGGGATCACCGCCCATATCGCGCAAGGCTGGATCGAGACCGGCGTCGCCCAGCGTATTCTCGGCAACATCCGCGCCGAGCTCGAATCGCGTCGCGCCGCCGTCCTTGCCACCCTCGACGGTTTCCAGGTCCAATGCACGCCGGGATCGCCCTTTGCCTGGGTGACCCTGCCGGAGTTCTGGCGGCCGATCGAGTTCGTCTCGGCGGCGCTTGGCATGGGGATCAAGCTCTCCCCCGGCGATGCCTTTGCGGTCGACCGCTCGGCGCCGTGCCATGGCGTGCGGCTCTGTTTTGGCGGGTCTCCCTCGCTGCCGCTGCTGGTCCAGGCCTGCGAGCAGCTCGCCCAACTCGCCGCCGCGGAGCCGGTTGCGCACTATCAGTCGATGGCGTGAAGGCTGTCCGCCGCACGAGCAGCAAAAAGCCCCGCTGGCACCTGCGCGGCAGTTCGCAAGCTATTTCTTCGCCTTTCCCATCTGGGCGATGAAGCGCTCGAAGAGATAGTGGCTGTCCTGCGGCCCCGGCGACGCCTCCGGGTGATATTGCACCGAGAACACCGGGCGGTCCTTGAGCTGCAGGCCGCAATTCGACCCGTCGAACAGCGAAACATGGGTCTCGACCACGCTGGCGGGCAGGCTTTCGCGGTCCACCGCGAAGCCGTGATTCATCGAGGTGATCTCGACCTTGCCGGTGGTGAAGTCCTTCACCGGGTGGTTGGCGCCGTGATGACCCTGATGCATCTTCATTGTCTTGCCGCCAAGCGCGATGGCCAGCATCTGGTGGCCGAGGCAGATCCCGAACACCGGCTTGCCCGAATCGACGAGCTTGACGATCTCGGGCACCGCATATTCCCCGGTCGCTGCCGGATCGCCGGGCCCGTTCGACAGGAACACGCCATCCGGGTCCATCGCCAGAATGTCCTCGGCCGGCGTTGTCGCCGGCACGATGGTGACCCGGCAGCCGGCGGCCGCCAGGCTTCGCAGAATGTTGCGCTTGAGCCCGTAATCGACGGCGACCACGTGGTAGCGCGGCGCCTGCTGCCGGCCATAGCCCTGCTGCCAGTCCCAGCGGGTCTCGTCCCATTCGTAGCGTTGCCCAGACGACACATCGATCGCGAGGTCCATGCCCTCGAGGCCGGGCCAGCCTTGCGCCTCCGCCTTCAACCGCCCAGCGTCGAAAATGCCGGCCGGATTGTGGGCGATGACGCCGTTCGGCATCCCCTTGTTGCGGATATGCGCGGTCAGCGCCCGCGTATCGATCCCGCCGAGCCCGATGATGCCGCGCGCCTTGAGCCATTGGCTGAAGTGGCGCGTCGCGCGGTAGTTCGACGGTTCGGACGGGGCGGCGCGGACGATGCAACCTCTGACACCCGACGAGGCAGCGAGATTCGAGGTCTCGATGTCCTCCTCATTCGTCCCGGTGTTACCAATATGTGGAAAGGTGAAGGTGATGATTTGGCCCGCATAGGAAGGGTCGGTCAAAATCTCCTGATAGCCGGTCATGGCGGTGTTGAAGCAGACCTCGCCAACGGCGCTGGCTTCGGCGCCGAATCCCCGGCCTTCGATGACCGTGCCGTCGCTCAGGACGAGCAGCGCCGTCGGGCGCTCCTTCGTCCAGCCGCCATGGGCACGCTCGTGCGAACCTGACTGCCGCACTGCGCGTTGGAGCGGCAGGGCATTGCTGGTTGAGGTCATGGGGCTGGGATGCTCCTTCGCCGAGCCGGGTGCGTAGCCCGGGCGAGGCCGACGTAAAGCATGGGCTCGGCGGACCGTCAACCCGCCCGGTCACCGTCACGGGCGACGCCGCCGGTATCAGTCGAAGGAGATCAGGGCTTCCATGCGCATCTTGTCGATCTTTCCGGTCCTGATGGGGCTCATCGGCGGCGCGCTCGGCAGCCAGCTGCCGGAATTTTCTCAACAATATCGCCAGCGGCTCGGCGGGGCGCTGGGCGAGATCGACCGCATCGTGACCGAGTTCGACCGCACGGCGACCGGCAGCGGCCTGTCGCGCGACGAGGCGCTTGGCCAATATGCGACGGCCAACAACGAGTTTCTCAATGCCCAGGGGAAGTCGGTGACGGCGACGCTCGCCCGGCGCGACAAGCTGCAGCAGCAGAGCGCCTCGATCGAGCAGGCGCCGCCGCTGATGCGGCCCTTCGAGATTATGCGCGCGCCCGATCCCTCGATCATGGACGGCGCGTGGAAGCAGTTCGAGCCCGCGATACCGGTGACCGCGCCGGGTCTCGTCTGGGGTGCGCTGTCGGCTTTCGTGGGCTGGCTTTTCGGCTCGATCGTGATATTGCCGTTCTCCCGCCGGCGCTATCTTCGGGCCTGAGATCGGGCCGCGAATCACTGAACGAGGTTTTGCGATGTCCCTCCGTCAAAGGCTGAATGACGAGCTGAAGCAGGCGATGAAGGCCGCCGACAAGCTGAAGGTGTCGACGCTGCGCCTGGTCAACGCCGCCATCAAGGAGCGCGACATCGAGAACCGCACCGCCGGACCGGACAGCGGTGTCGGCGACCCGCAGATTCTCGAAGTGCTGAACAAGATGATCAAGCAGCGCCAGGATTCGTTTGCCGCCTATGAGCAGGCCGGCCGCCGGGACCTGGCGGAGCAGGAGCGCGGCGAGATCGCGATCATTCGCTCCTTCATGCCCGAGCCGCTGGGGCCCGACGAGACCAAGGCGGCGATCGAGGAGGCGATCGCCGCCACCCAGGCCGCAAGCGTCAAGGACATGGGCAGGGTGATCGCCCATCTGAAGGAGCGCTACACCGGCCGCATGGACTTCGCGACCGTCGGGCCGGCGGTCAGGGCGAAGCTCCAGGGCTGAAGCCGCGATGAAATTCCCGCCTTCCTTCCTCGAAGCGATCCGCTCCCGGGTCAACGTCTCGGCCGTGGTGTCGCGCAGCGTCCAGTGGGATCGCCGCAAGTCGCTCCCCGCGCGCGGCGACTTCTGGGCCTGCTGCCCGTTCCATTCCGAGAAGACCGCTTCCTTCCATGCCGATGACCGCAAGGGCCGCTATCATTGCTTCGGCTGCAAGGCATCGGGCGACATCTTCACCTTCCTGGTCGAGAAGGAGGGCTTGTCCTTTCCCGAGGCCGTCGAGCGGCTGGCCGCCGAAGCCGGTCTCCCAATGCCGCAGGTCACGCCCGAGGAGGCAGCGCGCGAGCGCCGCCGCGCCAGCCTCTATGAGGTCATGGACCACGCCGCGCGGTTCTTCGCCGATCAACTGCAGGCGACACCCGGCGCCAAGGCCCGTGGCTACCTCGCCGATCGCGGCCTGCCGATGGCGGTGAGCCAGGACTTCGGCATCGGCTATGCGCCGGCCGGACGCTACGAGCTCCGCACCCACCTCGCCGGGCTCGGCATCGAGCTCGATCAGATGGTCGAAGGCGGCCTGGTCGTCACCGGCGAGGATATCGCCATGCCGCGCGACCGCTTCCGCGACCGCCTGATCTTTCCGATTCGCGACGGCCGCGGCCGGGTGATCGCATTCGGCGGCCGGACGCTCTCCGCCGATGTCCAGCCGAAATATCTGAACTCGCCCGAGACCCCGCTCTTTCACAAGGGCGAGGTCCTCTACAATCTCGACAAGGCGCGCCGGTTCGCCGCCGACCGCGGCCGCATCATCGCCGTCGAGGGCTACATGGACGTCATCGCCATGTGCCGCGGCGGCTTCCCCGAAACCGTGGCGCCGCTCGGCACGGCTCTCACCGCCATGCAGCTCGCCATGTTGTGGAGGATCGCTCCCGAGCCCGTTCTCTGCTTCGACGGCGACAAGGCCGGCATCGCCGCCGCCCACCGCGCCGTCGACCTCGCGCTGCCGCTGCTGGTCCCCGGCCAATCGCTGAAGATCGCCTTGCTGCCGGAAGGACAGGATCCCGACGATCTGCTGCGCAACGGTGGCGGGCCTGCGCTCGCCGCCGCAATCGAGGCGTCCGAGCCACTGGCCGACATGCTGTGGCGGCGCGCCCTCGACGCCAATGACCGCCTGACGCCGGAGCGCAAGGCCCGTTTCGAGACCGAGCTTCTCGGCCAGTGCGCCGGCATCGCCGACCAGACGGTGCGCACCCACTATCTCGCCGACATGCGCCGCCGCTTGCGGGAGCTCTGGTACCAGGCGCCGGCCGCCGACCGTCGAACCGGTCGCAAGCCACGCTTTCCCATGCAGAACGTGGTGTCGCGCGAGCTCAAGGCAATGGTGGGCGCCGGGCTCGATTCGGCCCGTCAGCGCCGCGAGGGGACCATCATCCTGGCGTTGATCAACCACCCTGAGCTGATCTCGATCCATTTCGACACGCTCTGCGAGCTGGAGCTTGACACGCCCGAACTTGACTCGATGCGCCGGCAAATCATAGATATCGCGGCCTTGCATGAGGGGCTTGACGGGCGACAGCTCCGTGACCACCTCTCGGCAAGGGGTTACGGGGCGGCAATCGTCCGCATAGAGGCTCAGGCGAGCCGGCTGAACAGCTGGTTCGTGCTTCCCGACGCAGCGTTGGCCGACGCCGATACGGGATTGAGCCAGATGCTGGCGCTCTACCGCAAGACGGTTACTCTGGAACGGGAGTTGAAGATCGCGGAGCGGGTGTTGGCAGAGGACACGACGGAAGGAAATCTCCGCCGCCTCAATGACATTCGCGACGAGCTACGTTCGGCGGCCGGGACTGAGGTCGCGGTCGAAGGCTTCGGGGCAGCTTCCGGGCGGTCTCAGAGGCCTGTCACATAGTTTGACTGAACGCGGCGGCGGTCACCGAAGGTGATCGGCGGTCCGCGCATTTACCGTTAGCGTGGGATTAACGGGACGCTTCTATTCCTGTGCGGGGGCATGGAAAAGACCGAATCGTGGTGTGTTTCGCCACCGTCGGACGTCGACAATGAGGATTTGAAACACGATGGCAAGAGTTCAGATGCGCGAGCCCGAAGCGGAAGAGCAGGTCGCACCGGAGACTTCCGACGAACGGGACACGCCTGAACCGGCAGCCGAATCCTCGGACAGTCCGCTCCTCGACCTTACCGATGCCGCCGTCAAGCGGATGATCAAGCTCGCCAAGCAGCGCGGCTACGTGACCTATGACGAGCTGAACGAGGTTCTTCCCTCCGAGGAGGTGTCATCCGAGCAGATCGAGGACACCATGGCGATGCTCACCGAGATGGGCATCAACGTCGTCGAGAACGAGGAGCCTACCGAGGAGCCGCCGGAGGAATCCGAGCGCGCTTCCGAGAATCTCCCCATGAAGGTCGAGCGCACCGCCGAGCCGGTCGACCGCACCGACGACCCGGTCCGCATGTATCTGCGCGAGATGGGCTCGGTCGAGCTCCTGTCGCGCGAAGGCGAGATTGCCATCGCCAAGCGGATCGAGGCCGGCCGCGAGGCGATGATCTCCGGCCTTTGCGAATCGCCGCTGACCTTCCAGGCCATCATCATCTGGCGCGACGAGCTCAATGAAGGCAAGATCCTGCTTCGCGACATCATCGATCTCGAGGCGACCTATGCGGGGCCCGACGCCAAGGCCGCACCCGAGCGACTGGTCGAGGAGGAGCTGCCGGCCCCGCCGCCGCCCGTCGAGAACCGCCGGATCGATCCGCGCGAGCGCCGCGCCCGCGCCGCCGAGGCCCAGCGTCGCCGTCCCGGCGGCGAATATGGCGACGTGCTGAGCCCCGAGGATTTCGACACGCCCCGCATCGAGGAGGAGCCGGAGGAGGACGACGAGGACGCGAACGTCTCGCTGTCCGCCATGGAGGCCGAGCTCAAGCCGCGGGTGCTCGAGACCTTCGATCGCATCGCCAAGACCTACAAGTCGCTGCGCAAGCTGCAGGACCAGGAGGTCGGCGAGAAGACCGAGCTGTCGCAGTCGCAGTCGCGCCGCTACCGGAAGCTCCGCGAGGAGATCATCGAGGACGTCAAGTCGCTGTCGCTGAACCAGGCCCGCGTCGAGGCGCTGGTCGAGCAGCTCTACGACATCAACAAGAGGCTGATCTCGCTCGAAGGCAAGCTGATGCGCCTTGCCGAGAGCTATCGCGTCCCGCGCGACGTGTTCCTGCGCGAATATCAGGGCGAGGAGCTCGATCCCAACTGGCCGCGCCGCGTCGGCCGGCTGACCAAGCACGGCTGGAAGGAGTTCATTTCCTCCGAGCGCGACCTGATCAAGCGGCTGCGCGACGACATCCACGCGCTCGCCTCCGACACCGGCCTGATGATCCCCGAGTTCCGCCGCATCGTGCACATGGTGCAGAAGGGCGAGCGCGAGGCCCGCCAGGCCAAGCGCGAGATGGTCGAGGCCAATCTGCGCCTGGTGATCTCGATCGCCAAGAAATACACCAATCGCGGCCTGCAGTTTCTCGACCTCATCCAGGAAGGCAATATCGGCCTGATGAAGGCCGTCGACAAATTCGAGTACCGCCGCGGCTACAAGTTCTCGACCTACGCCACCTGGTGGATCCGCCAGGCGATCACCCGCTCGATCGCCGATCAGGCGCGCACCATCCGCATCCCGGTGCACATGATCGAGACGATCAACAAGATCGT